>DIVL01000032.1 GCA_002435825.1 Anaerolineaceae bacterium UBA6133
ACGGACATTTGAAACAGATACGGTGTAATTGAGAAGAGTGTTTTAGGAAATCGTTGTGGGAAGGTTTTTTTGTAGTGGCAGCCCCCCGTGTCTGCCGGGGCAAGCTGTTTGTAAACTCGTCATCGCGAGCGCAGCGCGGCGATCTGCCTTTGCTTTGTTGTGGTTGGAGACCTGACGGTCAAATATCGTGTTCAGCTGGGACGCCGGCACGATCAGTTGTAGTTGTAGGCTGGATTGCGCTTCTCAATCCGGCTCCGTGTGCAGTAATAATGCTGCGTCATGAACGTCAGACCGATTTCAATTTAGACGTAGGGGCGAAGCATTCCAATAAATAGTTCATGGTTATTTCTGGTATAAGTACAGAATGCTTCGCCCCTACCGGCGAGGGTGACGGTAAAAAGACAGATTACCACTCGCCATTCTGTATTTGCTAACGATTGTCATCATCTGCAGACTGGCACCACCTTTCTCTGAAGCCTAAATCAGGAATGAGTATAATAAGCGCATGTTTCCGCGTAAACCTGCAACCTTTTTCGCGCTGGTGGTTTTAACCACAGCGCTTCTTCTGTCTGCCGGCTGTGAAAAGACCCAAACCCCGCCAGTCAACCCCAGCCAGGAGCCAACCATCCCAACGGCCGTGGCCAGCACAGCCACTGCCACGCAAGAGCCCACTGCCACAGCGATACCCGCCGCGGCGCTGGTCAACGGCGAGCCCATCCCGCTGAGTTACTTCAACAACGAAGTCTGGCGCTACCGCGATTCGCTGGCTGGTCAGGATGTCAAGCCGGACGATGTGGAAATCAGCCAGACTGTCATTAATTTTCTGATCGAACAGCAACTGCTGGCACAGGAAGCGCACAAGACCGGCTATAGCCTCAGCGAAGCGGACCTGCAGGTAACGATTGATAACCTGACTGCTGGACTGGGTTCGCAGGATGCTTTAACGGACTGGCTGACAAACAATCACTATGATGACGCGGAGTTCCGCATGGCGCTCACGCTCGCCTCAGAAGCTGCCTGGCAGCGCGACCAGATCTCAGCCACAATCCCTGAGGAAGTCGAACAAGTGCGGGCAAGGCAGATTTTCGCCCTCACCCCCGAAGGCGCGCAACGCGCGCTGACAAGCCTTGCCAGCGGCACGGACTTTAGCAAGTTGGCCTGGGAGTACAGCCCTGAATCCGGCGGTGAACTGGGTTGGTTCCCGCGCGGCTACCTGCTCTACCCCGAAGTTGAAGCAGCCGCTTTCAGCCTTGAAGTCGGCGCTCGCTCGGAAATTATCCAATCCGAGATTGGCTACCACATCATCGAGGTGCAGGCGCACGAGTCTGCCCACCCCCTCACCACCGACGCACGCATTACCCTGCAAACCAAAGCCCTCAATGACTGGCTCAGCACGGCAATCGCAAATTCACAGATCGTCATCCAGGTCCCGTGAGCACTCGAAACCGCCCACCAGCCCGCCGATCCAGTCCTGCCGCCCGCCCGATGGCAGTGCCGATCGAGCCGCCCAAAAAATCAACCGGTTGCGGCAGTGTTGGGGCTGGCGTCTTGCTATTGGCTCTGGTGCTGGTGGTTTTGTTGATGCTGCTCGGCATCCTGCCCAACCCACTTGAAGTCAAACCGACAGCCACCAATCTGCCGGCAGGGATCACAAATGAGCCTACCGCAATTACTCAGATCACGCCTACCCGGAGCGTCACCCTCACACCCACCCCCACTCAGACGCTGGAGCCAACCGCAACCCACACCCCCGAGCCAACCCAGACCCACACGCCCGCCCCCACTGAAAAGCCGATGCCTTTCGTGATCAAGGGCACGCCCAGCGGTTACCCGAACACAATGCTCTTCCCGCAATACACCTGCGAGGAGTATCTCTTTATTGGCGGCGAAATTCTGGATTTACGCGAAGCCCCAGTCTTCGATCTGACGGTCAAACTCAGCGGCACTTACGGCGGAAGCCTGGTTGATCAGACCAGCGTGTCGGGAGAAGTGACAGTCTATGGGGAATCGGGTTTTGGCTTCGTGATTGATAACCAGCGCATCCGGGAAAGCGGCCTTGCCATCCAGCTATTCGACGCAAGCGGTGAGGCTTTATCCGCCCTGACCTACCTGAGCATCACTGGCAATTGCGACAGCAACCTGGTGATCGTCAATTACAAACAGGTACGCGAAATTCAGCCCTGAGATTCCCTCTGCGGTAGTTTAATTCTCTCATTGCCTTTCAACAGTCCTGACAGCTTTTGCGAACGCAAGGGCATCACACGGCTATTGGCGAAATAGCCAAAGTTAAAGGTAGTTGGATCTCCCGCTTGCTTGCCTGGCACAGGCATAAGGCGAGCGGTGAGAGGCTTGTTGAGCCGCAGTGCCAGCGCTCCGAGATCCAGCAGGATGGGGTAGATTTCTTCGGGAGTGGTGTCGCCCGGCAGGGGGATGACGTCCAGTCCAGCCCCGCAGACTGCTGAGAACATCAACAATTCGTTCACGCTCAGGCTGCCTTCAGCCGCGCGCAGCGCAAGCGTGCTGTCTTCAAGCACTGGCAGCATCAAACCATTGAAGCCGACCTTGCGATATTGGGCTTGCTGCAGACTGCTGGTGAGAAAAGTGCTGGCAAACAAGCTTCCGTGCGGACCGAAGGCGGGTAAGCCCAAAGCCTCAAGCGCGCTGCCGATGGAAGCAGCCTGGTCGGGGTGGGGCGCGAGCGTGAAGTCCAGCCCTTTGAACTGGTAGCCGTACATTTTTTCCATTTTTTCAGCAATCGCTTCGAGACTGGCCGCGTTTGAATTGACTGTATCGATCAAGCACTGCCGGGCTTCGTGCAGACTTTTGGCTTGCTGGAAACAATCGAGAGCCAGGTCTGCGGACTGAAGGGCGAGCGCGAATGCTGGATCCTCACGCTGCGCATAGGCTGCGGGGAAAAATGGCGTGCAGGCGGGCACGTTTGCCAGCGCGCAAAAGCGTAAATTCGCGAAGCCATCCGGCTCCAGCGTTGAAAGCGCCGCGATCGTTTCCGCGCAGCGGGCTGCGTTTGCCAGGTCGAGCTCACCTTGCTGGGTTGTCAGTGAGCCGGAGAGGAAGATACGATTACTGCGCCTCAAGGCGTCCGGAATCACAGCCCACTCAGCAGGGTTAGACCCGGCAGGTCCAAGCGAGATGTACTCAAACCCATCGGCATGAGCTTCAACAGCGTAGCTCTGGGCGGCATCAGGCAAATCAAAAGGGGCTACAAATTGACCAAAAGGCGGGGTCGCCAGTCGCAGGGATTGAACTTCAAAGCCCTCGTCTTCAAATAATTTGCGGGCATGGTTGGCAAATATCCCAACTTGTTGCAGCAGCAGCCGATTGACGGGGTAGCCCGGTTCGCAAAAGACCGTGATTGAGCGAATTTTCATGGGGAAACTTTCTGGCTGCGTTGGCGCAGCACCTCTAACATCAGCACACTCGCAGAAACTGCGGCATTGAGCGATTCGGTCTTGCCTGCCATTGGAATACGCACGCTGTGCGTTGCCAGCAGGCGTCCCTCGGGGCTGATGCCCCCGGCTTCACCGCCGATCAGCAGCGCCGTGCGCCCGCGCAAGTCTACCTGCCAGAGAATTTCATCTCCCTCCATGTCGGCATGGAAAACCGTCAGACCTTCCACATAAGCGGTGATCGCCTCCCAAGGCCAATGCAGCAGCGGCAGCCTGAAATGCGCGCCCATCCCGGAGCGCACAACCTTTGGCGCCCAGGCATCCGTGGTGCCAGGGGGCAGGCAGATTGCCTGCACGCCAGCCGCTTCCGCCGAGCGCAGGATAGCGCCCAGGTTGCCGGGATCCCGCAGTTGATCAAGGATCACCACGAAGCCGGGTCTGGCGGGTTGGTAGGGCTCTGGAATATCAAAAACACCCAGGATGCCCTGCGAGGATTCTGTGTCGCTCAGGCTGTCAAACAGGCGATCTTCCACTTCAAGAGCCGTTTGGTCAGGCGTGATCCGCTCAAGCACTGTTTTCGCGCGAAGTGTGAGGCTGGTCTTGTAAAGCATAAATCGCAGGGGTACAGCCGAAGCCAGTCCATCTTCCAACACGCGAGCGCCTTCCGCCACGAAAGCGTTGTGCTTGCGGCGGGCTTTGCTCTGCTCAAGCAGGCTGCGCACAAGCTGAATATTCGGGTTTTTGGAGGAGGTCAAGATTTCGTTTGGCATGCCTTTATTATACCGATGCTGGTGGGTCTGGTAGGACCGATTTGAATTCTGCCCGGATTTCTCCCGCGCTTGTGATCGTCAGAAGGGCGTACTGCGGTTTGAACTGGTTGCGCCGCTCCGGATAGCCGACGCCCGGGTTGATGAACCGAATGCCAGCCATGACCTCATCCTGGCGGTTGTGGATGTGACCATAAATGATCACATCGGCATCAGGATACTTTTGAGCGAGTTTTTTCTGAAACTGGCGATGTCCGCTCATCGTTCCAAACAAAAAGAGGACCACGTAATTCAGGAACCACTGCCAGATGCTGATGTGCCCATGTGCAAGGGTGACTTTGACGCCATTGATTTGATGATGGCATTCCATCGGCAGATGATATCCCATGAACCAGTCGCGGTTGCCCTGAACTGCGTCGGTTGGCGCGATTTGAGAGAGCTCTTCAATAGTCTCAGGTACGCAGACATCCCCGGCATGAAGAATCCGGTCTGGCAGCTCTGCTTCTATCGCGCGCAGAAGGGCAGCATCAATCACAGGCGTGCGATCCCCAACATGGGTATCGGCAAGAATGACGATGCGCTGGTCAGTTGACATATTGAAGGGGAACTAACGCGGTTTCTTCAGGAAGCCAAAGATGATCACCAGCAGCAAACCGACAGCGCTGATCGCTACCATTGTCCAACCGACTCTTTGACTGTCCCCAAATAGGAGCTGCGCAGTGGATGGCGGTTGGGTGGGGGTGGCGGTAGGCAGAGGGGTTTTGGTCGGAATAGGTGTACGGCTGGGCACGAACACCGTTGGTCGCGGAGTGGTGGGCAGAGGGGTCGCTGTGAAATTGCTGGTTGGGGTCGGGGTGTTTGCCCTGCGGATGAGCAAGACATCATTAATGTAGACCTCGTTTGCTTCGGCGCTATTGCCGTTGAGGACCATGATCTCGCTGCCAGGGATGCCATAAGCAGCGGAAATTACCCACAGGCTCTCACCAGGCTGGACGATGTGATAGATGGATCCATCCGGCTGGGGCGTGGAGGTCAGGATGCCATAGGTATTCGGCGTGGGCTCCTGCGCCAGGGTTCTGCCAAAGGGCAGAGCAATCAGCAATGCGCAGAATACCACCACCAATAGTTTCGCGGTTTTCATGGGCACTATTATAGCTGTTTTGGAAAAGCGGGTCAGGAAGAAGACAACTGTGTCAGATACTTCAGGGCACCATATCTGTTCTAAATCAGTAATAGAGCTTCGGCGGTGGGAGTAAACCCCCTTCGTACGAATGGGCTTTAGTCCATTCGCCTTGTTTCTACTGTGAGGGTGTTATGAAGTTCGTAGGCCGGATTCTTCTGTTGAATCCGGCTTGTTATTGAATCCTGCGTGGTGCCGGATTGAACTGCGCAATCCGGCCTAC
>DIVL01000071.1 GCA_002435825.1 Anaerolineaceae bacterium UBA6133
GTTTTTTCCATACTGAGAATTGCTGATGTAATATTGACTCGGATTATTAATAATAGTATTATGATAAGCAGTAAAAAAATTTTTGTTCTATTGAAAATGTTTAGATCCGTTTATTGGTTCTATATCGCGCATAAATCACAGAATCTGAAAGGAGGTTCCATGCATTAGCCCAATAGATCATCTATTTTTATCGATCGATCCAATTAAATATTGCCAAAGTTCAAAAGAGGACAAACCACAATGAAGAAAGCTAAGTATTGGATTGTTTTTGTAGTATTTTTACTCTTGCAAGTCTTGGCAGGAGCAGCCCTGGCAGCACCATCAGCCCAAGAGATCAACCCCGAAGAAGAAAAAATAATTGAATCCACTATTGATGCCGCAGGGATGGATGCAGTTTCCTATGACTATGCCTTTAGCCATACGATGGGAACCTTCGCCCCGATCACCGGCGGCACGGTGTACGGCACTGCATCGAATGATGATACCAGTTTCCAAAGCATCGATATTGGTTTCACCTTTAAGTTCGATGGGGTGGACTACACCCAGGTCAGCATTCAGAGCAATGGTTTTATTGCCATGGGAGCGACTATCTCCAGCTCTTACACGCCTATCAGTACAGGGGCGAGTAATAATGTGGTTGTTGCCCTAGGACGCGACATTCAAGGCAACACAACCACCTCTGAGTTGATGTCCCTCATGGAAGGCACCGAACCTAGCCGGGTCTTCACAGTGCAGTGGCTACATTACAAACGCTACGGCTCATCCTACGCAGGTGATGATTTTAACTTCCAGATCAAACTTTACGAAACTACCCAGAAGATTGAGTTTGTGTATGGACCATTCACGGCGGTTTACAATGGTACACCATCTACAGTGCAGGTTGGCTTGCGTGGGGCCAGCAATGCGGATTTCAATAATCGCACCACTACCACTGATTGGACCGCGACCACAGCCGGCACCACAAATGCAGCCTCAATGGCACTTACTGACTTGATCTATCCACCTTCTGGCTTGACTTATAATTGGGTGTATTCCATTACACCTGTTTCGGACCCAGACTTTACAACTGATCCTGTGATTGGATGGAAGGATTACCCGGTCACGTTTACCGCTTCGGTTGGAGCTGGTTCTCCTCCTATACAATACGATTGGGACTTTGGCGATGGGACAGCTGACACCGGGCAGGTTGTGGATCATACCTTTACAGATGTCGGCACTTACACGGTCACCCTAACTGCCACAAACGGTGGAGGAGAATACACAGACAGCATCAACCATGATGTGGAAGTTGTTATGCCACCAATGATCAGCATCGACCCTATCAGCCTGCAAGCTATCCAGCTGACGGATCAAATCACCACACAAACGATCGAGATCTGTAATATGGGTGATGCAGATCTGACCTGGAAGTTGAAGGAGACAGAAGCAGAACCCCCTCTAGCTCAGGCACTGTTACCTGAATCACCGAAAACTTACGAGATCATGCGTAAAGCAGACGGCACGGTTGACTGCGCCGCTTACCTGAATTACACAGGCTTTGAGCCGGCGGAAGTGGCAGCTGCCTGCCCGATCAGTGTTCCCATCAAGAAAGCAACCGGCATTCAGGCACCTACTGACATCGGCTATGCCCAGGATATTGGGTATATCTCTGATAATTTTGTGTCCTTTGCATTAAATAACTTCCCTGGGCAAACTGTGATCGGAACCAACGCCACTGCCTTTTACGGCATGGATTTTGATGAGGACGGTGAAGTGTTGTACGCACTGAGTGACACCACTGACCAGCTGGGTACGATCGACCTGACCACTGGTGCTTTCACCGCAGTGGTCCCCTGCCCACCCGGGGGCGGCGCAGCGAACTGGACCGGATTGACCATTGATCCGGTTAATGGTACCTTCTTTGCCTCCACTGCTACTGACCTCTATACCATTGATCCTGCCACCGGTGCATCAACCCTGATCGGTTCTTTTGGAACGACAACGATGATCGCGATTGCCATGAATATGGAAGGCGCCATGTATGGACATGACATTACCTCGGATTCGATCTACTCAATCAACCCAACAACCGGTGCTGCCACACTCATCGGATTAACTGGCTACGCAGCCAACTATGCCCAGGGTATGGACTTTGACAATGACGACGGCACGCTGTATATCTTCCTGTACATTGGCAGCGGTGCCAATGTCTACGGTACGGTCGATCTGGCGACCGGTGCTGTGACACCGTTAGCGACCAGCAACCCTCAGGGTGAGTTTGAAGGCGCTATTGCCATACCTGGCATACCTTTCGATATCCCCTGGGTAAGTGAAGATCCGCTCAGCGGCATGCTGGCACCGGATGCTTGCGAGACTGTGACCGTGACCTTTGACTCAACCGGGCTGGCAATCGGCGATTATTTTGGTGATCTCAAGATCATGAGTAACGACCCAACCAACCCAAGTGTGATTGTTCCTCTCTGGCTCTCAGTCTGGCATGGATTGTTCCTGCCGCTGATCGCCAAGTAAGGCATCAACCAGTGTCAAACCTTCCAAAGCCTTTTGATAAGGCTTTGGAAGCTCTTAGACTTCGAAATATAGATTGACTTCAGAAAAACTTGGCTCAACCAATTCAATCGTCTTAGGGTGGTGGTAGGGGTGACAGATTCGCTGACGAATTAGGACACCTAAAGGGTGTCATAATCGGTGGTTAACAACATGGCGAAGGGGGAATCCCCGATACTTGATCTCGCCAGTCTCACGAGTGCGCAGCCTCCCGGTGGGACCTAGCGAGGTGGTTGACCGACAGGTCTCATTTCTGAGCACACAACTGCAGTCGTGAACTTACGGAATGGGAGACCTTTGGTCAAAGGCTCCCGCAGGTGGAACACCAGCGAGAACAGTGATACCAGAGAATGTATAATACTGGAGGGATACACGTTCGGTTACGGAGACATTATGTGCGGAAGATTTACCATGGCGATTGACTCAGAGGATGTGCGCACGCAGCTCGCGTTGGGGCAGATGCCACTCGATTGGGAGCCGCGTTACAACATCGCACCCTCGCAGGAAATCGCCTGCGTGCCTTTTGCGGACGCCCGCTCTGTGCACTGGTTCCGCTGGGGCTTGGTGCCGTTCTGGGCGAAGGATCCGGCGATTGGCAATGGAATGATCAACGCGCGTGCTGAATCCGTGGCGGAGAAACCCGCATTCCGGAATTCCTTCAAAAACAAACGCTGCCTGATCCTTGCCGATGGCTTTTACGAGTGGCGCAAGGCGGGAAAACTTTCGGTCCCGTTTTACTTCAGCTTGCGCAGTGGCGAAGCTTTTGCTTTTGCGGGGCTGTGGGACGATTGGGAGCCAAAAGGCGTCAATTCTGAGCCCGGTCTGCCCGGACTGACCACTTGCACCATCATCACTACCGAAGCAAATTCACTGGTTGCTGAGGTGCACCCGCGTATGCCCGTCATTCTCAAAGGGCAGGCGATGTGGGATTGGCTGTCGGAACCTGATGGGAAGAGACGGTTGAGCTTGCTCAAGCCTTTTGACCCCCAACTGATGCAAGGTTGGGAGGTCAGCCGCGCGGTCAATAACCCGGCGCAGGATGATGCTTCGCTCATACAGCCAGTAAGTGGTGGACTTTTTGACTAATAGGAGGCAATGATCAGTCAGCTTATTTTCCTGCCAGCGAACCTGCCTTTGAATCGTGTAAAATTGACTCTACAATCTGACGGGGGCAAAGCTCCCTGCCATTGGTGACCATCCTGGAGATGTAATGAAAAAACGTGCCTTGCCAATAATCCTTATATTAGTTGTTAGTCTGGTGCTGGCTGCCTGCAAAACCGAACCCACCATAACCCAACCCGCTCTCAACTCGACCCAACCTGCTGCCACAGCGACCACACAGGTCCTTACTGAGGAAGCTCCTGCACCTGAAGAGGCTTGGGGGTGGTGGAACGATGTGGTTTTCTATGAAATATTTGTACGCTCCTTCAAGGATAGCGACGGCGATGGCATTGGAGATTTCCGCGGAATCATTGAGATGCTCGACTATCTCAACGATGGCGACCCGAACACGGACACCGACCTGGGGATCGGCGGTATTTGGTTGATGCCGATCTTCCCTTCGCCCTCTTACCATGGCTATGATGTCACCGATTACCAGGCGGTGAACTCCGATTATGGCACTCTGCAGGATTTTGAGGATATGCTCGAAGCCTGCCACGAGCGGGGCATCCGTGTGATCATCGATTTTGTGGTTAATCACACCTCTACGAAACATCCATGGTTCGTGAGTTCGAATAACAAAGCCAGTGAGTACCGGGATTGGTATGTCTGGTCTGATACCAGACCAGCCCAGGCAGGACCCTGGGGGCAGAATGCCTGGTATCAATCAGGAGGGAGCTATTATTACGCAATTTTCTGGAGCGGTATGCCCGATCTGAATTACGACCAGCCAAAGGTGACCGAAGCAATGTTTGATGCCACCAAATTCTGGCTGGATATGGGCGTGGACGGTTTCAGGGTGGACGCGGCACGCTACCTGGTGGAAGATGGGGTCACGCTGCAAGACTCGAAAGGTTCGATTGCGTGGTTCCAAGAATGGCGCGAGTATTACATGGGCATCAATCCTGAAACCTATACCGTCGGTGAAGTTTGGACGGATACGCAGGTTATTGCCAAGTATGGTGAGCCAACGCGCGGCATGCAGGAATACTTCATGTTCGACCTGGCAGGGGATATCCTGGGCGGCTTGTATTCCCCTGATCCCTCGCGCATTATGGCTTCGTACCTGGAGACGCTTGAGTATTTCCCCGATCAGCAATTTGCCACTTTTTTAACCAATCATGACCAGCAGCGGGTGGCATCTTACTTCAGCAGCAAACTCCAGCGGCAGCAACTGGCAGCCTTTGTCTATCTGATGGGTCCTGGCACGCCATATATCTATTATGGCGAAGAAATCGGCATGACAGGAAACAAACCCGATGAACGTCTGCGCACGCCGATGCAGTGGTCTTCGGAAGCAAATGCTGGCTTTAGCAGTGCCAAACCCTGGGAACTGCTAATTGATGGCTGGGAGAAGCTAAACGTGGTTGCTCAGGACTCAGATCCGGAATCCTTGCTCAATTGGTACCGCGGATTGGTCAACCTGCGGAACCGCTACCCGGCATTGCAGAGGGGCGGCTATATTCCCTTCACATCATCCTGCCGCCGGCTGTACACCGTAGCGCGGGTTCTGGACGACGAAGTCCTGCTGACGGTTGCCAATCTTGGCGTGCAGACCCTCGAAAACTGCACGATCGCGCTTGAAAGCGGCGATCTGGCGGGCGCCTGGCAGGCGGAGGCGCTTTGGGGCGAGGCACCCTTCTCTGAAATCACCTTCGCCGAAGACGGCTCTCTGAGTGACTTTATTGTCGCGGAGATCCTCGACGGAGAAGAAACGTTTGTTCTGAAATTGACGCACCCCTAATCGGGCATGAAAAGAGGAACCATGAAAAAGCTTCAAATCTTGCTTGCAATCATCCTGAGCCTGGCAGTCATTGCGGGCTGCTCGGCGCCCAGCGCGACACCCGCTCCGACGGATGTGCCTGTTGAACCATCAGTCCCTGTGGTTGAAGAGCCAACAGCGACCGAAGCTCCAGTCCTGAAGGAGTATCCGCTTTATGTTAATCTCACCTGGCACCAGCACCAGCCGATGTATTACAAGGATGAGAATGGCGTCTACACCCGACCCTGGGTGCGCGTGCATGCCACCAAGGACTACCTCGACATGGCGGAAATGATCGCCGCGGAAGAGGGCGTGAAGGCGGCCATCAACCTGACTCCTTCACTAATTCGTCAGCTGCAGGATTTCACGGACAACGGCGCGAAAGACCTTTATTGGGTGCTGGCGGAAGTCCCGGCGGCAGAACTAACCGTGGAACAGAAGACTTTCATCCTGCAGCGCTTCTATGACGCCAACTGGGATCACATCATCGCGGTTCACCCACGCTACCAGGAACTGCTTGATCTACGCGGCGGAACAGACGAAGCCGCCATCGCTGCAGCCGTTGAAAACTTCACGGAACAGGATTTTCGCGATCTGCAGATCTGGTTCAACCTGGCATGGATCGACCCCGATTACCTGGCTCAGGAACTATTCAAAGCCCTGGTAGACAAAGGCCGGGATTTTACAGAAGAAGATAAAGTCACTTTGTTTGATGGTATTTTGGCGCTGATCCAACGCGTTTTACCAACCCACAAGGAACTTCAGGATGCTGGCATTTTGGAGATCACCACCACACCCTATGCCCATCCGATTTTGCCCCTGATCTACGACTCGGACCTGGCATTGGTTGGCAATCTCAAGGCGATCATGCCCAGACAACACTTCAGCTATCCCGAGGATGCGGCTTTCCACCTGCAAAAGAGCGTGGAAATGTACGAGAGTATCTTTGGGCGGGAAGTGCGCGGGCTTTGGCCTGGCGAGGGATCGGTGGCAGAAGAAATCGTGCCGCTGGTCAGCGAGGCTGGATACAAGTGGATGCAGACCGGCGAACCCGTGCTCGTGGCAAGCCTGGGACTTGCAGGTGATCGTTTTGGCAGGGATGGCGACGGCGTAGTCAAAGACCCCGACACCTTCTACCGTCCGTACTTCGTGCAGGGCGATAGCGGTGACAAAGTAGGCATTTTCTTCCGTGACTGGGTCATTTCGGACAAGATTGGTTTCAATTATTCCAGCATGGCAGGTGAAGCTGCCGCGCAGGATATGATCGATTCGCTCGAAGCGATCCACGAGAGCCTGAAGGGCACAGAAGGTCCTCATATTGTGACCATCGTCGTGGATGGCGAGAACGCCTGGGAAAACTACGATAACGATGGCAAGGAATTCTTCCACGCCCTCTATAAAAAACTGGCTGAAAGTGATCTGCTCGAAACGATCACCCCTTCGGAATACCTGGAGCTCTACCCTGAACAGCGCGAGTTGGACCTCCTTTTCCCGGGAGCATGGTTCAGTGCTAATTACGACACCTGGATAGGCGAAAGCGAAGAAGCCGAAGGCTGGGATCTGCTTGGCCGTGTGCGCGCGGATTTGAGGCAGTATGAAGATGGCAAACTCAGCGCCAGTCCCGAAGCGCTGGCTGAGGCACAGGACTTTATGTACCTGGCAGAGGGCTCGGATTGGTTCTGGTGGTACGGGACTGACCAGGATTCCGGGCAGGACGGCTACTTCGATGAAGGCTACCGCGCGCTCCTGAAGGGCGTTTACACCTCATTGGGCGTGGAATATCTTGCCTTCCTCGACATCCCGGTCATCCAACCGCAGCCGCTCAAGCCGACCACGGCGATCAGCGGTCAGACTACACCCGTGGTTGATGGGATCCTTGGAGAGGATGAGTGGGGCACTGCGGCTGTCTATGAAGGACAAGAAGGTGACCCAATTCAGAACTTTGCCTATGGCATGGATCAGGAAAAGCTCCACCTGCGTTTTGATTTGACAGAACCCCTGGGAGATTTCAGGAGATTACTGGTCTATCTTAATGCTCCTGGAGATCTGGACAAATTGATGATCGGTTTGGGTCACGAAGGCCAGTTGGTTTCACCTGCTTCCCGGGTCATTGAATTTATGACCGGTAATAATCCTATTACGCTCTACAAATCAGATGGCTCAGGTTGGGAGCCTGCACAGAAGTTGGATGGAGAGTTAGCTGTTGACGGAAAGATAGTCGAAATGTCCTTAGGCAAATCAGTCCTTGGTGATGTCTCCGCTGGAGATCTTGTTCCTGTCCATGTTGTAATCACTGGCGAACAACCGTTCCATTTCAACGCTGAAGCACCGCTGGGTATTCAGTTCTTTAGTTTTGAACCGGTAACCAGCGTGCTGCTCGTCGAAGACCCTGAAGGTGATGACAATGGCTTGGGCAGCTACACCTATCCCAAGGATGGCGTGTTTAAGGCTGGGGATTTTGACCTGACTGCTTTTGAAGTTTCCAGCGATGGTGCTAACCTCTATTTCAGCTTTACCGTCAAGGCTCCGATCACTAATGGCTGGAATTCGCCGGCAGGGTTCTCGGTGCAGACCTTTGATGTCTACATCGACAAAGACCCTGGTGCCGGCACTGGTAACCGCATGTTATTACCTGGCAGGAATGCCGCGCTGGAAGCTGGCAATGGCTGGGATATTGCCCTCTGGATCGAAGGCTGGACGCCGCAAGTGGCCGTCCCGGGTGATGACCCCATGGCAGAACCGGTGAAGGAAACCGAAGCCAGCTCCGCCATGAAGGTATACGTGGATGTTGGCAAAAACGCGGTCATCGCAAGCGTGCCGGTGGAATTCTTCGGTCCGGGTGACCCGACTGATTGGAGCTATGCCGCGGTTGTTCTTGGGCAGGAAGGCTATCCGGCAGAAGGCGTCTGGCGTGTGCGTGATGTCAGCCAAAATGCGGAAAGCTACCGGTTTGGCGGCGCGCCGCTCGACAACAATCACACCCGCATCATTGACCTGGCACTTCCGGCAGCTTATACTCCAGACCAGGCAACTTTGCTGGGCACATATCCCTCTTCCGCGCAGCCAATCGACGGTAAGGGACCAGACGATTTTGCGATCATTCCTTTGATCGCTGTAACCAACTAATAGAAATTGAGTGAATAATGGATTTTTATTTGACAGACAAACCACGCGCAAGTGTGGAACTAACATTAAGCGATGGCAGGATCATCACCGGCAAAAGAGGTGCCAGGCTTGAAGACTTTGTCCGTGCAGTGCAGAAACCTGAGGAGCCCCTGATTGTTGGTGCAATTCTGGATGGTAATTTGCGGGAATTGACTTATCCGGTTGGGCAGGACGGACATGCAACGCTGCTTACCATGGAAGATTCAGATGGCGCCCGCATCTATCGCCGCTCACTGGTTTTTTTGCTCGAAGTCGCGTTTCGGGGTTGCTTCCCTGAAGGCGGTCTGAACATTGACCACTCAGTTTCCTCAGGAGGCTACTACTGCGAGGTTAGTAATTTGCCCCAATTTGGTCAGGAGGAACTTGAGCGCATTAAGGTGGCGATGCAGGAACTCGTCGATCAGGATGTACCTTTTGTGCGCGAGACCGTGCCGTTGGATGAGGCGATCGCGTACTTCAAAAAAGCTGGTGAGGAAGACAAGGTACGGTTATTGAAGTATCGAAAGCGCCCGGACCTGGTGCTCTATCGTGCCGGTGAAACGCGGGACTACCACCACGGCTACATGGTGCCATCATCAGGATACCTGAAGTGGTTCGATTTCTACTTACTTGACCAAGCTTTCATTATCCGCTTTCCAAGACGGCATGCGCCATCCGAGGTGCTGCCGATGGAAAATTACCCCACCCTATTAAAAACCTTCAAAGACTACGGTGATTGGTTATCCACTCTGGGCATCCATTCTGTGGGTGCGTTGAATGACGCCATCCAGGAAGGGCATATTGACGAAGTTGTCCTGGTTTCTGAAGCCCTGCATGAGATGGAAATTACGCAGATAGCTGCCCAGATCTGTGCCGCGCGCGACAGGGTTGGCGTAATTTTGATTGCGGGACCTTCTTCGTCAGGTAAAACCACCTTCTCGAAACGTCTTGGAATTCAACTATTGGCAAAGGGCATCACACCATTTGCTCTTGAGATGGACAACTTCTTTATTGACCGGGAAAAAA
Organism: Anaerolineaceae bacterium UBA6133; assembly: GCA_002435825.1. Taxonomy (GTDB): domain Bacteria; phylum Chloroflexota; class Anaerolineae; order Anaerolineales; family Anaerolineaceae; genus Mesolinea. The sequence goes on from DIVL01000071.1 coordinate 9,638, forward strand.
CACCCCTCAATGCTGATGGTCACCGCGACTATGAGTCCTTGCGAGCGCTCGATTTGGTGCGCTTGAACCGCGACCTAAAGGCATTGTTGACCGGGCAGGAAGTGCGGTTGCCGCGCTACGACTTCATCACGGGTTTGAGTACGGATGGCGCGAAGGTGCAGCTAAACAAGGGGGATGTGGTCATTCTCGAGGGCATTCATGGGCTCAATCCGGGTCTGTTAACTGACATCGATCCCAAAACCACGTTCAGAATCTACGTTTCCTGCCTGACACAGCTCAACCTGGACCGCCACAACCGCATTTCGACTACCGACACGCGCATGTTGCGGCGCATCCTGCGGGATGCCCGCGATCGCGGCTATTCGGCGACGGATACGATCCGGCGTTGGGAGTCAGTGCGCGCCGGTGAAAAATTCCACATCTTCCCCTACCAGGAGAACGCGGATGCGATGTTCAACTCAGCTCTGGCTTATGAGCTCACCACGCTCAAGCCACTGGTGGAGCCGCTCTTGCGACAGGTGCCCTTCGGCACCCCGGAGCACATTGAGGCAAAACGCCTGTTGAAGTTCCTGGAATGGTTTTTACCGACGGGGACAGATTTCGTTCCGGACAATTCGATTCTGCGTGAATTCATTGGCGGTTCGATCTTGACCAATTTTAAGCTTTGGACAAGGTAAGAGAGCGATTATTGATCGCTATTCAACCAAAAAGCAAAAGAGACTGGTTTTGTGACCGGTCTCTTTTATCATTAGAACCTGAGTTTCTCACTTTTGCCAAA
>DIVL01000046.1 GCA_002435825.1 Anaerolineaceae bacterium UBA6133
ATACAAGGTCGGAATGAGACCGCCTTGACCCGTTTTGAATCAAGCCTTCTTGCGCGGGCTCACTCCGACGTTTACATCATTGGCGGAGTGCGCAACCCCTTGCAGTTGCACTGCGAGGGCAGGGAGGCGCATTCCGCCCGACAATTAACTATGCTTTCCCAAAGCTCAATCCCGCGTCCGCCAGCTCGATCTTGATCGTATCGCCTTCGCTGAAGTCGCCGGAGAGAATCTTGAGCGCCAGTGGGTCCTGGACTTCCCTTTGGATGGCTCGTTTCAAGGGGCGCGCGCCAAATTCGGGGTCGTAGCCCACATCCGCCAGCCATTCCCGCGCGGCAGGGCTGATCTCGAGCTTGAGCCCGCGATCCGCTAATAGATCAGAAACATGCCGTAATTGGATTTCAATAATCCCGCCCAAATCCTCACGGGTCAGAGGTTTGAAAACCACAATCTCATCCACCCGGTTCAGGAATTCCGGTCGGAAGAAGGTCTTCAGCAGGTCCACAATCGCATCTCGGCTGACCTGGCGGGGCTGCCCGCTTTCGTCGTTCATCCACAGCTGGCTGCCGAGGTTGCTGGTCATAATGATCAGCGTGTTGCGGAAGTCAACTGTGCGCCCCTGCCCGTCGGTCATGCGCCCGTCATCCAGCACTTGCAAAAGCGCGTTGAAGATCTCGGAGTGCGCTTTTTCGATTTCATCGAACAAAACCACGCTATATGGGCGGCGGCGCACAGCTTCAGTCAGCTGACCGCCTTCCTCGTAGCCCACGTAACCCGGAGGGGCGCCAAACAGCCGGCTGATGGTGTGGCGTTCCTGGTATTCGCTCATGTCGATACGCACCATCGCGTTCTGGTCGTCAAACAGAAACTCCGCCAGGGCGCGCGCCAGCTCGGTCTTGCCGACGCCGGTGGGACCCAGGAAAATGAAGGAGCCGATCGGGCGGTTGGGGTCTTGCATGCCTGAGCGCGAGCGGCGCACCGCCTTGGAGACGGCGGTGATGGCTTCGTCCTGCCCGACAACCCGCTGATGCAGGCGCTCTTCCATGTGGAGCAGCTTCTCCATCTCGCCTTCCAGCAGGCGGCTAACCGGGATACCGGTCCACTTGCCCACCACGGATGCGATCTCTTCCGCGTCCACCTCTTCTTTGAGCAGCGCGCCTTGCTTTTGCTGGCTTTGCAGCTTCAATTCAGCCTCGCGGATCTTGTTTTCAAGCTCGCGCATGGTGCCGTAGCGCAGGCGTGACGCTTTTTCAAGATCGGCGTTGCGCTCGGCTTGTTCCATCTCCTGCTGAGCCTGATCGAGCTTTTCTTTCAGGTCTTTGAATCCCTGGATGGCTTCCTTTTCAGCCTGCCACTGGGCTGTCAGCGCTTTGGATTTTTCACCCAAATCCGCCAGGTCCGCCTCAAGCTTTTCGAGCCGTTCTCTGGAGGGCTGATCCTTTTCTTTCTGCAGGGCTTGTTTTTCAATTTCCAACTGCATGATGTCGCGGTCGACCTCGTCCAGCGCCTGGGGTTTTGAGTCGATCTCCGTGCGCAGGTGGGCAGCGGCTTCATCAATCAGATCGATCGCCTTATCCGGCAATTGGCGGTCTGTGATGTAGCGGTTGCTCAAGGTCGCGGCGGCGATGACCGCCGAATCGGTGATGCGCACACCGTGGTGCACTTCATATTTAGATTTCAACCCGCGCAGAATGCTGATGGTGTCTTCAACGCTGGGTTCAGCCACATAAACCGGCTGGAAGCGGCGTTCGAGGGCGGCGTCTTTCTCGACATACTTGCGGTACTCGTTGGTGGTGGTAGCGCCGATCAGGTGCAATTCGCCGCGTGCCAGCATCGGTTTGAGGATGTTGCCGGCGTCCATGGCGCCTTCGGCTGCGCCCGCGCCGATGACGGTGTGCATCTCGTCGACGAAGAGGATAATCTGCCCTTCGGCTTCGGTGACTTCTTTGAGCGCGGCTTTGAGGCGTTCTTCGAATTCGCCGCGATATTTGGCTCCTGCAACCATGGCCGCCATGTCGAGCTGCACAATCCGTTTGTTTTTCAAGCCTTCGGGCACGTCGCGGTTGACGACGCGCTGAGCCAACCCTTCAACGATGGCGGTCTTGCCCACGCCAGGCTCGCCGATCAGGGCAGGGTTGTTCTTGGTGCGGCGGCTGAGGATCTCGATCGTGCGGCGGATCTCTTCGTCGCGCCCGATGACCGGGTCCGTCTTGCCCTGGCGAGCCAGAGCGGTCAGATCGCGCCCGTACTTTTCGAGCGCCTGGTAGGTGTCTTCGGGATTTTGGCTGGTGACCGATTGGCTGCCGCGGATCTCGCGCAGGGCTTTGAGCACCGCATCCTTGGTCACGCCGAAGGCGGAGAGGGTTTTGCCTTCGGGGCCGTCGGTCAGACCGAGCAGGATGTGCTCAGTTGAGGTAAATTCATCGCCCATGCCCTTGGCGTAGCGCTCAGCCGCGTCCAGCACGTCCGCAGCCTGGCGGGCAAAACCTGCCTCAGCATTGGAACCGCCGTAGACTTTGGGGCGTCCTGCCAGTTCTTTGCGCACTTCTTCCTTTAATATCTCCGCAGAGCCGGCGATTTGCGTGATCACGGCCGGCACGGTACTCTCGGATTGGTTGAGCAAAGCCAGCAGTAAATGGCTGGGCTCGATGTTTTGGTGGCTGAACTCACGCGCCAACTGCTGGGCATTGAGCACGGCTTGCTGCGCTTTTTGAGTGAATTTGTTTAGGTCCATAATTTCTTCTTTTCTTCTTTCCTATTTGTTCTTTGTGTCATCTCAAGTTTACAGAGAAAGTGTTAGTAATCGGTAAGAATTGCGCCAGTCCACCGTATTGATCGTGCCGGCGTCCTCGGCGCGAAGCCTCCCTGTGGGACCGAGCAGGCGAACTGACCGCAGGTCTCCATATATTACAACACAATGCAGATCGCCACGGTCGCTACGCTCCCTCGCGATGACGAAAATGCTTCATACCCTGCCTTGCGGGCACAATTAATCGTAGGGCGAGCTTGAGGGCATCGTTAACGATGTGATGGAGGGACGTATCGTGCCCTCAATCCGCCGATAACGGTAATCTGGGTGGCAAGGCTCCTTATTTGCATGCCATTAATGGCGTGATGGCGGATTGGAAGTACACCAAGGTCTCTGCGTGATAATGACCGCGGTACTTCCAAGCTCGCCCTACGGGCACTTCGTCTCGACCCGCAGTTGCTGTTTTGATTTTATTGAGGGATAACAGGGCTGATCGTGCCGGCGTCCTCGGCGCGAAGCCTCCCCGTGGGACCGCGCACGCGAACTGACCGAAGGCCTCCATATATTACAACACAATGCAGATCGCCACGGTCGCTACGCTCCCTCGCGATGACGAAAATGCTTCATACCCTGCCTTGCGGGCACAATTAACCGTAGGGCGAGCTTGAGGGCACCGTTAACTATGTGATGGACGAGCGTATCGTGCCCTCAATCCGCCGATAACGGTAATCTGGGTGGCAAGGCTTGTTATTTGCATACCATTAATGGCGTGATGGCGGATTGGAAGTACACCAAGGTCTGTGCGTGATAATGACCGCAGTACTTCCAAGCTCGCCCTACGGGCACCTCGTCTCGACCCGCAGTTGCTGTTTTGATTTTATTGAGGGATAACAGGGCTGATCGTGCCGGCGTCCTCGGTGCGAAGCCTCCCCGTGGGACCGAGCACGTGAACTGACCGCAGGTCTCCATATATTACAACACAATGCAGATCGCCGCGGTCGCTACGCTCCCTCGCGATGACAAAAAATCTGTCACTGCAAGGAGCCCGCTCGGGCGACGCAGCAAATTGCCTTTGTCTTTTCGTTTTCTCATCGCCGTTGTGGGTATGACCGGTAGGGGCGAAGCATTCCAAAGAAAAAAATTGCTACTTCTAATTTATCCGCTCAGAATGCTTCGCCCCTACTCAAGCGACGTACACCAGCCACTGACGATTATCCGGGTGGCAAAGTTTATAGATTGCAGATGATGCTGGACGCCTGTGGCGAAAGGCTGTGCTCGGGCTACCCGCGCCTGGCTCCGTCGGCTGGGTACTTCATAAGCCCGGCACAATCGGGGTAGGTGGCAGATATCATTTCCTCTACCAATTGTTAAATCGATGTTAAATCGTATCCGCAGCTATTTCCAGCAATAAAAAGGTCTTATAATCAATCGTTTTGAGATAAGGACTTATTATGATGCAAAATTGGAGTATATACTTGGTTGGCGCGGTTGGTTTGGCTGCGCTCGTTGTGCTGGTTATAGGCGCGAACTATGCTGTTAAGAAGTTGATCGGGATTGCGAACTACTTTAAACTATCCAGCACTTTCATGGGCATGACGGTCCTCTCTGTTGCCACCTCGCTGCCTGAAATCACCTCCCACTTCACCGCATCCGTCAGTATTTTGCGCGGCACTCTGGATTATCAAACGGGTTCGGCTATCGTTTTGGGTGCCAATATCGGTTCGGATGTGGTTCAGCAAACCCTGATCATGGGCATCGTGGTCTTGGTGGCAGGCACGCTTTATTTCAGACGCTATTTCCTTTGGAAGAGCATGGTCCCGATGATCGGCACCACAATCATGTGCATCATCCTCGGTTGGGATGGAGACTACAGCCGCGTCGATGGAGCGATTTTATTTGGTACATTTCTCGCATATACCTACTATTTATATAACGACGAACGCAAGCACTACAAGGAAGCGGATAACCAGCTCCACTCTTCAGAGTTGGCTGAAGACGTCCCAAGCAATAGGCGTCAAGTGTTATTTGACGCTTTTATCACATTGGTTATGTTGGTAATCATCATTGCATGCGCTACTTTTGTGCTATCTGCTACTGAAACTGTGGTTGATCGAACAGGAGTTGGCGGGTCACTCATTGGCGTAATCACGCTTGGCCTTGCATCCGCTTTACCTGAGTTCACCACTGCTTTGGCGGGTCTGCGCCACAAAGAAGCTGGCATTTCTTTGGGCACACTGGTAGGCAGCAACATCACCAACCCGTTGTTGGCAATCGGTGGTGGCGCGCTCATTTCTACCTATGCCGTTCCAAGACCTCTGATCATCTGGGACCTGCCGTGGGAGACCATGACCGGCATTTTACTGTGGGCAATCTTGTGGTTCAATGACGGAAAACTTGGCAAAAAGTCTGCCATATACTTGATCATAATTTACTTTATTTATATCTTCTTCCGCAGCTTCGTCTTCAATATCGATTTCTAAACCAGAGCGATTCAATTGGCAGCACCAGTTTACCTGGTGCTGTTTTTTTTTCGCACCAGTCCAATTTATGCCCTGATGGCAGGGCATGACACGCTTGCTATCGGGTATGTGATGGAAAATTAAAGAGGAAACATGGAAAACATCAAGACATTTTTAGTCGCATTCGCCGTCTTTCTGGGCATTGATATGCTCTGGCTGACTGTTATCGCTCAGAAGTTTTACAAATCCCAGATCGGGTATCTCATGGCTGACAAAGCCAGGCTGCTGCCGGCTGCGATCTTCTATTTATTGTTTATCGCCGCGTTGGTTTACTTTGTGATCGCTCCAGCTCTGGAGCATCAGAATATCACACGGCTGATTGTGAGCGCCGCGATTTTCGGTTTGGTGACCTACGCCACGTATGACCTGACCAACATGGCGACTCTCAAAGACTGGCCGCTGCTTGTAACAGTAGTGGACCTGGCCTGGGGCACTTTTATCTCGCTCGCGGTTTCATTGATAACCTACCTGATCCGGAAATGATCATACAATTCTTGCTAATTATGTTGTTGGTGCCGGTGGCAGTCTTTTCCCTGGCTTATAGGATTGCCCATTTAACTGGCAAGGTCACTTTTCTGGATGCCGCCTGGGGCGGTGGGTTTGCGCTGATTGCCTGGGCAAGTTCTTTCGCCTATTCTCCCCGGGAGCTGCCTAATCTGCTTTTGGCACTGGCGGTAAACCTGTGGGGCTTGCGGCTTGCCTGGTATGTTGTCAAACGGATTGCCAAAACAGGGGAAGATAAGCGCTACCTGGATATATTAAAAGGCTACAGCGAAAACGCTGAAAGAAAGGCGTTCTTACGCTTGTTCATGCTCCAGGCTGGGCTGCAATACATCGTTTCGGCTGCAATCCTGCGCATGAATTACATCGATCCAAAACCCGTTGGCGCGGTCACCTGGGTGGGGTTGTTCCTCTTTGCGCTTGGATTTGTGCTCGAAGCGGTGGCAGACGGGCAGTTGGCTGCCTTCAAGCGCGACCTAAACAACAAGGGCAAGATCCTGCAATCCGGAGTGTGGAAAGCAAGCCGCCACCCGAACTATTTTGGCGAGAGCCTGGTCTGGTTGGGCTTGGCAATTATGAGCCTTACTTAACCGTGGGAATGGCTCGCCCTGATCAGCCCAGTAGTGATTACTTGTCTGCTTTTGTTTGTTTCGGGAATTCCGATCCAGGAAAAGGGCAAGGGTCAGAATCCCAAATGGCGGGAGTATGCCTCCAAAACCCCGAAGTTTGTACCCTTTATCGGCTCGAAAAAATTTAAAATTTTTTCCAGCCTAATGTGAACCCGGATCTGCATTAAATAAATGTGGACCGGGTATAAGGCGTATGTCAGGTTTTGCCCCTGCCTTGGAAGCCAAGTAAAGGGGTAAACCTGACATCACACGCATTTTATTGGTCCAACCAAATCCCAAAAGCCTGTCCGCTGAGTTCTTCAGGCAGGTGGATGACCTCGCAAGTGTCAGGGTTGATCATCAGCGGTGCACCGTTTGTTCCGCGAACCGGATCGTAGAGATTAAACAGGAGCCAGCCATTTTCCAACCAAACAGGATCGTACAAGGTTACACCATTCGATAATTGCTTCAATTCGCCGGTCTTGAAGTTATCGAGAACCCAATTTTGACCACTCTGAACATATACCGCAGACTGTTCATCAGGAGAAATTGTAAATGAGCGGCTGATGAAACTTTTAGCGTCTATCATTTCAGACAGCTCAGTTTTGTCGGTCTGCAGGGAATGGACGAACAATCGTCCCTGGCTGTCATTTGAAGAAGCTTTACGGAAGTATAAACGCAGACTATCAGCAGACCAACCAACAATATTACCGACCCCTTGCTCAGACGGTTTGAGGATCTGACTGCCATCTGAGCTCACCATGGTAACGCCAGCGAACGACTGAAATGCGATCCACTGTCCATCTGGTGACCACCGTAGATCGGAACCTTGAAGATCGGATAATTGTTTGTTGCTCTCGGAAGTAACATCGTAGAGCCACAAGCCCTTGTCGCGCATAAAATAGACGATAGTCTTGCCATCCGGTGAGATGTCGGAATGGGTAAGGTTAACCCCAATAATCTTACGTTCACTACCATCCAGGTCGTAGAGTACCAGGCCAAATCCTTCAAAGGGTGCAATTTCCTGATAAATCAGCACTTTTCCGCTTGGCATTATGCTGTGTCTATTGTCTCTCTCTGAAACATCGAGGAAATCGATGCAGGCTTGTTCTTCAACAGAAACTGAATGAATCTGGCTCAGCAAGTCTGTTGGTGGGGTGAAACTTTGGGTCAGGGTCACCGTTTCTAATACTTTCACCGGTTTACTGAACTCAACGGCGACATTGCCGTGTAATGCACCGGTTTCCATCCAGACACTGCTCATAAACACTGGCTCACCGTGCATTTCACTGCCACGAAGGGAGGTTGTTTGTGGCATGCTGGGTATTCCCTGCACCGACACCTCCAGATTTTTGATAATTGGATGGTCTCTAAAATAGAAATCATACTGGTAGCCACCAAATTGGGAGGGCTGGGCTCGGACAAAGTAGAGCTCCATCCTTTCACCAGCAATCTCGAAACTTTGATTTACGGGTAAATCATGGAGAAGGTATTCGTCAGGGAAAGTCAATGTGAGCGAAGCGCTCTCGCCTTGCAGCGCTGAGCTGATTTCAACATAGGATTGACGAATCTTCAACGGGAAGGCAAGCCCCTCGGTTTTGAAGCGGATTACCCAGGATCCGATGTGATTGCTCAGGGCATTTTGGAGACCAGTCTGGTGTTGATCATAGGTGAAGGTGACAGGGTGTCCATCGGCATCAAATAATTCAAGGTCACCTATAAGATTTCGATACTTCTCCTCCAGACCTCGGATGAAACCGGCCAGAATGAGATCATTGCCTTCCACCAAGCTGTGACTGACGACTATTTGGATCTCATTTTCCAACACAGGTGTTAGTTCGGATTGTTCGCTTGTGGGCAGAGGAGTGGCGGTCGGGAAGACGTATACCGGTGTGAGTTCGAGCGGTCCCTCACTTGGAACAAACTCAAGCGGAAGACGCCAGTCTTTGGGTGTTGTGCCTGCCAGGGTGTTACGCAAACAGGGGATCACCAGGGTCAGAGCGTTGATTTCTGGTGGGATAAGCTCGTATTCGCTGTCGCTGAAGGCTTTAAAGCGCTGACCATCTTCGGTTTCTAGGTATTGAGGGATTATGCACCCCGGTTGGCTTTCGTCACCAGAGTAAGCTGAGGAAGGCAAGTCGAAGATGTTGAAATAGATATAGCTTTGCTTTGGTGTCAGGGCAGCTTTGTAGACTTCGACTGTGATGCCATCGCGGGTCTGACTTACAGTTTCTTTGAGAACGCGGATGGGAGTGTCGGGCTCGATCAAACCGACACCGGGCAGCAAGCCCAGCCAGGATTGAATCTGTGCCCACACTTTCCCGGGTCCAATCAAGGCGACTGAAAGAAATACAACGGCAATGATTGCCGTTGCGGTCCAAGCCAGGCGAAAGCGTCCCTGGGGTTTGGGTTCTGGATTCAAGGGGTTAGCGATTCTTGCCGCCAAATTGCTCAGGAACTCCGGAGGAGGTTCTGGCAGCGGAGTAATTTGTAGGATCTCTTTCTCGAGTTGGGTTAGGGTGTTCATTCTTGCTCCATCTGGGCTTGAAGGCGCTCCAGCAGCCGGTAATAACGTTTTTTATGCGTGTTTCGGGTTCCCGCAAGACCAAAGCGATCTGTTTAAAGGGCAGTTCACTCACAAGGCGCAGGCGGATTAATTCTTGTTCCATCTCCGAAAGCTGGTCAAGGAGTCCGCGCAGATCCAGCAAACGCTCCTGGGTGTCCGGTGTGACATGAGAAAACCCTGGGCTCAGAGTGGGGGACATCTCATCGTTCAATGTTTCGTGCTGAATAGTCCGACGGTTGCGGAAGTGATCAAAAGCCTTATTTCGTGCGATAGTGAAGAGCCAACTTACTGCTTTAGTGGGGTCCCGAAGAGTATGCCATTTCTCCCAGGCTGACATGAAAGTGAGCGAGGTCAGGTCTTCAGCTTCGTGCAGGTTTTGCACGCGGGAATAGTGATAATGGAAGACCTTCCTGGCATAAGCCTGGTAAAGGGCAGGCAGGTCAGTAAAGGTCTGGATCTCTACATCTTCAGAGTTTGATTGAGTTTCTTGATTCTTGGTCAAAGCCACCTTCCTCGTGTTCAATTGTAGCTACATATATGAAGTCGTGTAATCGGGTCGGATTGTGACAATCTGATCGGCAAATAAACCAGGTAAAACTAAGTTACAAAATTGTTCAAACGAGTTTTGGATATTGGTCCCTAAAACCCTTGACTTAATCTTTGGTTTGCCTATAATTGGCTTTTGTGCGTCCGAACGGGCGCACGAACTTTGAAAAAATAAGCTTTCTGAACTCCAGCAAGAAGAGCAAAGCTCAAGAGGTTGGAATTCGCCCTTGACAAAACAATTTTGATCGTCTATACTAATTATTCCAAGGTGCTACATTAGGATATCGCGCCTGAGGCGTGATGCTTGAAAACAGAATAGCTTGGGTCTAGATAGGATCGGGTTAGCCAGTTGCCGGCAGAGGTTTAGGGCCGGCGCTTTCGTCTGAAAGAAGGGCTTGACAGCGGAGAATGAATCCG
>DIVL01000069.1 GCA_002435825.1 Anaerolineaceae bacterium UBA6133
TATTGGTCTGCCAGGAGTTTAGATTGCTTACGAAATAGCACACTACGTGTCACAAAAGAAGTTCGCAATACCCTACGGGTACGATGTGACAAATAAAAAATGGGAATATGTTGCACCAACATTTCAGACCTCAAAAAGGGGCAACTCATGTACTGACAGAGCATTCAGAATCTGGTCAAAACAGATTCTAAGCAGGTTGGTCAGTTTGGGACTGCGTTTTGGCAGGTTTGGTTTTGGGGGTCTTTGCCACGCTGCGTGGATAATAGGGCTTTGCGGGGTTCGTCAGCAGACGCTGTAGGTTTAGCAGAGACTCAGGGTCATAAATGGTGAATCCACAGACGTCACAAATCCAGGCAGGAAAATCAGGCACCATCACCGGTTTGCCATTTGTGCGGGCAGAGAAACTGCGTTTCCCAGGCCGAATCCTCCCGAAGTAGCAGTGTGGGCATACCTCTGGAATTTCAGGGAGTGTTTTGGATATTCGCTTCATTTGTCAGGGTGCTCTCAAGGTGCGGCATGAACCAGATCAGGGCTAACCAAAACGCGGATGCGGTCGAGAGGCCAGTATACAACGATTGCTTTCCCAACCACCCATTGCCGCTCCACAAAACCCCAGTCGTGTGAATCAGAAGAGTGATTGCGGTTGTCTCCCAGAACGAAAAGCTCCCCTTCAGGCACTTTCCACTGGCCAGTGTATCCAGGCAGTTCAGCGATATACGGCTCGGTAATAACCTGATCGTTTACCCGGACGATCCCGTTACCAATCTGGACAGTATCTCCAGGCAGACCAATCACACGTTTGATGTAATCTTCGGTGATAGTTCCCTGGTAATGAAAAACGATGATATCGCCGCGTTTGGGTTCGCCAAGTTTGTAGGCGAGCTTGTTTACCACCAGAAGATTGCCTTCGTGCAGCGTGGGCTGCATGCTGATGTTATAAACCCGCACGCGTGAGGTGGCGGCGTTGAGCAGCAAAAACAAAACCACCGCCATGAGGATGGTCTCAATTAAATCGCGCCAAAAACCGCGGGCTTTCTTATCGGTGGCGACTTGGGGTGTTGGTTCAAGCACCTTAGTTTCAGTTTCGTTATGTTCCACAAGCATCCATTCTATCACACCGTCGCGCGTCGTGAACTCCGCTATTATATATCAAACTTGCCAAACTAATCCTCAGAGCTTTTACGTTCACGTTTCTTCAGCACGAGATGAATGGGCGTGCCAGTGAAGGGGATCTCCTTGCGGATCTGGTTCTCCAGGAAGCGTACATAGGTGAAGTGCCCCAGGGTTGGGTCGTTGCAGTACAACAAGAAAGTAGGCGGATCAGTTTTCACCTGCGTGCCGTAATAAATGCGGAAAGGTTTGCCAGTGCCAGAAGTTGATTGATGCATGTCCTGGGCGTTGATCAGGATGCGGTTCAGCAAGGAAGTCGGCACCTTGCGCAGGCGTTCCTCTTGGATCTGCTTTACCAGGGGCACAACCTGGTGCACGCGCTGACCGCTCAAAGCTGAAAGGAACAAAATCGGAATGTACGGCAAAAAGTTCAGCTGTTGACGGATCTCGCGTTCAAATTCCATGCTGGTGTTGGTGTCTTTTTCAATCAGGTCCCATTTGTTGACCACCAAAATCACGCTTTTCCAGGCTTCGTTGATATAGCCGGCGATGTGGGTATCCTGGGCGGTGATGCCGGTGGTCGCGTCCACGACCAACACAGCCACGTCGCAGCGCTCGATTGCCTGCATGGCTCGCAGGACGGAATACTTTTCAACACCCGGGATGATGGAACCGCGTTTGCGAATGCCAGCTGTATCGATCAGAATGTAGTCCTGGTCGTCAATCGTGATGGGTGTATCGATTGCGTCGCGCGTGGTGCCGGGAATACTGCTGACGATCGCGCGTTCTTTGCCGATGATCTTGTTGAGCAGGCTGCTCTTGCCGGCGTTTGGCTTGCCGACGATGGCAACTTTGATGGCTGTCTCCTCGATCTCTTCTTCTACCTGGGGGGGAAAATGCGCCACGATCTCGTCCAGCAGATCGCCTGTTCCAGTGCCGTGGATTGCTGAAATTGCAAAGGGCTCGCCGATCCCCAACGAGTAAAAATCCATGGCATTCAGGCGGGCGGTTTCACTGTCAGCTTTGTTGACTGCCAGGACGATCGGCGGCATCAGTTTGCCTTCCTGCTGACGCTGGCGACGGCGCAGCATGTTCGCGACTTCCTGGTCTGCCTGGGTAACGCCGCTAAGCGCATCCACCAACAACACCACCACGTCCGCTTCTTCGATGGCTACTTCCACCTGGGCGCGGATTTCATCGATGAATGCCGCAGAGCCGATGGAAAGCGGCGCCTGATCGCGTTGTTTGCTGGGGTCAATACCGCCGGTGTCGACCACGAAAAAGTTGAGTCCAGACCAGTTGCCTTCCGCCACCAGGCGATCGCGCGTGGTACCAGGAATGTCATCAATGATGGCGAGGCGTTGATCCACCAGGCGGTTGAAGAGGGTACTTTTACCCACGTTGGGTCTTCCGACGAGCACAATGACAGGTTTGTCCATATAAATCCTATTTACTTGTTCTTATTTTATCTCGTGATTACGACTTCAATTAATCCCGGCAGTGACGAGTCAAGCCTTAGTTCAGGCCGGTCGAGCTCAACTTTGGGGGATAGCTGGTATGTTCCTTCTGTCAACCCTGTCAGGTCCAGGGTGACAAACACCGAAGTCGTTCCAATGTTTTCAAGCAGATTCATCGGACCGGAGATGTAGACATCCACCGTTAGCGGCGAGAATTCTGCCTGAAGTCCTTCCGCAAGATTGATGGCACTGACGGGCACGCCAATAATCTGGGTCGAGTTATAAATGGCTTCCACACCTACTGATACCAAAACAGATTGATCGCCAATGACCACGATACCTTCTGGCAGCTGCAAGCCCGCCCTAGACTCAAAACTCTGCTGCGCGCCGTTCAGGTTTACCGGTTCGGTCTCAATATAGGCAGGCATACCGCGAATCAGGTCAGGGTTTTCGGCATAAACGGTCAGGGTCGGTGGGTCAACGACGATGCTGGTCAGGTGGTAGCCTTGCGCCACAGAACCGCTGGTGACGATCTTAACAAAAACATTGCGATAGCCGACCAACTGCTCGACATTTATGGTCACATCAACCCGGTTGGGGCTGAGCACGATACCTTCCACTACGATCCCGGCTTCGTTGAGCGGCTTAAGATCCAGCGTGCGTCTGATATTGGTTGTAAGCTCAGAGATGTCGATGGTAGCAGCAATCTCGACCACGGTTTCCACCAGTGATTCAGGTCCGATCAGCTTGGCTTCCGTCTGGCTTAGTTTCACACTGCGGGTCTGATATCCCACAGGCAAAGTGCCCGTCTGCACCAGGCTGACGGGAAGGGTTTTCGAGGCAACCTTTTCAAGCGAGAGGTTCACAGAATCCGGAGAGATCTCCACCACTTGAACCGGTTTTAGATCGACAATCACTTCCGGGGTGAGGCTATGGTCGCCGGCTTCCAGCCCCGAAAGGTTGATGTTGGCGTTTATCAGGCTTGGATCTCCAGCCAGGCGGGCGTGGACTGAACGGGGAGCCCTAAGGGTGACATTTACGCCTTGCACCTGCTGATGCGTGATCACCAGGTCTGGGTTTTGCCCCAGCATTTCGAGTTTGACCGGAATATCGTAGGTGATGGTCTGATTAGGATCACTGGCAGTGACAGATGACACCCAGACAATGATTGCCAGCACCAGGGCAGTCAGCAGCGTGGGTAAAAAGGAGAGGAATTTACGAATTAGTTTCATCAGTTTCCTCCTCATGCTCAGATTTGCGAAGTTTGAAATACGAAAGCAACGATTTTTGGCGGGGCAGAACTTCGTTTGAGGTCATGAAGGCGCGCATATTGTTCAGCAGGCGGTCGCTGTCCAACCGGTGGATCAGGCGCCCGCGGTGGGCAATCGAGATCGTGCCAGTTTCTTCTGAAACGACCACCGCGATGGCGTCACTGACTTCGCTAATGCCAAGCGCGGCACGGTGGCGCAGACCCAGCGAACGATCTACCGTGGTATTGAGCACACCACTGCTCGAAAGCGGCATCACACAGGCAGCCGCCTTGATTCTGTTCTCGTCAATAATGACAGCGCCGTCGTGTAGCGGGGTGTTGGGATAAAAAATCTGCATCAAAAGCTGCGGGGTGACTACAGAATCAATCAGAACACCGGTTTTGTAATAACCATCCAGGAACTGCTTGCGCCGGAGGATAATCAGTGCCCCATGACGGCGCTGGGCGAGCTGGAGGACTGCAGCGGTGATAGATTGAAGCGTCTGCTCGAGCTGTTCGATGGCTTTCGCGCTGCGACGCTTGAACAATCCCAGGTCGCTGACTGTGCCCATGCGCTCAAGACCGCGCCGAATCTCCGGAGCTAGCACG
The DNA here is from genome assembly GCA_002435825.1 of Anaerolineaceae bacterium UBA6133. Taxonomy (GTDB): domain Bacteria; phylum Chloroflexota; class Anaerolineae; order Anaerolineales; family Anaerolineaceae; genus Mesolinea. Next base: position 4,426 of record DIVL01000069.1, read on the forward strand.
ACAGGGATCGCAAATATTAGCGCGGGAGAGATCGTGTCGACCAGCCAGGAAAAACCTGGCAGGTCCAGCAGCGAGATCAGCAATGTCACCAGGATAATGATCAGGAATATTCCGCGCAGCAGAGTTTGGGCTTCGGTATCGCGCAAGAGGTAGAGAATGAATGCAAAAACGATTGTGACCAGCACAATATCCAACAGACTGGACCACGTAAAACGTTCCAGAATGAAAAGAAAATTACTCCACAGTCCTTGCATATTCTTAATGCTTTCTCTTTGTAAAAGTATACCCGCTAAAGCAATATTTTTCCCCCCTAATCCTTAGATTTTGCTGAAATAGACCTCACCAGGCATCAAACCATGCTTACGCAGGAAGTTATTATAGAGGATCGGATTTACCGGCGGTTCGTCGTCACCATAGGTGAAGCCCAGCAGTTTTGCCTCTTCCGCTGAGATGAAATCCTTTGCCACAATCAGAACGTCGATCAACCCTGCCAGGTATTTTTTTAGCAGGGGGAAACTGACCTTTGACGGCAGCAAGCTGGACCGGAAAGGCGCATGCGCCAGGTAGACCCCCATACCCTGCTCGAGGCGCAAAATCATCATTTGGCTCAACTGTTCGCCGTGATAAAACGCCACCACCGTTCGCTGACCGAGCAAACGATAGAGATCTTCGTCTTCCCATTTTTGTCCGGTCTTTTCCTCCATAAAAGAGGATGCAACTGCAAAATCTGCCGGATCGAGGTGGCTGAGCCGGATATCGCCATCAGTGGAGGCGACTTCAAAAGGCGGCAAACCTAAAGCGCTGAAGAGCTTAAAAGTCTGGTTGTAGGTGTGGGCAAAACTGGTGTCAGTGTAAATTGCCTGGTCTGCCAAAAGAATCTTTTCAGACTGGGGCGACTGGGAAAGGATGCGCTGACGTGCTGCGCTTTCATCCAACCCGCGCCCTTCCATCAGGCGCTCGAGCCGCACATCATCGTCCGCGGCGATTGCCCAAACCGCATTGCAATGCTTGTCGATCCCTGATTCGAAGAGTTTGATGGCTTCAATGGCAACGAAAGCCCGCTTGGTCGAGTCTATCAGTTCAAGGATTTTGCGCGTGACCAGGGGATGAATGATCGCTTCCAGCTCCGCCAAAGCGGCGGGATCGCGAAAAACAGTGCGTCCCAGTTTGCTGCGATTGATTTGCCCATCGCTAAACGTGAGATCGGAGCCAAAACGCGCCAGGATGGGTTGGTAAGCAGGATTGCCGGGGAGGTAGGTTTCCTGCGCCACCAGGTCGGCATCGATCGTCAGAGCGCCAAGGTTTGCCAGGTACTGCAAGACCACGCTTTTGCCAGAGGCAATGTTGCCTGTGAGACCGATGACAAAGGGTTCAGGTTCCATTGCCTAAGTATACAACATTGCGGCCTTGTCGAGGAAAAACGGTCTGGATGCTATAATTTGGGCATGTTGGAAGAACGTATTGCTCAGGCTCTGATCAAGGAATGCGGCGCTGACTCTCAACTGCCTTTGGTTGTGGGGGTGTCGGGTGGGGTGGACAGTCTCTGCCTGGTTCACTGCCTGAGAGAGAGCGGGTTCAAACTGGTCGTGGGGCATCTGGATCACGCCCTGCGCGAGAGCTCGGCAGCCCAGGCAGCCGCCTTGGGCCAACGCATGGCCGACTGGGAACTGCCTTTCTTCAGCCAGAGGCAGAATGTGGGGCAATTTGCGCTGGAAAACAGACTGGGCATAGAGGAAGCCGCTCGCTTGTGCCGCTATCGCTTTTTATTCACCCTCGCGCGTGACCAGGGCGCCCAGGCGGTGGTGGTGGGGCACCAGGCGGACGACCAGGTGGAGACGGTCTTGATGCACTTCCTGCGCGGAAGCGGTTTGAGTGGGCTTTCTGGTATGCAGCCCAGGAGTTTTTTGAGCGGGATCGATGCTGGAGTACCCCTGCTGCGCCCGATGCTGACCATCCACAGACGAGAGATCCAGGAATATTGCAAGGATCGCGGTCTGGAAGTGCTTGAAGATGAGAGCAATGCCGACACGAGTTTCTTCCGCAACCGTTTGCGGCACGAACTGATCCCGCAGCTGGAAAAAAATAATCCGGGGTTCAGGCAGGCGCTTGTGCGCACCGCGCTGACCCTCTCAGCCGACCGGCAATTGCTTGAATCACTGGCTGGTGAGGCTTTCTCGGGTACGCTCGTGCGGACTGAAGAGGATGGGCTGGTTTTCAATCGAGAGGTCTTTCTTGACTTGCACCTAAGCCTGCAAAGGCTGGTTTTGAGGCAGGCGTTTGCGAGACTAAAGCCTGATCTGCGCGACTTCGGTTTTGAAGTGGTTGAAAGAGCACTGGCAGCGATCACGGGCGGCACTTTGCAGACTCCCCTGGCAGGGGGTTTGTGGGTTTTCTGTTTTGAGAGTGATTTTGTGATTGCTCCGAGTACTTATCAGCATCGGCATACTGATTATCCTCAACTTACAGACCTCTCCGTGCTTAAGCTGAAGCGCAGCGGCAAGGTAAAACTGAACGCGGGTTGGGAGCTAACGGCAGAATTGATGGATGCCCGCAAATTCAAAGCCCTACCCGAAGAGCTTAAAAATCATCCCATGCATGCCTGGCTCAATCCGCTGGACCTTGAATGGCCGCTGGAAGTTCGCCCGATGCGAACCGGAGAGCGCTGGTCTCCTCTGGGGATGGCGCTCAAACATCAGAAACTGAGCGACTTTTTTGTTAACCAAAAAATCCCCCAAACAGCCCGGGCAAGGTGGCCGATGGTGCTGTGTGGAGGATCTATTCTTTGGGTGGCTGGGCTGCGTATCGCCCAGGCGTGGCGCTTGCTCGGAGATGAAAATGAAATCCTGCACCTCCAGCTGCACGCGCCGGATTAGCTAATTGATCCAGTAGAACTGGAGCAACTTCTCCCTGATGGCAGGGTAATTGGGGAAAAGCACAGAAGCCCCGCCGTAGGTGGTGCCAGGAACTGCGTCATCAGGGGTTAACCTGTAGGTGGTGAAGTTCATATCCGCGAATTTACTCGCGGGCAAGGCATACAGGATGGAATCCGAGAAGTTCATGTCCGTCTGGACGGTTCTGAAAATCGCCCGGAGGACATTGTCCAAATTCAGGATCTCTGAGGGTTGCAGTGCTTTCTTTGCCATCGCCTGGATCACTTCCTGTGCACGGCGTGTGCGGTCGAAATCGGATGAATTCAGGCGCGCGCGCACGTACCAGAGCGCTTCGTCCGAGTTCATCGGCACTTCACCCGGCTCCACCACGCACCAGCCCGAATCGTTCATGTGGCATTCGTCTTCCATGTGCTCACCGACGGTAACGACAATCCCGTCCAACACATCGATCAAATGCTTAAAGCCCTGGAAGTCCACCATGGCATAGTGGTCGGGTCTAAATCCAAAATTGGCCGCAAAAGTATCGCTCAGCCCCTGCCAGTCGCCAAAAGGAAAGGCGGTATTCAGGCGCTGTTCGCCCAAGGCAGGGATGTTGACCCACAAATCGCGTGGAAACGAGATCAGGTGTACCTCGTTGGTACGGGTGTTCAACCCCAGCAGCAGCATCACATCAGTGCGATAACCTAACTCGGGACGATAATCCGAGCCCAGCAGCAGGATCGTTTTGACCTCATTGGGGATCGGAATCGCGTCGGGGTTGTTGGCAAGCCAGGGGTCTTCCGCGTTCCTATCCGGCGCATGCCATAAGTTGGTCAGGAAGCCGGGATTGCCGTCGCGCATCTCATTGACGCTCAGAACAGCCAGCAAAACAAAAATCAGGGCAGCCAAAACGAGCAGGATGCCCCATGGAAACCGGTGTTTCCGTTGGTTTTTAACGGTGTATGTCATATTCTCTTCAATTCAATGTGGTTTTTTAGACCGTGTCGCCTTCAGCTGTCTCTTCAGGAATGGGATAACCATTCTCTTGTGCCAGGCTGCGCAGTTTGTTGCTCACTTCGCGCCATTGCACCTTGGAAATGCCGAGTTTTTGGCGAATCTTGTCCTTCTCGACCCCGTTTGTGAGGTCAATCAGCGCGCTTGTCCAACGCAGCATGTCGAAGGAGATGTGTTTTTCCATTTTTGCGGCTTTGGTGATATCTTCCAAAAGGTATTCCAAACGGCGCTGTGACCAGGGAAAAACCTGGTCTTTGATCTGATACTTTTCTGCATAGTCCTGGTAGGCTGCCACCCAGTTTGCTGAAACTTCCACCTTGCGTTCCTTGTAGCGATAGCGCGATTGACCATAACGTACGTGGATATAAGCCTGGTCGGGGTTTTCGATCTCGAGATGATTGGTCATCAGGCTCAGGCATTCTCCCTTTTTCATGGCGGTTTCAAGCACAAGCAGCATCAGCGTATAAGGACGCGGGTCCCGGTTGGCGGCAGTCCGCAGTCCGTCGGCAGCATCGAGCGCATGGGTGTATTCGGAGGGAGTGAGCACGGTTGGAAGAGGGCTGATGACCGTCTTCTGGATCACTTTTTCAGCGGGGTCAGCATTGAGCACGCCGCCCTTAACCAGCCAGCGGAAAAACGACTTAAGAGAGGTGATTCGACGGGAGAGAGTTTTGGGGCTACAGGGGACATCGCGGTCTTTTTCGAGCCAGCCAAGGTAATCGTCAAGGTCTTTTGTGGTGATACTGCCGATGGTTTTATCAGTGGGCAAAAAGCTTTCCAGCAGCGCTAGATCGGCTGTAAAGGCTTTGAGCGTATGATGAGACCTGCCCTGATCGCGCAGGTAGATTTTCCAAGCCTGGATTGCGGGCTGTAGGAGGGTGCTCTCCTGGATGTGTGCGCTAACGACTTCAGATTGTGCGTTCATAATGACTCCATCGTTTCGTATAGTCAACTAATTGAAACTTAAGTCTAATCCGCAAGCAGGGGTTTGTCAACCGGGACAACTGGTATATAGCTGGCGATTGATTTGCGTTGGTCAGGTTCCTAATTTAGTTTTGACACCACAAGGTGTTTTCGTAGGTCAGGTTGCGCATTTCAACCTGACGTCACACTCGCTGGCTTGCATAACATAAGGCCTAAATATCGTATTCATTTGATCAGGAGCACGATTGACAGTCATGCGGGTAGGGTAGGTTGGCGTCATAAAGCGTAGGCATGAGCACACCGGGATATAGCCTACCCACCGCAGCACGAGCAAATTGATTCATCAAATTTGTTTGTAAGGATGATGGCTGTTTTTGGTGGGTTGGCTATTTTGATGTTAAGACAGGACGAGATACTGCGACGCCAGCCCACCCTACAAAGATCTTTGTTTATTTGTAAAAGCACTTTGCAGGTTATTAATTAAGCAAGTAGTTTGGCTCATCGTGCTCGAAGAGTATGGTGTCATGGTGTTCTTACCTGCCTGATTCTCTATAAAGCCTTCCCACCGACCCACTCCCGTCATCGCGAGGAGCGAAGCGACGTGGCGATCTAAACCTTCAGATCCGAATGACCCTCAACTGTTCACTCCAATACAGTTCCTGGGCGGTGGGTTGGCTATACAACATAGTTGCCAATCCAGCACTCTTTAACGCCAACACACCCTACGGATAAACCCTAACTCAAATCCAGTTCCAGGTCGGGTCATCGTGCTCGAAGAGTATGGCGTCATAAAGCATATGCAGGACCACACCAGGTTGTAGCCTACCCACCGCAGTACAAGCAAATCGATTCATCAACGTTGTACTTAAGGAAAATTGCTGTTTTGGTGGGTTGGCTAATTTGATGTCATGACAGAGCAAGGTGCTTTGAAGCCAACCCACCGACGTAAGCTCAATCCTGGAAAATTATTGCAAGTATAATTAATTGGTAAATTGCGAAAATAATAACTGATTAACAGGCGAAACATGAACATTTCAGATATTTTCAAACATAAAAAGGTCAGCTACTCTTTGGAGATATTTCCTCCTAAAAAGGATAGTTCCTACAACGTTATTTACAACACCTTACTCCGCTTGCGGGGTTTACCAGCGGATTACATCAGCGTTACCTACGGCGCGGGCGGCAGCTTGGCTCAAAGGGAGAAAACGGTGGAAATCGCTTCCCTGATCCGCACCAACTACCACATCGAACCAGTGGCGCATATTACCTGCGTCAATTCAACCGAGCAGGATGTGATTGAGATACTTGAGAAACTCAAGGAAAACCAGGTGATGAACCTGATGGTCTTGCGCGGCGACATCAGTCCGGACGTGCCCCCCAAGGATGACTTCCGTTACGCCAGTGATCTGGCTGATTTTATTAAAAAGCGTGAGCCTGAATTCAATCTGATGGGAGCCTGCTACCCCGAAGGGCACTACCAGGCATCTTGTCTGGAAGAAGATGTGCAAAATCTGCATCACAAAATTGCCAATGGCGTTACACACCTTGTGACCCAGTTGTTTTTTGACAACGAGGCATTTTACCGCTTCCGGGATATGGCGACTGCGCAGGGGATTGACGTGCCGATCGTGGCTGGGATCATGCCCATCACCAACCTCAGGCAGATCGAACGCACGGTGGCGCTATCGGGGGCGAGCGTGCCGGCAAAACTTTCGCGCTTGTTCAGTAAGTATGCCAACAAGCCCGATGCCCTGCGCGATGCCGGTATTTTTTACGCCATCGAGCAAATCATGGACCTGATTGTTAATGACATCCGCGGCATCCACCTCTACACGATGAACAACGTGGAGACTGCCTACAAGATCAGCGAGGCAGTCCAAAACGTGATTATGGCGGAAAACCTGCCGTAAGCAAAAATGCCCGGAATTCCGGGCATTTTTATCCCTTGATAATCGCTATTCGTTGCGATACAACGCTTCGTTGAGCATGTTTGAAATCGCATAGTAATCAGGCATCAGCACCATCGCCCCTTCGGCGGTGATCCAGTTGGAAACCATAGCAGGCGTAACCGCGAATTTGTGCACATTTTCTGAGTTCATCAGTGATGACGCCATTGGCAGCAGCGGCAGGGCGTCCAGCAATTGCACATCCGTATCTACATACTCGCGGTAGAGACCGTAAAGCTCAGGCAGTTTGACAAGCATGTTGAGGTTGACCGCCTTGCGGAAAATTGCCATCACCACGTCCTGCGCGCGCCGGTTGCGATCAAAATCGCTGGTGGTCTTGCGGGACCGCGCGTACCAAAGCGCTTGCCCGCCGTCCATGTGCATTTCGCCAGGCTCAAGGATGCACCATCCAGACGGATTCGTCTCACAAGCATCCTGCAGCTCTTCAGTAACGTCTACATCGATCCCACCCAGGCTGTTGACAACGTCTTTGAAGCCATTGTAGTTGACCATCATGTAATTATCCGGGCGGATGCCAAAGTTGACCTCGAAGGTTTGCGCCAGCAGTTCAAAGCCGCCCAAAGACCAGGCGGTGTTGATGCGATTGGACCAGTAGCCGGGGATGGTGACGTAAAGATCGCGCGGGAAGGAGATCAGGCTGACCGTTTTGTATTTGGGATTGATGGATGCCAGGATGATCACATCCGTGCGGAAGTTGTTGGCTCCGAAGTCATCCGCACCGAGCAGAAGGATGTTTAGCTGGTTTTCAGGCAGTTCACCTACCGGGATGATCGGCACGGGGGTTGGGGTGAGCACGGGTTGAGGAATGAGCTCGATGGTGCCGTCTTCGAGGATATTTGCGAATGAATTAGGTTGATAGGGAGTAGCTGTGATCTGGTAATCCCTGAAGCTGACAAGATAAGGGGAGGTGTCCGAACTTGCCATGGCTGCCACGATAACGCCCGCAAAAATAACCCCAACAAAAGCCAGGGTTGTGACGAATAAGACCGCGAGAGTGATGGATTGATGTTTTTTCAGGCGCATAAGGCTCAGCGTTTCTCCGGGGAGGATGTAGCAAGATCGCTGCCAGTGCCTTCCACCTCGCTATGTACGGGAATTGCCAGGCGGTGGATGGTGAGCGTGTCAGGCACAGAGTGGATCCACCAGTGACCGCCCAGGCTCTGAGCCAGGTCCACAGCCTCCTGAAGGGCTTGAATGTCACTCCAATCATTTGCGGCAGGATCGGAATCGGACTTGAGATTCTCAAGGAATTTTGTTTGCTCCTCAGGTTTCAGCCCCGGACCGGCATCGCTGACGCGCAGTTCAACAAACCCCGCATGATCCTGGGAAGGCAGCACCTCCAGCAGGACCTCGGAGCTGGCTTTGCTGACAGTTAATGCGTTACGCAATAAGGAGCGGCTCAGCGTGAGTAATTGAGCCTTTGTCTTGGGATCAGGTTCCGCTGATAAAGTGTTTTCTACACGTACAAGGATTTGTTTCTGATCGGATTCGGTTTTCAGATCCTCAATCAAAACCTGCAGTTTGTCGGTCAGGCTGGCAGTGGTTTCACTGGCGGGAAAGGCAGAGCTTTGGGGATTCATCTGCTCGAGCATGCTGCGAGCCTGGTCCAGGGCAGCGCGAAGCCCCTCAACTTGCAGGGCGTTTTGCGACATGGAACGCTCCAGTTGCTCCTTTTCGAGCCGCAAGGCTTCGGCCTGGGCGATGGTTGCTTCATTCTGACGCAGGGTGGTCTGCAATTCCTCAAGTTGCTCTTCGAGTGCTTCCTGCCGCGCGAGCCACAATTCAACTTCCGATTCGTGGGTCTGGCTGTTGACGTGCAGCTCCTGCTCCAGTTGATGCAAAAGATTTTGTGATTGAACGAATTGTTCAACAGTTTGCGCCCGATCGCGCTGGACCTGGTTCAGCAAGGCTTGCAGACGTTGGGCAGAGGTGGCTTTTTGCTCGATATCTGCGGCTTCATCCAGGATTTCGTTGACCTTCGGAGCGATCACGCTCAGCTGATCAAGGTCTTTGGGGTTCCATGTCCGTTCGGTGTAAGGGCTCAGGCAAAGCAGCCCCCGCGCCGTCGGCGCGTCGATGGGGTTGAGTGGGTAGAAAAGCAAATTGCCTAATCGGTTATAACCGATTAGCTCCATCAGGGCGCCCTTTTCCTGGGCGAGTTCTGCGCGCGAGTTGGAGATCATGACCTCACGATCTTCGGAAAGGGCAGTCAAAGCGGGAAAAGCTGTTTTGGGGAGTTGAAGAGTACCAAGGAAATCTTCACGGATCAGATCGTAAGTGTTCAGCAGCGTCAGGCAGTTGTTCTCCGGGTCAGCTACCAGGAATCCACACAGGTCAGCCAGCAGGTAGAGCCCGAGGCTGTGAGTCAGGCTGCGCTGGATCTGGGCGTTGGTCTGCTGCAGGCTCACATCCAGCAGGCGGGCTGCAACTTCGCCCGAGAGTTCGCGCTTCTCAGCAGAAACTGGCGGAGGCAGTGGGGCTGCTTCGGGCTTTTTACGTTGCCATGCCAGGCTTATCAGCAGCGGATAGTAAAGCATCTGGCTGACCATGACCGAGGCGGGCAGGCTGCCTCGGTTGGGCAATGCCAGGTAAAACAGGTAGCCCATGGCAGCCAGGACGAGGATAACGATCCCTTCAACCCGGTCAGATTGGTCCAGCCGCAGGTAAACGATCGCCCCAACCGCAATGGTAAACAGGGTGACGCCAACCCAAAGCTGGTCCTGCCAGGAACCATTAAAGCTCTGCTCGCCGGCCAGGGGCAACCATGCAATCGTGAGGAGGCTGGCGGCGGTCATGATCAGAACTGTCAGCACCCACACCCACCATCCATGGCGCTGTTGCGGCTGCCAGAAGAGCGCCCGCAGCAACCAGAGGACGCAGACGAGAGTCAACGCGCGAAATGCGATCGGGAAGATCTGGCTGAGTTGCGTAAAGCCCTGGTAGATCATCAGGCTGAGGGTCAGCAGAAAGAGTTGGCTGAAGAAAATAACGACCAAACTGCCGCGCAAGGCGGGATTGTTAGCGGGGTTGGCACGCCGGAAAGCAAAAATCGCCAATCCCGCGGAAGAGAGCAAGACAGCGTAATAGAGCAGTGCGTAGGGATACACCGATAAAACTGGCAGAATGTCGAGGATGGGTATCATAACTCGTTGCCTTTTTCGCTTCTTTGGTGCAAGAATTGTACCGCTAAAACCTCGCAAAAAGGTCGGTTCAGTATGCGTAGGGCAAGACAATGTGCTCGTAGGGCGAGCTTGGAAGCACAACACACGTCATTATGTAGAGATCTTG
>DIVL01000073.1 GCA_002435825.1 Anaerolineaceae bacterium UBA6133
TATAAAGATACAAGGTCGGAATGAGCCTGCCTCAAAATATCCTTACTCCACAGGTTTTGCGCGGGCTCACTCCGACAATCCATATCCGTAGATCATCTGATGGCGGAGTAAGACCTCGGGAGTTGTCGATGATACCACGACGGGTTGGTGGTCTCATTCCGCCCTACGCATGGGTTTTCAACCTGCTCTTCTGTGACCATTCGATCCACAGCGGGCACGAGCGGCACAATCGCGGGGTAGAAGGCAGATCGCCACGCTTCGCTCGCGATGACGTTGTGCCTGTTGGGCGCCGATTTCGAGTACAATCTGTGCATATGAAACTCCTCCACAAGGGCTGGATATTCTGCCTGGTATTGACACTTTCTCTGACCGCCTGCACTGAGAGCGGGGAGGCTTTACCGCTTGTGTCCGCGCCTGACCCACAAGGGCGCTTTGACTTTTCGATGCCGGAGGGATGGCAGAGCCATACGGAAGGCGACGTCAGCACTTATACCCCCCCTGACTACGATGGCAGCGAAGAAGACCTGCGCGTGCTGCTCTTCCTTTCCCCCACCAACACGCTCGACACCACTCAACACCTTGACGCGGCTGAACCGTTGATCCAGGATTTCCTCAGCAGCCATCTTGACGAATCCTACGAGGTTATCAACCAGAGTGAGATAAAAGTCGACAAGTACCCCGCATTAAGTCTCGATATTGCCAAACCTCACCAGGATTCTTACATGCTTGGCCAGGTGGTGATCGCCGCGATGCCCGGCGTGGTGGTAATCCTGCTGGGCACAGGCATACAGCCTGACTGGGAAGCCTTTCTGCCAACTTTTCGCGCCATGCTGAAGGATTTTCACCTGATCAGCGCCTTCACCCCCACCCCTCCGCAGAGTTAAGCATGCGTTCCATCGGCCGGTTGATCGCTCTCCTCCTCCTGACAAGTGCACTGGCTGCCTGTCAGTATCAAACCACTTTGCCGGGGCGGAGCGAAGTGCCCATTTACAAACCGCCGCAGGTCCAAACCCGCACGCCCGAGCCAACCGGCACACCAGAGCCTGTGAATTACATCCAGACCGGCAGCCCGCTCCAGGTGCCAGCCGGAATGGTTTCCTTTGACCCGGTCACAGCTTGGGATGAAAGCGGGGTGCCGCTTGTTGTTCAAGTTTACGATACCCGCGTCACGCTCAGCAATACCGAAGAGACTCTCTTTTTTAGCCTGGCAAGCGAACCTGCCCCGTCAGGCTCCACCTCCCGGGTCTGTTTGGATACGATCCTTCAGCGCATGGGTGCAGATCTTTCTGACCTCGCGTACAGCCAACCCGCTGACGTCCTCACCCGAGCTGGTACGGCACTGCAGGTTCAACTGCAGGCAAAGGTTTTCAGCCAGATTTCCATTGGTGCGCTCCAGGTGATCCAGGCAAACCAGCGCTGCTTCAGCCTGCTGGGTCTTGCCACCTCCGATGATTCAGCATTGCGTTGGGAAGTTTCAGGCGCGCCCATCCTGGACCGGCTGCAGCAATCCGTACGTTTCCTTGAACCTTCGCAGTTGATGTACTGTGACGTGGCAAAAGATGCCAGCTATGGCACCACCCCAGAGAATCCGATCCGAACAGGCAACACCAACCTCTACGACGGACGCACCCGCCAGGAAACTTACCTGCTGACTTTGCGCGGACCTAACTACGAAGAGGTCTTCTTTACCCGTCTTTCTCCTGAGTTTAACGACCTGGGCGTGATCGTTGACCCCTATCGCGTAGAATACGACAAAATTCCGGAAGTTGTCACACTCTATTTTGACATGAACTCCTTCGAGCCACTTTTTGCCCCCCAGGGTTTCACCTGTGAGGCTGCCTTCCCAATTTCAGCCCCCTAAACGAAACCGCCAATGTTCAAAAAATACCCCCCTCAATTCTGGTTAATGCTGCTTGGTCTGATTATTTCATCCACTGGCACCACTATGGTCTGGCCGTTTCTAACCATCTATGCCAGCGAAACACTCAGCCTGCCTATGGCGGCAGTCACCAGCCTGATGAGCATCAACTCGCTTTCCGGGCTGACCGCCTCGATCCTGGCAGGTTCGATGGTGGACCGCTTTGGACGCAAAAGCGTCATGGCAGTGGGGCTGTTTGGCGCGGCGGTGGCATACTTTGGCTACATCCAGGCCAGCTCTTACTGGCATTTTGCGGTTCTGATGTTAGCCTCTGGTCTCTTTAGTCCACTCTACCGGCTCGGCTCGGATGCCATCCTGGCGGATATGCTCAGCCCTGCCGATCGCGTGCATGGGTATAGTATCTTCCGCATGGGGCGTAATATTGGCGTGGCGCTCGGACCGATGATTGGCGGCATTGTACTTTCGAGCAACTACAGCTTCGGATTCATGGGTGCGGCTCTGGCGTTAACGCTCTATGGGCTGATCACGCTCTTGTTCCTGCGCGAAACCCTGGTGCGGGACCCGAACGCTAAACCCGAAAGCGTCAGGGATCAGATCCGGGTCTACCGGCAGGCATTAAATAACAAGCCCTTTGCCCACATGGTCGGCGCGTTTACCCTGATGGAAATCTGCGCGGCTTTAATGTGGGTCTTGTTGGCAGTGTACCTCAAACAAAACTTTGGTCTGCCTGAATCCACCTATAGTTGGATTCCGACTACCAACGCGTTAATGGTCGTTTTCCTGCAGGTATTCATCACCCGAGCCATCAAGCCGTACCGCGACACCCAGGTGATGCCCATCGGTGCGGCATTCTACATGCTGGCGATGTTGATCGTGGGAGTCAGCAACCAGTTTTGGGGCTTTTGGCTGGCGATGGTAGTTCTGACAGTCGGCGAGCTGATCACCGCCCCGACCGCAACCACCTTTGTGGCAAACCTGGCTCCGCCAGAACAGCGCGGGCGCTACCTGGGGATCTTTGGGCTCACCTGGCATGTTGCCCTGGCGATAGGTCCTTTCGCGGCGGGAGTTCTCACGGATGCGTTTGGCATCCGCTCACCCTGGTTTGCCGGCGCGGTGGTTGGCGCACTGGCTGTTTACGCATTTGCGTTGTTGGACCGAAGCAGAATTCGATCGGAGCTGATTTCCTGACCAGGGCGCTGCACCACCCAACTATATTTTTCGTAGGGAACGGGCTCGATGTGTGACACCACATAGGTGACAATATGTGACAGGACATGGGTTACACTTTTGACTATCAACTCAAGTTGATCCTTTTTGATCTTCTCATAGTATCTTATCCAGTGACACGGTTATATTGATCTATTTCAAAATTACTATAACGCGTAGGTCAGGTTCTTCTGCCTGCCCCTGAGCAAAGCGAATGGGGTTGAACCTGACGTCACGAATGTTGGCAAATAATGCCCTAAAATTATTTAGGCTTCCGATGTCAGGTTGAACCCCGCAAAAAAAACACGGGGCAGGCTGCGCAACCTGACCTACGACTAAATGTGTTACCTATGTCTTAGCACCATACACTCGACCCCTTCCGTTTCCATAATGGTGACGTATCCAAATGGAACGGCGCACCCTATCCGCTTCGCTACCAGGGCAGGGACCGTTCCCTACGACAATCAACTCCTTGACAAGCCCTTCACGACCCGTGATAGAATAGAACATATATTCTATTATTGTGGGTGCCAAATTGACACAGATGTTTGTCTTCAATCAAAAAGGGGAAGTGCAGGTTCGCGAGGTCTCCGAGCGACCAGAATTCGTGGTTCAAACCATCAATCGCGGCGACTGGGAGCGCTACCTGCCCTATGAACCCTCGCCTACCAAAGCCTGGCAGGCTGTGCGTGTTAACTGCCTCGTGGTGGTCACGCCGCTCACGACCCCAGATGACTATCCCCAGATCAAGCTCACGCCGCGTGAGTTTCAAACCCTACAGGGACTGTGTTCGGGCAAAAATGCAGCCCAGATCGGCTACCAGCTGCATATCCAGGCGCGCACAGTTCACCGACACTTCAATAACCTGCGCGCCAAGTTTAAATCCCAGACACTTGCCGAGCTCTTAGCCAAAGCAGCCGCTCTGGACCTGGTCAGACCTGATCTGGATGAGTTATTCGATTAGTTTTTCTTCAGAGCTTGAAACGATCCATCAACTGTCGGTGGGAGTAATTTGGGTTCTGGCGGTAAAATCACCGCATCCCATAAAGCTTTTGCGATTGTTAGAGCTGCCTCAGGATTCCCGAGCGCGGCTGAAGCCCGTGCTACCTGGCTGAGCCTGATGCCGTCCTCCTCCAACCAATAAGTCATCATCGCCCGGAATTCGCCCACGTTCTGCACCAAAGCCCCCGCCTGGTGGCTGAGCAGGTAACGCACGTTGCCCTCCTCCTGACCCGGCAGGTAGTCGATCAGCAGGATCGGCAGTCCAGCCGCCAGCCCCTCCGAGACGATCAGCCCGCCAGCCTTGGTCACCAACACATCCGATGCCATCATCCACTGGGGGACGTTCTTTTCAAAATTGCGCACTTCCAGCGGAAAGTCATAGTGGCTGCCGATCAGATCTTTGTAAAGCTCATCATTCCCACCGGCAATCACCACTGCCTGCACGGGTGTCTTGAAGTGTTCCAGCGCCTGAAGATAGTCCTGCAGGTTGCTCACGCGGCTGCTTCCAACAAAAAGCAAAGTCAGGCGGTGCGGGTCAAGCCCAAGCGAGCCGCGCAGAGCTTGCTTTTCCACCTGGTTGAGCGCAAAATCCGGGCTGACCGGAATTCCCGAGATCACCAGCTTTTCTTCGGGAACGCCGCTCTCAAGCGCCTTCACTTTGACCCATTCATTCGCAATGTAAAACCGGTCAGGCTCGGGTGAAAACCAGAGCGAGTGCACATCCGCCAGATCGGTTACAACGGTATAGGCTGGGATCTTGGGGGCAGCATCCTGCAGCGCTTTGCCAATCGGCGTGTTGAACATTTCATTGGTGTTCAGGATGATATGGGGTCCGAATTCGCGGATCGTATCCGCCATGATCTTTTGCAGCATGAGGGTCAGCGCCCCTTCCACCACTTCACTCACCAAGCGCGAATCGCTGACCTCGTAACTGAGGCGATAAAGCCCGGGGCTGAAACGCAGGCTGCGATCGTAGCCCTTTTCGATCGGCTTCATCACCGTTGGGGTGTCTGTTTCCTGGATCGGATTGGTCACCAGGATCTCCACCTGGCCAGGATACAAAATTTCAAGCGCTTTCGAAACCGAAAGTGCCGCACTGCGATGCCCATAGCCGGCATCACTGGTAATGATCAAGCAGCGTTTCTTCTGCATAGTCTTTCAAAATTAAACCTGCAATGGCAGGCTTCGCTCCATTCTTAATAATACGTATCAGACACGGAGTCGATTATACCGCTGCGTGTTATCTCATATGAAGTTTTACTAAAATTCAGGGCAGCCATGATCATGGCGTTAAGCCACGACTTTCAAGAAAAGGAACCCCCGCGAGGGAAATTCCCTTTCTCAAGTTTTGCTCACTGGCAGCGTGGAAAACCTCAGTAAAAAAGACAACTTAAAATAACGCAGAGGCTGCGCTGCAGTGAAAAGCTATGCAGAAAGATTTTTTACAACTGAAAAGGGCTTACTTCTTGTCCTTTTTCTTGTCTTTCTTCTCTTTCTTTTCCTTCTTGTCCTTCTTATCCTTCTTATCCTTGCCCATTTTTTCCTCCATTTCTTCGAGTTTAATTTCGTCAGGTTCCCAGAAACTGATCAATTCACCGACCGTAGCCTTGGTGAGATCAGCCCAGTGTTTGATATCCAGCACGAGATAAGCTAAAGCGCCAGTTGGCAGCGAATCAACCTTGCCATCCAGCAACTGCAGAAGGGCTTCAAGCCCGGGGTTGTGACCCACAATCATCACGCGTTCGATCTCATCCGGCAGGTTCTTTAGTTCCTTGATGTAGTTTTCAGGCTCGCCCATGTAGAAGGATTCCACAAATTTCAGCTCGCCTTTGAACTTGGATTCCTCAACAACCAATTCGGCTGTCTGCTTAGCCCTTTGCGCGGGAGAGGAGAGGATAACCTGGGGCACCAATTCTGCCTTCACAAGCACTTTGCCGATCAGATTGGCAGCTTCTTCCCCACGACGTTTCAGTGGGCGGTCTAAATCCTTCAATTTTTCATTTTTCCAACTGGATTTTGCGTGTCGCAATATTAACAATGTCTTGGTCATTTAACGCTCCCGAAAACAGCCTGTAATATGGAACGCTAAAATCATATCATACAAATCGCAATTAAATTGTTAAGATTCATACAAAACCTGACACAAATCCGCATTTTGCTCGAATTGCGTGCGCCTAAGCTTACCAAAAACGACTTCTCTGTAATAAGATAAAATGCCACCACGGAGATCATGATGATTTTCTTAACTTACGATATCAATTTTTTACTATTGGCGACAGGCTTCGGCTGGATAATCGCCCGCTTGGTACGCTTCGCGATCCACAAGCGCGGCAGTATGATGCGCGAGCTTACGCTGGCTGTGCTATTCCTTTTCCTTTGGTTCCTGATCCAACGCACACTGGAACCCTTCGTCCTGGTGCTCGACCGAACACCTGAACCTCCCAACCTGGTGCCTTTGGAAGGATTAGTGCTGATGCTGCAGCGGGCAATTGACGTCGACCACAACTTCACCTGGTTTATCGTAGCCATCAACATCCTGGGGAACATCCTGATTTTCATTCCGATCGGCCTGCTGGTGTCAGTGCTCACGCCTTTTCGCCATAAAGGCTGGTTGGCGCTCGCGATCGGACTGGCGATTTCGCTGACCATCGAACTGGTCCAGCTCAGCTTTGTCATTCGCGTCTTCGATGTGGACGACTTGATCCTGAACAGTTCCGGCGCCTGGCTTGGTTTCATCACCTATCTGATTCTGAGTCAAATCAAGCCCCTCAAAGAGCTTTTCACGCAAATTGCCAGCGCGCAAAGACCGCGTGCCTGGGTTTTCGTTCTGCTTTATGGTGCCTTCGTGGTTGCGGCTGCTGCTGCGATTTACTGGAGAGACTACACAGCTTATCTGCAAATACCACAATAAATGGAGTTTGGCACCTTTCTTGCACCTATATGCAATAAGGTTAAATTTCTTATACAATACAATTAACTGTTGCTTCTTGGCATAGAAAGCAAGGACATATGAAAAGAATAGTTATGATCATATTTTTGCTAAGCATACTTGCCGCTTGCAGTA
This sequence comes from Anaerolineaceae bacterium UBA6133, assembly GCA_002435825.1. Classification (GTDB taxonomy): domain Bacteria; phylum Chloroflexota; class Anaerolineae; order Anaerolineales; family Anaerolineaceae; genus Mesolinea. Next base: position 7,152 of record DIVL01000073.1, read on the forward strand.
TTCAACTTCCAACCAACTCGGTTTCTGAGTCGCAAACACAGGTCGCCCTCTTTGCTGATGCCACTTCGACCAAAGGTGCGGCTGAAGTTCTGGTACAGATGACGCTTACCTCTATGGGTTTTACACCCACACCAACCTCAACAAGCATTCCGCCTACAGCAACCCCTGTGCCACCCACAGCAACCCCTGTGCCACCCACAGCCACTCCTGCACCAACTGAAGTTGCCACGACCACTGAACCTTCAGTGACTACAGTACCAATCACGGTTCCGACAACTGTTCCGATCACCGATCCCAGTCAAATCAGCAGGATCCAATTCGCGCTTGGTACCACGAACCTTACTACTGAAGGCAAATTGGTCGCCAATGCCACTAAACGCTATGTTTTCTGGGCAGACCAGAATCAGTATATGGAAATCGCTTTTAAGGGAAGCAGCAATGCATACATTGCCCTTACCAGTCCCAGCAGAAAAGAATTGGTAAATTTTGACCAGAAACTAAACTCATATCAAGGGTATGTCTCCGAAAGAGGCGATTGGTATATCGACATCCAGGTAGGCAACTTTGACACTAATTACTCGCTTTACCTTGGGATCACACAAAACCTGTATTTCGCCCTTGGCACCTATGGCATGAATGCCATGGCAGCCTTGCCTGCCGGGATGACACACAATTTTCTCGCCTGGGCCAGACAAGGACAGACCATAAATCTGAGTGTGTCACCAGAGGATAATTTTACGCTATCCATTCAACATGTGAATGGCACAGTTTTAGTCTCAAAGGCAGAAAAACTTACCAGTTTTGAAGGTGTCCTTCCTGAAACCGGGGATTACATCATCGATATAGTTTCAACCGCATCAGTACCGACTATGATAACTTTAGGTATATACATTAAATAAGTGACTGAAATAATGACCATCCCGGCATTCGCCGGGGTGGTTTGTTTTTAGACCATTGTTTGGCAATGAGCCAATACATACTGGTGTTGAAATTCTGTATCCACCACTAAGGAGATAAGCTGACGTACCAACTCGATCGACGCCTCTCGCGAAAGCCTCAAAAGATCCTGCGTCAGGAAAGCAGCAAAGATACCTTTACACCAAAACCAGGTATGGCAGTGGATGGAAACATTATTTCCCTGTTTAGCCAACGCTACAATTTTTTCAAGGGATTCTTCCCAGGAGCCATTCGGATGAGCGGTGAAGTCGGGCAAGAGGTCATATTAATCTGGATTTCAACCTGTTCATACGATGACAGAGGTTCCCAACCACTGAAGCATTGGAACAGGGAACTTTTCTGCTTAAATTAGCGTATTATTTTTATAGTATCATGAAATAGGACCATCTTTTACGTGACGGTATAGAAATCGAGGAGACATGAAAAAAATAATTCTTGCTATTGTTTTGTTAGGCATGCTGGCGGCTTGCAGCGTTCCGCAACCGACAACCTCGCCTTCCGACTCTCAAACCAAGGTAGCCCTTTTTTCTCAGGCTACCCTTGCCAAAGCTACGATTATTGCTCAAGCCGAGCAGACTTCCACAGCAATCGCGATCCAGCCAACCTATACTGCAACCAGTATTCCAGAGACCGCCACAAGTGTTCCACCTACAGCGACCACCATGCCGACGGTAACTGTCACCCCTATTCCTCCAACTTCAACCACCGCGCCGACCACTGCGCCCGGGCAAGCCATCAGGCTCAGCTTCGCCTCCGGCATCACGAACATTACTGCTGAAGGTCAAATGAATGCCAATACCATCAGGCGCTACGTCTTTTGGGCAGACAAGAACCAGCTAATGGACATCTCGCTTTACGGTGCCAGCGGGGCAACCATCGCGATCTCAAGCGCCAACGGCACAAAGCTGGTCGATTTTGACCAGGGCTGGACCTGGTATCGCGATTACATCCCGGAAAAAGGTGATTGGTACATCGACATCAAAGCTGGCAACTACGCCAGGGATTACTCGCTCTACCTTGGCATCCCGCAGCGGCTGTCGTTTGCTCCCAACACCTCCAGTATGACCGCCAAGGCAACCATACCCGCCGGGAAGGTGCACAACTTCATTGCCTGGGGGAACAAGGGGCAGACGCTCAAAGTGAGCGTATCGCCTACGCAGAACTTCAAGCTCTCCATCTGGCACGTCGATGGCACCGTCCTGCTTTCCGGGATGGGTGATTCGACCAGCTTTGAGGGAGAGCTCCCCGAAGCCGGCGATTACATCATCAATGTGATCTCAGGCGCGGCTACACCCACCGAGATCACGTTAAATCTATCCATCGACTAAATTAGGATATAAAAAACCACCCTGGTTTCAGCCAGGGTGGTTTGCATTAAATCACTTTATTGTCGATGTCCAAAAACATACTGCTGCTGGAACTGGGTTTCTACCGCAAAAGGGATAAACTGCCGCACCCACTCAATCGATGCCTCAGGCGAAAGCCCGAGCAGATCCTGCGCCAGGCAGGCTGTGAAGATCCCTGTGCGGCCAACGCCGGCATGGCAGTGGATGGCGACATTCTTGCCCTCCTGAACCAGCTCCGCAACTTTATCCAGCGAGTCATCCCAGGTTCCCTGCGGAGGAGCAGAGAAGTCGGGCACGGGGTCATAGATCACCTGGAAGCCAGCCTGCTTATAATGCGACAGGAGGTCCCTCTCGCTGTAACGCAGATGCTCCTCGACCGAGTTTAGCACGACCACCGCGTTAATATTTGCCTCTTTGTAAAGCCCCAAAACCTGGTCTTGCGGGTCAAAGTACTTGCTGCCTGGGGTTGGCGAGCGGAAAACCCGCCCTGGTTGCCCGTAGAGCAGCTCAGTGAAGAGCGTCGGCTCAGGGTGGATCAGCGCTTCTGGCAGGCTGACATCCCCATTTTCTTCATGCCCGAGTTCGTGGACAGTCTTGACCGCATTGACCGGCAAAGTGCCGTAAAGATGCGGGTAGGTCATTTCGCCGCCTTCGAGATTTTCGTAAACCAGCTCCGCGTCGGTCAGGTTGGGATCGATTTCCAATACGATCAGTTGGGGGGTTTCACGATAAAAACGGTTGGCGGTGAATTTGATCTGGTAATGATCCGAACAGTGAATAAAACCGTCCTTCTCGAAACCGCCGGGGATATAGACACCTTCTTCTTGCGCTTTTTGCCATTCAGGCAGGGTGGTCAGATGATAGATCATAACAAACCTCAAAATGTAGTTGGCTAAATATACCCTCTTCCATTGCTCTCCGTCAATTGAAATGCTCACCGAGATGAATAGCGCGTAGATCAGGTTCAGCAGAAGAACCTGACCTACAATTAGCCCTAAGGAATTCAGACGTAGGGGTGAAGCATTATAAAAGTTATGCAATCCCATTTTTAAGCCATCCTTAAAGAATGTTTCGCCCCTACCTGTGATCTCAACAAAGTTAACTTAAAAAAGCAACCGCAGACTGTTAATATTAATTATTTAATGGTGTTAAAGAAGAAAAAAGACCTCCTTCGTAGGGCTGGAGTTCACTCCAGCAGCCGCCTGGGTCCATGGAACAGCGCGTAGGTCAGGTTCTTTATTTGAACCTGACGTCACGAATGTTGGAAAATAAAATCCTCAAATAAAGTAGGCGTCCGACGTCAGGTTGAACTACGCAACCTGACCTACGACTCCCAACTTATCGACCAATTTCTTAATTGCTCTTGACTTACTGTGTGTTATACACTATAATGTTTTCTACAATATTACAAGGAGACGTATGAACGAACTGGATGAGATTTATGCAAATTTTGTTGTGGAGCTGCGGCGAGGGGTCACAAACCTGGTAGTGCTTAGCCAGTGCAAGCAGCCAAGCTATGGCTATCAACTGGTCAAAAACCTTGCCGATAGCGGCATCCCCCTGGAAGGGAACACGGTTTACCCCCTCCTCCGCCGGCTTGAAGATCAGGAGCTCCTGCGCAGCGACTGGGACACCAGCACCGATAAACCCCGGAAATACTATCAAATCACCGAAAAGGGGCGTCAGCTCCTGGCGCGAATTACCAGTTACTGGCGCAACTCTATCAAAAATATCGAATCAATTTTGGAGGCATAACATGGAATCAAAGGAATTAATCAAACGTTACATTTACGCTGTCACAAAGCATCTGCCTGAAAACAAAAGGCAGGACGTAGGTCAGGAATTGCATAGCCTGATCGAGGAAACACTGGCTGAACGCAGCCCGGGCGCACAGCCCACCGATGCAGACACCAAAGCCGTACTCACAGAATTAGGTCGCCCGGCGGAATTAGCCGCATGCCGCTCCTGATCCTGATCATACTTGGCGGGGTGCTCCTGGGTTCACTGATCGAGGTAATCGAAACCAGCGTGAAAAGCTTTTGGGCGCAAAAGGCTTGATTGGGTGCAGAAAACGAACATTTGTTAAGCTAATTCTTATGGGTCAAAAATCCAGAGAGTGTTATACTTACGGCGTAATTTTTAGCTGACTTGCCAGATTGTAAACTCGAGCAAGGAGAAGTTTGATGAGAGTACATGTTGACCCCGATCTTTGCATCGGATGTGGGATTTGCGAAGGCGATGCTCCCGACATTTTCAGCCTTGCCTCCAGCGCTATAGCAGAGGTGATTATGGACCCGGTGGAGCCTGGATTCGAAGCAGATGCCCGCATGGCAGCAGAAGATTGCCCCGAAATCGCCATCATTATTGAAAATGGCGAAGATTTAGAAACACCAACGGCACCTGGCGCGGACAGCGCAGATGACGCTGAGGAATCAATAAACGATAATGATCTTGAAAGGAAATTTGATATGAAAGCTATAGTTGATCAGGACCTGTGCATTGGCTGTGGTATCTGTGAAGAAATCGTCCCCGAGGTTTTCAGCCTCCAGAACGAGCCCTATGCGGAAGTTTTGCTGGACCCCATCCCCGAAGAATTCCAGGATGCTGTCCGTGAAGCCGCCGAAGAATGCTCTGAAGCCGCCATCACGATCGAGTAATCAGCGCCTGGCCTAACACTCAAAACCGCCTTGGATTTCCAGGGCGGTTTTTCGTATATTTAATATTTTGATGTAGGGAATGGCCTTGCGCCATTCCGGATGAGAGGTGGAACGGGGCAAGACCGTTCCCTACTGGCAATCAACTACCCTTCTACTGCGGCGCGTCATCCCTCCGCAGGTTCGTCAACACATGCCGGATGAACATCTCGGTGTTGTTGATCTTGCCCTGCACAGAAGGTACCGCAATTTTGTTGTGCATCAAAAATGCCCGCGTGGTCACTTCGCGGATCTCCCCCACAATCGGCGAGAATCCCGGAGTGTCCAGCACAACCCAGTTGATCGTCCGATGGCGTTCATCGGCGTTTTCCTTTAATGGCACCATGTAGAGAATAGTCGTCTGGTCGAGCTTGGTGAGCAGATTCCGCTCTCCTTTCTTCACCAGGTCCTTGCGCGCCTCGCTGATAAGGCTATTAGCCGCTTCATCCAGTACGCATCCAGCAAATTCGAGCCGCTGCATGGCGTAATAGGCGTTTATGATCGGCCTGCCGGCAAAACAGCGGTCTTCGATGAAGAACTCGCCTACCGAAATCGCTCCCCGCAGCGGAAAGCCCGCGGTGAAGCTGCGGTTCATCAACGAGGCACACACGGTTGAAAATACCAGGTAGTGCCGCACCAGATCGCGATCCGGCAAGGCAGGGTCAAAGGGTAAACTGATCAGGATCGAGTCGGAAAAAATGATCCAACTCACCCGGTCCAGGATCTGGCTCCAGTCATCCCTTTCGGAAGACTCTGGTGCCACTTCCAGCGGTCGGACTGCAAGGGAGGGCGAACGCAGAGAGTCGATCATATCCCGCGGGATATTCATCAGCGTGTCAGAAACAAATTGGGCAGTTTTGTGGATGTTATTATTGAGCATGATCTGGGTATATCCCAGAATGTCAAAGTACCCCACAAAACCGGTCGCTGGTTGCATTTGGCTCATAATTCTCCCTCCGGTTCGTAGGCTGCGGTTTGCCAGATTTGCAGGTGTTCCCTGAGCTCATCCGGGTCATCCAGGTAAAAGGAGGTTTGCAGGCAGCCATGAGGCGCGGTGGTGAAAGCGTGCAGCGCCAGGCGCGTATGCCCGGGCTGGATGTCTTCGGTTTTGAAGTAGCCGAAGCGCTCAATATCCCCGTCCAGGTCGGTGATCACTTCCAGCTTCTCTGCTTCGGCGCGCGCCTTGAGATTTGCCAGCAGGATATGACGATTCTTCTCGCCGCTGTAGGCAAAAATGGTGGTCAGGATCGTGGCGCCCTTGCGCCAGAAAATCACGTGGTCATCTTCCTTGCGCCACTGGTAATCCTCTGGCACATCGATGCTCCACTGGGTTGAAAGTTGGTATCTCATGCCTCCGATTATAACCTTCCCCGAGTACTTTTTTGGCAATTATGATAATACACATACAAGGAAATTCGTAGGGCGAGACGAAGTGCCCGCGTAGCAGGGTATTGAGGACGCTATCGCACAAGTTGAACAAGTAGTCCTCGCGTCCTCAATCCGCCGTATTTCGAAAATCTTGCTGTGGCGGCGGATTGAACGCACATTAGTGGCTCGCCTCGGTATAAAATGCTTTGCGTTCAATCTCGCCCTACAACTGGGTTGAAAGTTGGTATCTCATAACTTTTATTATATCGTTATCCAACGCGTTTTCCCTCTCAATGACCGCCAATTACCCCATCAACGCAAGGTATTATCCCCTATTCGACGCTAACTTCAAGGCCGGAAAACAACACCAATAACCAATTACTTGATATTCGTAGGGCGTGATTGAGGACGCTATTGCCCAAGTTGAAAAAGTCGTCCTCGCGTCCTCAATCCGCCGTATTTCGTTTATTTTGAACACAGCGGCGGATTGAACCCCGCAAAAAGACACGGGGCAGGCAGCACTTTCCAGGTGTGTTTGTAAAGAAATATCGTTGCGTTCTATCTCGCCCTACACCTGCGAATTGTTCGATGCTTCTTATCCTCCCCCACTTCCTCCCCCACTTCCTTGACAGTCTCGCCGGTCGCGGTTAAAATTTCAGTTCGTTGCCGAGTTAGCTCAGTTGGTAGAGCATTCGACTGAAAATTGAAGGGTCCACGGTCCGAGTCCGTGACTCGGCACACAAAACAACCGCTTGTGAGAACAGGCGGTTTTTTGTTTCTCCAACCGCCATCCAAAACGCAAGTCAGTCTACGTCGACTTCTTCGTCTTCCTCCTCGAATTCTATATCTTCGCCGAGAGAGTCGAGCAGCTCCAGTTCCTCCAGATCTTCATCATCGTAATCATCCAGCAGGAACATGATCTCAAGGGTATCGTCGATGTCCTCCAATGAGATTGCAATCCTTTCCAGGGTCTGGCGCAGCAGGACTATTTCGTTTAAGAAAGTTTCGTTGAGTTCCATGTTAATCTCCTTTTCTATTACTATAACAGGTCAGCAAGAAAATGGAGAATTTTTCGTGCAACTCGTTCCTGCAATCCGCTCCGAGCTTTCCCACTAAGGCTATAATTGGAATAATGAAGAACAGGAGTGTGTAAGATGAGAATCGGATTAATCACAGCAGGCAGTGACGGCCCAGGCGTCAATGTAGCCATTCGTGGCTTTGGCAAGGCTGTAGCAAACAACCACAACATGGAAGTGTTTGGTTTTCGGGATGGTTACCTGGGTCTGATCGAGGACCGCAAGATAAACCTGCTGGAAGGGACAATGCTCTCGGGCATCCTCACCCAGGGCGGCACGATCCTCGGCACCAGCCGCCATGTGCCTGAATCCATGCCCAGTCCGCAGGGTCCCGTCGACCGCACCCAGGAGGCCGTCGATAGCTACCACCGCAACAACCTTGACGCTCTTGTTGTCATCGGTGACAACAAGAGCCAATCCGCGGCCTATCATCTCAGCCAGGCCGGCTTGAACATCATCACCATGCCAAAATCCTGCGAGAACGACGTACCCCGCACGGATAAATCCATCGGTTTCGACACCGCCCGCGAGATCGCCACCCAGGCAATCGACCGCCTGCACACCAACGCCAACGCCACGCACCGCATCATGCTGGCGGAGCTGCTTGGCAACTGCTCCGGCTGGCTGACGATGGGCGCGGGTTTGGCTGCGGGCGCGGATGTGATCCTCATCCCGGAGATCCCTTATGACTTTGATGTGGTGATCGAGGCTATTCATCAACGCAAAGCGGCTGGACGCAACTTCTCCCTGGTGGCTGTGGCTGAAAAAGCCAAGTCAAAAGAACTGGTTGACTTCATGGAGCTGGCTGCCAGCAAACGAGCCGACAGCGCCGAAGAGCAGGAAAAAGCCTACGAGCGCATCGAGAACAACTATTCCGCGCAAACCTTGCTTTTGGCGCGGCGCTTAGGCGAAGCCACCGACCTTGAAACCCACATTACGATCCTCGGCTCTCTGGTCCGCGGCGGCACCCCCACCGCGGCTGATCGCCTGCTAGCCAATCAACTGGCGGAGTGGAGCGTGCGCATGGCTGTGGAGGGTCAGTTTGGGCGCATGGCTTGCCGTATTGATGGCTCGGTCACCAGCGTTCCGTTGGAAGACGTGGCTGGCAACGCCAAGCTGATGCCGCTCGACCATGACTGGATCCGGGGATCATTCCAGGTCGGCACCTGCCTGGGCGTTTCTGATCTTCCCCTTACGTAAGAAGCAAACGTTTAAAAGGACCTGCTTGCGTGCAGGTCCTTTTTTTATCCTAAACAATCGCGGAAGGAGAATCCTTTATTTGGAATAATAGTCTTTCCGAATTTGTGGATCGCGTGCCAGGCCTGCCTCGAGGATATCCATCAGGTTATCGAACAAGTCCTGGGTCGTAGGGTCATCGATCGAAGATAGCTTGCCTGAAGCAATCGCGGGTGCCTTATCGCCGATCCGCTCCACCAGGTAAGGGGCAATCCCACCTTCAATGATCTCAAGCATAAAAGCCGCCATGTCCACGTCCACCCAGGTGGCAATGTCGTCGTGCAGGATCCCCTGAGTCAGGAAGGCGTGGAAGCGACCGTCGCCGCTCACGCGTTCACCCGTCTCCGGGTCGACGCTGCTCGAGTGATTAGAGTTCATTCTTCGAAAACGCTCAATGCTGGCTAAATCGGGGTGTCTAATTTGGAACTCAACCGCCGCCTGCAGCACCCGCCTCAGATAGCGAAAGGTGTCGAGGTTGGCCGAATCCAGCGGCAGGCTGTTGATCACTTCAATTTTCTTCTTATAGATAATGCTTAAGATGTGACCGTGCAGGTCGTCGATGTTTTCGAAGTATTGGTAAAAAGACCCCTTGGCGATCCCCGCTTCGCTGACGATGGCATTGACCGATGCGCTTTGCAGCGGATTGGCGGCAAACTCAGCGATGGCAGCCCTTTCGACTTTCAGGCGCTTCTCTTCTGGTAGATTATGGTAGGTTTTTGTGGGCATAGGGCTCCTTGGGGTGGTGTGACTGGCCGGTCATATTGTACAGTGTGGCGGTTTGGATGTCAATGACAAAGTGGTAGAGGCGACGCATACGTCGCCGAATGTCGGAGAACCAGTCCTAATAAACATCTACATTCCTTTGGTCATTGCCGGAGAATATAATTTGTCAGTATGGCTGCCGTAGGGGCGAAGCATCCTTAAATAGCGGAAATGATGAGGCGGAAATTTTTTATCGGGATGCTTCGCCCCTACCCATTTCATCACTCCTGATCTCTTATAGTCTAACCAATCAGGACATTTTTTGTGTCTACTTTTTCGAGCCAGTCCATTCATATTTTTGATAGGGGCAGGAAAAACCGGCGATCTCTCCCTTAATTGAGAGGAAGACTTCAAGATGAAGTCTTCCTGGTCGCGCAGCCCTGGTTGATAGATGTGCGTCTAATGACTTTTAGAACATAATCTGTGTACTCTATTCCCAAGATTCTCCAATGATGAGGATGATTAACTAGTGGAAATTATCAGGAATCACAATCGATGCGTGCGCAGCAACTGGGCATTGATCGCAACAATTACTGTACTAAGAGACATTAGAACCGCTCCAATAGCCGGGGAAAGCAAGATGCCAATTGGTGCTAATATGCCAGCAGCCAACGGTAAAGCGACAATGTTATATCCTGCTGCCCAAATCAGGTTTTGAATCATTTTTTTGTAACTTGCCCGGCTCAGGTCGAAGATCTTAACCACATCCAGGGGATTACTCTTTACCAGGATAATACCTGCCGATTCAATGGCTACATCCGTACCACTACCGATGGCAATACCCACGTCTGCGCGCGTAAGCGCTGGCGCATCATTAACCCCATCGCCAACCATTGCGACGCTTTTTCCCTGTTTTTGAAGTTCTGTAATCTTTTGATCCTTATGTTCAGGTAAAACTTCAGCGAAATACGTTTCAATACCAAGCTCATCCGCAACAGCTTTTGCCACAGCTTTACTATCACCCGTCAGCATGGCTACTTCAATGTTCATCTCATGAAGCTTTTGAATAGCGGCTTTGCTTTCTGCCCGGATAACATCAGCCAGTGCAAAAGCGGCAATTACACGCGAACCAGTTGTGCCTTCTTCGATCAGGTTTACAACACTTTGACCTTTTTGACTGGCTTGTTGTTCGAATTCAGCAATATCCATGGGCAGGTCAATTTTGAGCATTTCCAACAAACGGGGTCCCCCGACATAGACAGAATGACCTTCATACAAGGCTTTAACGCCACGCCCCTTAATAGCTTCAAAACCTGAGACCTCTGGTAAAGAAAGTTGTCGGTCTTCGGCAGATTTGCGAATTCCACGGGCAATGGTGTGTTCTGAGTCCCCTTCAACTGCTGCAGTCAATGCTAATGCGTCTGCTTCGCTAACATCTTCTACAGTTTTTATGGCGACCACACCAAACTTGCCTTCAGTGAGCGTGCCGGTTTTATCAAAGACGATTATGTCAATCTTACGGGCGTTTTCAAGCGCCAAACGGTCCCGAACCAAAATACCGTTCTGCGCACCCATTGCGGTTGTAATTGCTACCACAAGAGGAACAGCAAGCCCCAGAGCGTGCGGACAGGCAATAACCAGGACTGTTGCGACACGAGCGATAACCTCCACATTAAACCCAACGGCGATCGTCCAAGCCACTGCCGTAATTGCAGCCACGCCCAATGCCACATAAAACAACCAACCGGCAGCTTTGTCTGCCAGAACCTGGGTTTTGGATTTACTCTGTTGCGCTTGCTCTACCAAGCGCATAATACCTGCCAGAGCAGTTTCGTCGCCAGTGGCAGTTATTTTTACCCGCAGGCTGCCGTCCCCATTGATCGTGCCAGCGATTACCTTATCCCCCACCTGCTTTTTCACGGGCATCGATTCTCCGGTCAACATGGCTTCGTTGACATCAGATTCACCCTCCTGAACCTCACCGTCTGCCGGCACGTTTGTCCCCGGGCGAATTAGAACCAAATCATCATTTTGTAATAGACTTACAGCGACAGTTTCCGTACCGCCATCCGGCAGGATGCGTTCGGCTGTGTCCGGCATTAAGCGTGCCAGTTCATTCAATGCTCCCGAAGCCTGCCGTATACTGCGCATCTCAATCCAGTGCCCTAAAAGCATGATATCAATCAAGCTGACCAACTCCCAAAAAAATGAGACACTGGTGGGCAGGAACAGGGCAGCCAGGCTGTATACGAAAGCCACACTGATTGCCAGTGAAATCAATGTCATCATCCCTGGTTTACGATTCTTAAGTTCAGGAACAGCCATCTCTAAAAAGGGTAGTCCGCCGTATAAGAAGACAATAACCGCAAAGACTGGGGTGATCCAGTTGCTGGCCGGAAATTCCGGAGCGCTGTAGCCCAACCAGGATTGAATTGATGGACTAAAAAATAACACGGGGATTGAAAGCAGCAGTGAAATCCAAAACTTTTTACGGAACATTTGCTCGTGACCGCTATGATCCACATGGGCAGTGCCACCTTTATGTTCATCATGGTTTCCGGACATGTCATGACCAACATGCCCAGGATGAACATTCGCCCCACTATCTTTTTCCTTCTTGTTCATATCATGTCCAACGTGAGCATCAACATCATTCATCCTTTTACCGTGATCATGTTGCATTTTCGACATTTCATGATCGTGCTCCATATCTGGGTGCTGCATGGAGGAGTCAATCGGATCCTGTGGTTTTCCAACATTCCCATTATTTTTATCCGTCATTTTTTACCTCCTTAAGCCTTCAATTATGAGAGCCTGGTCATATATCTACAATTTTCCATCGAGCGCAATTCAACAACAAGTCTATCCTGATGGTTGAGAACTGCGCGGATGTCCTATTTACTCTAGCACAAATTCCCCTGGCAATCAAAAAAAACATTTCTCAACACTACCTGGTGGCAAGAGAAAAGAAATCCTGTGTGATGAACTCTCAATTAAGCCGCAGCGGTGTCGTAAGGCAGGTGTCGCTTCCCGAATGGGTTTGGATAGGAGCCTGTGCCACCAAACCGTTGTAGCTGACAGTCAGAGTGCCGTCGATATTTCGCGGCAACCACACACCCACAAAACCGTTCTCCATGGTGGTGAGATTGGATGTGACAATCTCTTTCCCTTTACTATCGGTAATAACAGCATAAATTTGCTGGTTGACCAACTCTCCCTGGCAGGATGCCAGGCTGTGTATCGCGCAGGGATGAGTTTGGCTGATGTAAGGCGCAAAAGAGAGGTAAAACTTATCTTTGGGCAGTGCCAACCTGACCTCGGCTGAATTATCCATGAGGACCAGGTGGCTGCTGGTGATACTTGCCTTTAATCCCGCGGGATCAGACGTAGTACTATCGAGCTTCTGCACAATTTCCTGGACGGTGAGACTTTTCAGCCCATATTTCTCCAGGAAGACAGTTTCCGATCGGTTGATAGATTTGTTTAGCTCAAAGATACCGACTGCAATTATGGCAATCACGACAAACGCAACGATAATTAAGGCTTGAGATTTTTTCATTTTAGTAGTTTCCTTTTTTTTATTAACTATTTCTGACAAGAAAAGGAGATCGTGAGGTGCAATGCATCCTCGATCTCCTTTGGTTGAGTCGTTTATTGAATATCCTTCAACATCGTCAGGTATTGTTCCTGACTGATTTCACCCCTGGCATATCTTTCATCCAGAATCTGATTCGCTCTATGGACATTGTCTCTTGATCGATTGCTATTCGAGTTAAACAACTCTTTCACCAGCAATACTGCCAGAACAATGATAAGAGCCCAAAATACCACCATGCCGCCCATCATTCCAAAACCCATCACCTTTCACCACCTTTTCCCAGATCAACTAATATCTTTTGATATTCTTCGCGGGTGATATCGCCTTTCGCGTACCTTTCCTTGGCAATTTCGACCGCGGACTGAGCACCATTATTTAGCGCTTGTCCCGGATTATTCTTGCTCAATTGTTTCACGATCCAGATGACCAGAAACACCAACGCGATGATCGCTCCAATTATCAAAACGAGATTGATGATCAAAAAAACCCATCCAAGACCACCGAACCAATAGCCCATCATCTTTATGTCTCTTCCTTTCATACACCTCATACTGAGGGGTCTGTGCTTACTTACAGATCCATATTAACATTTCAGGATGAAGCATTGTTCAAGGGTTTATGAAGTTTTGTTAAAGGATTACGGGGGCAATTACCCTTTCATTCAGGGAGGGGGATCAGGAATGAAAAAGTGCTGCCTTTACCTTCACCTTTACTCTCAGCCCATATTTTCCCCTGATGCGCTTTTACCAGAGCCTTGGCGATGGTCAGACCTATGCCGCTACCTCCACTCGCCCTTGTCCGGGACTTATCTGTGCGGTAAAAGCGGTTGAATATCAAGGGGATTTGGTCCGCGGAGATTCCAATTCCACTGTCAATAACTGAGAAAAGCACATCAGACGGTTCCCGGCGGACGAGGAGGGTGACCTTTCCGCCACTGGGGGTGAATTGAAGCGCATTTCCCACCAGGTTTGTCAGCACCTGGATGATGCGGTCTTTATCCACAGTAATATCGGGAAGGTTGGGCTCAATATTTATCTCAAGCTGAATGTTTTTTTCTTCGAATTGCCTGCCCAGAGTGTTCTGAATTCTTTCGATCAGACTGGCTGGTGAAACAGGCGTGAACATTAATTGAAAAGCCCCTGCCTCCACACGGCTCAACTCCTGCAAATCATTGACCAATCGCTGCAAACGGTCAATTTCTGAGTGAATTTGCTGGTAAGTCTCCGGGTCGGCGGGTAAGACCCCATCGGTCAGCCCTTCCAGGTAGCCTTTGACTGCTGTAAGTGGTGTCCGCAATTCGTGGGTCACGTCCCCGATCAGTTCCCGGCGCATCGTCTCAGTCTTCTCCAGTTTATCTGCCATCTGGTTGAAACTGAGTGCCAGGCGACCCAGTTCATCGATTTGGTCTGTCTGCTGACCGCCAGGGAGCAATAATCGCTCTTCGTATTCACCCTCAGCAATGCGCTTGCTGAGGCTCATCATTTGCAAAGTAGGGGTGACCACCTGGCGGCTGATCAAAAAACTGACCAAAACAGCCCCAACCAGGGCAGCCAGGGTGGCATAGGTCATTGCCTCGAAAACTGCTGTTTTATATTGTGAAAACAACTCTGATACCATTTGCTCATTATTGCCGGCTACGTTTCCGCTTATCATGATTTCGTTCATGCTAACGAGATGCCGCTCAAAGGCCGCGGGAACAGTCAGACTGGCGGCTGTGATCAGCACGACACCACCAATCAAAACAACGAGCAGATAAGAAAGAAATACCTTCCAGGTAAGGTGCGCGCGGATAAATTTCATCATGGAATCACCTATCTATCCTCAAAGCGATATCCCACGCCGCGAATTGTTTCAATCAATGATTCATCCCCCAGTTTTTGGCGAATGTGACCGATATGAACATCTACTACGCGTGTGTCACCAAAGTAATCATATCCCCAGATTTTCTCCAGCAGCTGCTCACGGCTTAAGACCATGCTTTGATGTTGGGCAAGGACAAGTAAGATGTCGAATTCAATCGAGGTCAGGTCGATCAGGTTTTCACCAACCCAAACCCGTCTTTCCGCGATATCAATGCGAAGATGCGTGAAACTGAGAACGGCGCGCTCTCCAACACTGTCTGTTGGGTTCTGCAGGCGCCTGAGAGCGGCTTTAATGCGGGCGACCAGTTCTCTCGGGCTGAAGGGTTTGGTAAGGTAATCATCCGCGCCGACCGAAAGTCCAACGATTTTATCTGTTTCCCCGGATCGGGCGGTAAGCATGATCACATAGACATTCGACTCGCGCCTGAGTTTGGCAAGCAGTTCAATTCCGTCCATACCAGGAAGCATGACATCCAGGACGATGATATCCGGCTTGAAAGAGCGGGCAGTCTCCAATCCTTCTGGTCCATCGTAGGCTGATTGGAATTCATACCCTTCCGCCTTCAAATAAGCGCTCAAAACGTTATGAATGGAAGATTCATCATCGATAATGAGTATCCTGGTTGTAGTCATCTCAATCTCCACAAAAATCGTTATACACCTATTTTACATAAAAACAGGGATTGGCATTACAGCCAATCCCTGGAAAAGATGTAGGAGAGCAGATTATTCCCACATCTCGATAAAGGTTCCGTGCCAGGTATGCAGGAAAACCTGTCCACTATATCCATTAATGCTGAGCATTCCAGCAGGTTGGTCGTCCTTCAAAAAATCGATGGTGTAATATCCGTAGAAGGGATACACCTCGTCGGACATATTGTATCCGGGAAACTGTTGATCCAGATACTGCTGCGCAAACTGAAGGGCTTGTTCAGGGGACACAGTCATCTCAGAAGGGACAAAAGAGGAATCGAAGAAGTTACCATTCATCATGCCTGCTCCACCCATCATGCCGTTTCCTCCCATATGTCCATATTTCTGATTCCACATCATGTTTGGACCGTATTCGGGATAAACCGATAAAGTTGAGGGGTCGACCAGCAATTCCATAGCTCCGATCCCGGTACTTATCTCGATGATGCGCGCGTAGGCATGATTGTCAAAGATCATGATCTCCTCGAGCTTAAGATCAGAATTATTCACAGTCTGCAAATAACCCTCGACCGCCTGTTTAGTCTGGTCAATGGTTAGAGGGATATCGCTGGTGTTGTTATAGCCACAACCACGCGCCCTGTTGAAACCACCCATCATGTTGTAACGGCTCATCATCCAGGGACCCGGAAAGTTGATCGCCTGCGTCCGGAAACTATTCGTGGTGCAATTGTTTGCAAAAACATTGGTATGCCCAAAGAATGTTCCTGCGCCAAAGATCAACATCGCCACGATGATGCTGCCTAATACCACTAATGCTATACCTAAAGTTTTTTTCATGTCACTTTCTCCTGTTCAACAAATGTTTCATTTACTTTCTTAGGATATCAAAGACGGGTAAAGCTTTCCTGTTGCATGAATAAAGTTTATGTAAAGATTTACGCCATCCTCGCCTGTGAAAGGCAAGCTGAAACTAACCTACCCTTAAAAGAAAGACCTAATTTATGTTTAGCTGTGAATGCAAGTTAACGGAAATTTCAAGCTGTCTTAAGCAGGTATCCTTTTACGAAATCACAAAAATCTCTCCTATAAATTAAACAGTTCAGGAGAGCTACGCATGTTTAAGCCAAAAATAAAGATTTCCAAGACTTTTGCGTCCCTAAAAAAGCAATGAGAAGGAATTGGCACATCTTCCAGGACTATTCGCCTTCGTCGCTCAGGATGTTTGTTATTGAGAGATATGAAAGGCGATGCTGGGTGTCGGATGTTTTTTCGCTTACTTGTTCCGCTGGCTCGCCTGCCTTAAGGCGTAACAAAAGAAGCCAGCTCACATTTGTAGCTGGCTCCTGTTGCTACTTAGGTTAGGTTAAATTACTTGCCTGTCCCGTAACTCAGCGACCTGGTCAGGAGTTAGACCCAAGTATTGGCTGAGGATTTTTTCAGTTTCAGCGCCCAGCACTGGCGCGGCTGTGCGAATCTCGCCAGGTGTCCGGCTAAGCTTGATCGGGATGCCGGGGATGCGCGTGGTACCTGCAATTGGATGCTCGACTTCGAGGATCATTTCCCTGGCGACAACCTGTTCATTCGTCACCACCTTGTCGACCGTGTTGATCGGTCCGCAGGGAATGCCGGCGTCGTCAAACATAAGCTGCCACTCTTCAGCAGTTTTGGCCATGAATTTTGCAGCCAAAATCGGACGCAAAGCCTGGTAATTCTCATTACGCTGCTGGTTGGTCTTGAAGCGCGGATCGCAGGCAATCTCGAGCTCCATCAGTTCGCACAAAGTTACCCACAAGCGGTCATTTCCCGCTGCCACCATAATTGGGCTGGTCAGGGTGTCGAAAGGTTCAAAGGGAACGATGGATGGATGGCGATTGCCAATCGGGCGGGGTATTTCACCGGTGAATTCGTAGCGTGAGATGGCATTTTCGAGGATGGCAACCTGGCAGTCGAGCATGGCAACGTCCACCACCTGCCCCACGCCAGAGTGTTCACGCTCATGCAGCGCGGCCAAAATACCAATTGCGCAGAAGAGCCCGGCGACAATGTCGCCAACGGAAGTGCCCACCCGGGTTGGTACGCCATCCGCCTGACCGGTGATACTCATGATGCCGCCCATGGCTTGCACCACGGCGTCATATGCCGGTCGTTGGCTGTAAGGGCCGGTTTGACCATAGCCGGTGGAGGATGCGTAAATCAGACGGGGATTGAGCTCTTTCAGCACATCATAACCCAGCCCCAACTTTTCCATGGTGCCTGGTCGAAAGTTTTCAACCAGAACATCCACCACTTTTACCAGCTCTTTAAGAATCTCTTTTCCTTCAGGGGCTTTGAGGTTGAGGGTGATGCTCTCTTTATTGCGATTCAGACTCATGAAATAAGCGCTTTCACCATTTTTATAAGGACCGTAAGCCCTTGAATCATCGCCTTTCCCGGGTTGTTCAATTTTGATGATCTCTGCACCAAGATCTGCCAGAACCATGGTTGCGTAAGGTCCCGCTAAAACACGTGTCAGATCCAACACTTTAATGTCAGATAATGCGCCCATTTCAATTCCTCCAATCAATCTTGTGTCATGCAAGAGTTCAGAATCCCTAATTTGTAAGGGATTCTGAAGCTCATATTTTTATAGCTTATTCGACTTCGTCAATAGCGATACAGCGGCAGAAAGCGCTCTCGCCATATTGGAACTTCCAGGGGAGTGTTCCCAGGATGAGGCGTTTGTTCAGCACCTTGTCGATCTCACCGCCGATATTTTCGACATGGATGATTTCCCAAGGCTTTGGGAAGACCTTGATGTGCATCGCCTGGTAGACCTCTGGCCAGGGGTAAATCTCATTCAAACCCTTGCCATAGCGCTGTTTCATATAGGCGTCGCAAGCTTGAGCCTCACCAGGCTCCCAATCACGGATCTTGGTGTTCATGGGGTGGTCAGCAGAGCCGCAGTCCACAGCGATGTGCTTGATTTTCATGTCCTTGATCCAATCAATGAAATCCATTGAAGGACCGGGATGGCGCAGCATGTAGCGACGTTCATTAGCTTCGGGTTGATCAAAGCCGTAGCGATGATAGCCGGTATTAATGTAGAGAATATCGCCGGTTTTCACTTCGACGCGGTCCATGATATCCTGGGGTGTGTAGATAGACCAGTCTTCAGCAATATCAGACAGATCGACGACTACGCCAGGACCCATCAATTTGTCCATCTCGAGAGAGGCAATATCCCGACCAGCGGTATCAAAATGCAGTGGACCATCCAGGTGGGTACCCACATGATTTGAGGTGGTAATGAGCATGCCGTTTGCCCCATTTGGGCTGAGGCGCTTGAAGAATTTCACTTGTAGCGGCTCGTAGGTCGGCCAGGGTGGTGTGAGAATGCTTGTGTTCTGTGTTAAATCGTAAACCTTTACTTTGTCCCAATTTTTAATCATAGTTCCTCCTGTAGATTATTCCTCCAGAAGACCTTCGTCTTCAAGGAGGTTTACGAACGCTTCCAAAGCTTGTTCAAAGCATGCCATCGGTGGGTGCACGATGCCCGCGCCTACCTGCCCCACACCCGCTTCTTTATGAGCAATGCCGGTGTTGATAACAGGCAGCACCTGGGTTTCGATCACCTTGCGAATGTCGATGCCGGTTGGGGAGCCTCTGAAATTCATCGGGGGCAGCTTATAGGCACGGCTTTCTTCCGTGGTGATCTCATACATGCTGGTGGTATATCGTACTGCATCTTTCGGTGTGCCGCCAACAAATTGCACAATTGCCGGGGCGGTTGCCATCGAAAAACCGCCAATCCCGAGGGTTTCCGTGATGCATGAATCGCCGACATCTGGGTTGGCATCTTCCATGGAAAAGCCGGGGAAATACAGCCCATCGATGATCTCTGCGGGAGCAGTGAACCAGCGATTGCCAAGCCCAGCCACACGAATTCCGAACTCGGTGCCGTTGCGAGCCATTGTGTAGACGATGGTTGAGTGCTTCACTTTGCCGGCAGGTTCCAAAGTGGCTTTCGCAGCCGGCATGGAAAGATTCAAGAAGGTGTGATCATTGCTGTTCAGGAATTCCAATACAGCAATCTTGTCTTCATTACTGAATGAAGTTTTCAAGATGCTGGGAGCAATCTCGCGGATCAGCAACGAGGTTGCTGCCTTGTTTCGGTTATGGCACTCATCACCCATCTGCACAGCCTGTGCAATCATGGTCTTCAGGTCAATGGGACCATGAATTTCAATGGTTTCCTTCAGCACAGGATAGAGCACGCTCTCCATCCACTGCAGGTGCTTGATCACTTCCGGTCCATAGGCGCCCATGCGTAAAACCTTGCCAAGACCTTCATTTAGCGTGCAATACGCCCGGTTCCCGTAGGCTTTGTTTTCCAAGATCCAGACTGGCATCCTTGGGGTCACAATGCCCGCCATCGGACCCACCGCGTCGTGGTGGTGGCATGGATCAAACCGTACTTTTCCTGAGGCTGCATATTCAGCTGCTTCTTCAGGGGTGGAAGCCAGACCCTCATACATCAGGCCGGCCATTACGCCGCCTTTCAGCGGACCAGACATCTTCTCCCATGTGATCGGGGGACCTGCATGGAGAAACAAATCTTTTGCCATGCCTGGAATGACTTCTCCCGCCACACCCAAGCCGATCAATGTCGGCTGTCCATTCTGGATAATTTCCAGAGCTTCCTTATTTGCGTTTTCGATAATATCCATCAACTTTTCACTCCTTTCAAATTATGATTGCTTGACCTTGTTGATTTTACCCAGCAGGCTGAGCATGTTCTTCTTGCCGCCTGCTTTTGGTTTCCAATTCACCTGCACCGTTGTGACTCCCTGGCTCTTCAAGTCGCTATGGAAAGACTTCAAGCCAAGATTGACAATTTTGAGTTCCTGTTTAAAGAGGTCGTTAACAGACATCCAAAACTCCTTTCTTCATGCGCTGCAATATTCGATCAGTCAGACGGACAGCCTGGGCGTTGGAAGGCAGAACAATGATGCCTGCGGCTTCAAGGGTTGCGATCGATTTGTTCAAATCCTGGCTGTCAAGGTCGGTGCCGCAAACCGACGCGATCACAACCACATCCTTGCCTTGTTTCGCCAATCGCTGGCGAATTTCACGCACAGAGTCAGCCACCGCCCCTGCCGGATCTTTGTAGGAACCAAAACCGAGCACCACGTCCACCAAAATCACGGCGGTTTTTTCATCCACGTGTGACTGGAAAAATTCTGTCCGGGTCTGAGGGTCGATCATCGGGTGCGGTCTGCCGCGGGTAAACTCGTCCTCTCCAAGATCCAGGCAGATGTGACCGCGCCCTTCGGGCAGGTTCGCAATCGCCATTTCTGGCAAGAGGGGGATGTTGGAATAGATGTTGTGATGCACGCCCAGAAGCTTCATGGCTTCATCTGCCAGCGTGCCGCCGGTGAAGAGCGCGCGCAATTCTGTTTGGTCGCTCTTTAGTTTTGATACCGAGGTATCAACGATACAGTTGATATGGTCTTCAGGCAGCGAGAAACCAGTAAAGTCTTCGTACTCCTGCCCGCGGAGTACCTTGACAGCTTTCTGAGCAGCATCTTCGAGACTGATACAGGGAATTGCCCCTGCTGCCTCAATAGCAGCTCTATCGCCGCCGATAAAGTCGATCACCACGGGTTTCGGGCTGCTCTTTGCGATCTGGTAAATCTTTTCTGCCACGGATGGAGCCGGTGGTTTGGAGATCAAGACAATTAACTCAGTTTCAGGATCAGCAATCAGCGACTCAAAACCCAGGGTCATCATCAGTCCGCCAATTTGCTCCTTGAGGTCGCGCCCGCCAGTGCCGATGACCTGCGAGAGCCCTTCACCAAGCTTGTGGATCTGAACGGTGACTTCCTGCGTTCCGGTGCCCGACGCTCCAACCACGCCGATCTTTCCCAGCCTGACGGCGTTGGCAAGACAAAGTGGAATACCGTTGATGATCGCCGTCCCACAGTCCGGACCCATCATCAGCAGCCCTTTTTCCACCGCTTTTTGCTTGAGACGCAGCTCATCTTCGACCGGCACGTTGTCGGAGAACAGCATGACGTGCAGCCCCGCATCCAGCGCGTCCTCAACCTCAGCCGCCGCAAATTGACCCGGCACTGATATCAGGACCATATTGGCTCCGGGCAAAGATTGGATGGCAGAGCTCAAGGATGGCGGCTGGTAGTCCTCATCACTTTCAGACTCCACCCTTTTGTTCAGATACTCATTGAAGGCGTCTTCAATTGCCTTCATCGAGATCAGCGCTTCATCGATTTTGGCAGCAATGAAGAGGTCATTGGGTGTCAATGTGTCAAACTCGTTGTCAGCCAGACCAAGGTCCTTCGCCAGGTCGAGGTTGAGGCCGGTTGCCATACCCACCAACACGTCTTCAACACCTTCCAACTTCTGTAATTCTCTCGATAACAGCATGAGCGTTACGGAGTCGTAATAGGCATTTCTTTTTACACTCGTATGTAGGGTCATATGCCTGGCACGGGTTGCGGTTGCTTCAACTCAACCCATGCTTGCTCTCCTTCCTTTGAAACATCTGTCATATTATATTGAAACCACTGCATGGCACAGACCAATCCGAGCAAAAAATCTCCGCCTGAGGTAGCTCCGTGCCGCAAAACCTGTCTGGCTGAATATTCCAACTCACCTTGGATATTGTATAAACAGGTCTGGATGAGCCGTTGGTGACTCCTGCTCAGTTTTCCATCCGCGGCATGCCTGAGCATGTTAGCGCTGATCAGAGTGGTGCGCTTTTTTGCCTTGCTAGTAATGGTCTGATTGAACTCCCGGACCCACGGGTAACGATCTGGGTTCAACGTATCAACGACTGTAAAAATGACGAGGTAAGCCGCCAGGAAATCATCACAAGCCGGCGTGGATCCCATACCAAACCCAACCAATCGATCCGCCAAATTCAAGGCTCGCTGCCAATCGGACGTGTTGATGGCTTTTGTAAATGCTTCAAGGTCCTCAGCGATATGCCGGCTGTAGAGATTTTCAACCATTGGTTTGCCGTTCATCGATTGGCGTGTCAAGCGCGGCAGGAGGGGCAGCAACCCCAAAGCTGACTGTTTCCCAAGCCACTTAATCAAGTTAAGTCTGATTTGGGCAACTTCCTCTCCCGGACAAGCATCCAGGCTCATCATTGATCGGGATTCCCAAATTTCCGCATCCCGCAGGTTTACTGCAAAGACTCCATTGATCGATGTGAATAGGTCCAAGTCCAGCACAACTTTATCGCCCACCTTTAGAATTTCCGCAAAGTTCCCGCTACCATCCACCCTCAGCCCCATTGGCGTGATGTCATCCTGGTTCGTGAGCGTGACCAAAGCGTCCTCCCCAATCAGCAAATTCACCGCATGGGGAAAGACGGAGTGAACGCGTGCCAAGTAGCCCGGGTGATTCTCGAGGAATTCAACCAGGTCATCAGCAGCAGTAATCGCGTTCACCTCTTTAATCGCCATTTCAACCTATTAAATCACGAATCTTAAGGGCAAATTGAATGGAAAGGCCATCTCCGGATCCTTCAAGTCAATCTTTAGAGTATCACGAATCCGATTGATCCGATAAACAACTGTGTTGTAGTGAGTATATTGCACTTCAGATATTTTGCGCAGATTGCCGCCGTGTTCAAAGTAAGCCCGGACTGTTTCGGGTAATTTCGCGTGAGGTAATTACATTGTCCATCCCCATTTCGCCAGCTATTACTTCCGCGCCAGCCAGCAAATCGATATAGAGGATGTCACGTAAACGTACTTTAAATGCTTTTAGCATAACTCGTTTCTCATCCTGATAAGTATTGTACCGAAAAATCCTCACAGTTTCATTGTAATAACAATACAATTAGCAAGGTCAATTCAGGCTCATCTCTGTTAATTTATCACAAAGTGAGCACCCAAAGAAACATATGACGCAATTTCTGGCAATCAATCAAACAGTTCAGGATACAATTGTGGCATGCTGGAACTGACCATCGCCACATATCACCAGTCTCTGCTCGAAAAACGACTGACCACCGAAGATCTGGTTGCTTTTTACCTTGATCGCATCCAGCGCTTTGACAACACCCTTTCCAGCATTATTTATGTCAATCCGGCTGCGATGGAGCTGGCGAGAGAATGCGATGACTATCTGTGCACAAACGGCACACTGCGTGGGAACCTGCACGGCGTCCCCGTGTTGGTCAAGGACAATATCGAGACTGCGGACATGCCAACGACTGCCGGGAGCTTAAGCCTTGAGGGCTTTTCAACCGGTAAGGACGCGGATCTGGTGAGGCGCCTGAAAGCTGCCGGAGCGATCATCCTGGCGAAAACAAACTTGCATGAATTTGCCATCTGGGGTGAATCGATCAGCTCGATCAAAGGTCAAACTTACAATCCTTACGACCCAAGCCGAACCCCGGGAGGTTCGAGCGGCGGCACTGGCGCTGCCCTGGCAGCAAATTTTGGCTTGGTAGGGATCGGAACCGACACGATCAATTCCATAAGGTCTCCCTCCAGCGCCAACAACCTGGTTGGAATCCGACCAACAGTTGGTTTGGTGAGTGAGGACGGCATCGTGCCCTATTCCCTTACCCAGGACACAGCGGGACCGATGGCTCGCAATGTCGCTGATGCTGCTGCCGTCTTGAAGGTGATTGCTGTCCACGATTTGCAAGAAACTCACGTTTCAAGCAGCCCGCGAATCGGCGTACTCAGGTCCTTTTTTGGTTCCGAACCGGTCAACGACGAAGTCAACCATGTTATGACTCAGGCTATAGAAGAACTGGGCGAGATGGGGATTGAAATCGTCGAAATTGGCGACCGGATCCAGATCGATGAGCTTGTTTCGAATATCAGCGTGCACTTGTATGACCTCAAAGCCCACCTCAACAGCTATCTCGAAGCAGTCGGGGCACCCTACCCAAGCATTGATGCCATTTTACAAAGCGGATTGTACCATCCCGGAATCAAAGACCATCTCGTTTACGCCAACCAGCTGGACATAACAGTACCTGAGTACCGGGAACGATTGAAAAAACGCGCCTTACTGCAAAAGCAGATGGAGTCTCTCTTTGCCACGCATCAGCTTGATGCATTGGTTTTTCCACATCAACAACAACTGGTGTGTAAAGTGGGAGGAAGTCAACTGCAGCGTAATGGAGCGCTCGCGGCAATTACCGGCTTCCCTTCGGTCTGCCTGCCTGCCGGCTTCTCCGCTCCCACAGCGCAAGCTCCCATCGGCGTACCTGTTGGTTTTGAGCTCTTTGGTCTGCCTGGCTGTGAGAGCCGTCTGATTGAGATTTCCAGCCTTTATGAACAGCACTATCCAAAACGGCAGGTACCAATTGAGGATGATTGGTTGTGAAATTTTCCAAAATTTGTCAATCATTCGGTTCAATAATTGGAATTATCAACAAGCAGGAGTCTTATGGCTGTATGTTAGAATTGTTGTGATTACGTCTATATCAGATATCGTTTCGTTGATATCTTAAGCACAAAAACCATAAATGAGAGCGCTACAAAAAGCGAAGAACACAACTTTATGGTAACAAAAGGAGGCTTTTAATGATAAGTAGGTTTACATACTTTAAGCCCCACAACCTCAATGAAGCAGTTCAATATCTCGAGAAGAAAGAGAAATCCTTTGTCCTGGCGGGCGGAACCGATTTGATGATTCTGCTCCGCAGAAATTTGATCAATGCTGAACACATAGTGGACATTAAAGCTCTCCCCGAGACAACTGCTTTTGAATTCATTGAAGGCGCTGGTTTAACAATCGGCGCTTCTGTTGTGGTGAATACTGTGGTTGACTCAGAAGTTGTCAAAGCCAAGTATCCTGCGCTGAACGAGGCAGCAGCATCCCTGGCGTCCTACCAACTGCGCAACCGCGCCACAGTAGTCGGAAATATCTGCAATGCTTCTCCAGGGGCGGATCTTCCCCCTGCTTTGTTAGTTTACGATGCTGTGGTCAACATTGCCGGTCCTCAAGGTATGCGCCAGGTTCCGTTACACGAGTTCTTCACTGGCGTGAAGCGCACAGTACTTCAGCGCGGCGAGTTGGTGGTTTCGGTGCAGATGCCTGAACCAGGAGAAGGCGATAAGAGCATCTACTTACGCCAGGCAAGGCTCCGCGGGCATGATCTCGCAACGGTTGGCGTTGCCAGCCGCATCAAACCGGATGGCAAGGTGGCAATTGGCATCTGCGCGGTTGCCCCGACACCAAAACGGCTCTTCGCTCTTGAAGATATGATCAACGAGCGCGGGCTATCCCAGGAAACCATCGAATGGGCCGCAGAAGAAATTCGTGAGCACATCCGTCCTATCACCGACGTACGTTCTTCAGCACAATACCGCCTGCAAATGGCATCTGTTTTGCTGAAACGCGGTCTGCTCGCTCTTATTGGCAAGGAGGCATAAACATGGACAACGTCAAAGATTGTTCTATGGTTACTGAGCACATTGAATCAGGTAAGCGTAAAGTTACCCTGAGCCTGACAGTCAATGGTCGCCAGATCGTTCGCGATGTTGACCCAAATATGACCCTGCTGCACTTCCTGCGGGACAATTTGAAATTGTTCGGCACGAAAGAAGCCTGCGGCGAAGGGGAATGCGGTGCCTGCACCATCATCATGAACGGCCAAGCCGTGACATCATGCATTATCCTGGCGGTCGAAGCTGAAGGAGCCGAGATCACGACAGTCGAGGGTCTGGCAGAAGATGGAAAACTCTCAATTTTGCAGGAAGAGTTCATCAGCCAGGATGCCCTGCAGTGCGGTTTTTGCACTCCAGGATTTCTGATGTCAACCCGCGCTTTGCTGGATAACAATCCGAATCCGACAGACGCAGAAATCGTTGAGGTTCTCGGCGGGAACCTGTGCCGCTGTACCGGCTACATTCCGATTATGCTGGCCGTAAGGCGCGCAGCAGAACGTGAACGAAAGGAGTTAGGCCGCTGATGGACGAGAAAAAATACCAATCAAAGTACAAGCGGGTTGGTCAGGCTTATGACCGCAAAGACGCTCGCGAAAAAGTGACCGGGCAAGCTGTTTTTACCTATGACATGGAATTGCCTGGAATGCTGCACGCAAGGTGCCTTCTCTCTCCGTATGCCCGCGCCAGGATCGTGTCCATCGACACCAGCAAAGCCAAAGCCCTGCCTGGTGTTCGGGCTGTCCTGTGTGGTGAGGACTCAGATATCCTGGTCGGTCTCTACATGCAGGATAAACGTGTGTTGGCAAAGGGCGAAACCCGCTATCATGGCGATGTAGTCGCCGCTATCGCTGCTGATGATGAAGAAACAGCCGAACGCGCCATTTCGCTGCTGGACGTGGTTTATGAACCGTTGCAACCTGTTCACGACGTGGACGAAGCGCTCAGAGCCGAAATCCTGGTCCATGACGATATTAATGAACTGAAGCACTATGTTGGCGTCTTCTTCCCCCAGAAAGACTCCAATATCGCCAGCTGGAACAAGAGCAAGAAGGGCGACCTCGACATGGCATTCGAAGAGGCGGACTTGGTGGTTGAAAACGAATTCTCACTGCCAGCCGTTGCCCACGCACCGATGGAAACCCATGTGGCTATCGTCCAGGCTGACCCATACTCCAATAAGGTACGGATCTGGTCATCCGCTCAATCCCCCTTCGCCATCCGCCAGATCATGGCAGACAGCTTCGGCATCTCTGAATCGGATGTCGAAGTCCATATTCCTTACGTCGGCGGCGGGTTTGGCGGCAAAGCCGGCATCCACCTTGAGCCGCTTGCCACGCTGCTATCGAGAGCCGCTGGTGGTCTGCCTGTGAAAGTGCGCGCCACCCGCGAACAAGAGTTCAACCAACTGCCAACCCGTGCTGGTATGCGCGGACGTATCAAGACTGGTGTCACCAAGGAAGGTAAACTCACAGGGGTTAGAGCGGTCTATGACTGGGATAGCGGCGCGTATGCTGACTACGGTGTGAACGTTGGAAAGACCGCCGTCTATTCTGGCATCGGTCCGTACAAAGTTGACAATGCCAGCATTGACTCGAAAACAATTTACACCAACAAGGTGTTTAGCACCGCCTATCGCGGTTTTGGACACCTCGAAACCCACTGGTCGATTGAACGCCAGATGGATATCCTTTCTCAACATCTCCAGATCGACCCCTACGAATTCCGCATGATGAACCTGCTGAAACCTGGTGACCAAACCATGAGCGGCGAGGTGATCACGGAGAGTAACGGCAGCCCCAGTGATTGCCTGACAGCCGTGGTCAAGGAAATCGGCTGGACTGGTCGCAAGACGGAAGAAGAACGCCAACGTGAGTGGAAAACCGGCAAAGTGCGCGGTAAAGGCTTTGCCATGCTGCAAAAAGCGCCTGCCATGCCGGCAAACACCTCAACGTCAGTGATCATGCAAATGAATGGCGATGGGCATGTCAAGTTGATGATCGGGGCTGTCGACTTCGGTCAGGGAGCCATCACTGCCCTGGCGCAGATCGCTGCCCAGGAACTTGACATCCCGATCGAACACATCGAGATTTCGGCTGAAATTGACACGCGCGCCAACCCCTATGACTGGAACACGGTCGCATCCAAGCTCATCTTTATGGGCGGAAACGCGGTCATCAAAGCCAGCCGCGAGATGCTGCGAAAGATGAAAGAGATCGCTGCCCAGGCGCTGCGAACAGACCCGGAAAACTTATTGCATGCCAATGGTGAAGTTTATCATCGGCATAGTCCCGAGCGACGCCTGACCTACAAACAAATCGCCCTTGGTTACATGTACCCGAACGGTACCGGTATCGGCGGACCGCTCATTTCCAGCGGCAGCAGCATTGCTGACGGTCTGACCAATCTGCATCCGGAAACCGGTCAGGGATACCCCGCAGCCGTTTGGACCTTCGGCGCTCACGCGATAGAAATTGAAGTGGATGTAGAAACAGGCTACGTTGATGTCCTCAAAGTTGCCTCAGCTTTCGACATTGGTCAGGTGATCAATGAAAAACTTGTCTACGGTCAAATTTGTGGCGGCGTGGTGCAGGGTTTGGGTTCCGCGCTACTGGAAGGCTACAAATTTAACTCGGATGAACAGTTGATGAACCCTTCCTTTACCGATAACAAGATCCCGACCATGAAAGACATCCCCGGTAAAATCGTGCCGATCTACATCGAGAATCCTCAACACAACGGTCCTTATGGCGCACGCGGTGTGGGAGAACATCCGATGATCTCCGTACCTTCAGCCGTGGGCAATGCTGTCTATGACGCCCTGGGAATTAATTTTCACGTTCTGCCGCTCTCACCAGAAGCCATTGCACTGGGTATTGCGAGTGGCAAGAAATCAATTCTTTGTACTGATGTCGACTGTCTTCCTGGTCGTCATTGAGTCAAAAAAGTGATGCATCAACAATACCTGAAAGCCCATGTGATAGCCTTGCGCTCAATGAGCGCAAGGCTATGGGAAGAAAGGAGAGGAGCCCATAAAATATTGGTTCAGGCAGGTCGATTAACAGCTGAATATTCATATGATTAATAATAAAACAAGGAGAAAGCTAATGGCTTGGTTTACTAAATCAGATAGTACCGTTGGTTACCTTCCAGATGAGACCCCACCATTCTGGAAGTTGTTACTTTACGCAATCCAGCAGGTTATTGTTATGTTCCCTGCTACGATTACAGTGGCTCTTATCACAAAATTTCACATTTCAACCACCATTTTTGCCAGCGGTTTCGCAACACTTTGTTTCATTCTGGTCACCAAAGGCAAAATCCCCCTGTATTATGGCTCCAGTTTCTCCTACATTGGAGCTATCGTTGGATTGGTCGGCGCTGATTACTTGAATAGCGTAGCTATCCTCCCGGATGACAAAATTGCTATCGTGACCTTCGGTATTGTGATGTCTGGTCTGGTCTCAATCGCAGCTGGTTTCCTCGTCAAGAAACTTGGCAAGGATGTGATTGACAAAGTTCTTCCCGCATCAATTACCGGTCCCATAGCCATGGTCATCGGTCTGACATTGGCTGGAAACGCCATGGCTGACGCAGCTCCCGCAGTTGCTGGTCCTGGTTTCGTTAACAACCTGCCCTGGATCGTCTCACTGGTCACCTTGATTTCAACCATCATTTTCTCGGTTTACCTCAAGGGCTTCCTCTCACAACTGCCGCTGTTCCTCGGTATGATCGTTGGTGTAATCACCGGCGGCATCCTGACCCTCGCAACTGGCAATGATCTTTTCCGCCAGCTTCCCGAAGCTGTTGCCAGCCAGGGCATCTTTGCACTGCCGCACTTTACTCTTCCAACGGTATACTGGCCAGCCGCGCTCGCCATCATGCCTGTCGCTCTTGCCACGATCCCAGAATCTACCGCGCACATCTACCAGTTGGATGTTTACGTGAATGATCTGGCAAGGAAACTCGGCAGCAAGAAGCAATACGACCTCGCAGATCGTCTTGGCGACAACTTGATCGGTGATGGTATTGGCGACATGGTTGCTGGCGCGATGGGCGGTCCTGCTGGAACCAACTATGGTGAAAACATCAGCGCCATGGCGATCACCCGCGTGTTCTCTGTACCGGTTTTGATCACAGCCGCGACCATCGCCATGATCATCGCCTGCTTCACCCCCCTGGTAAAAGCCATCTACTCCATCCCCCTGAGCGTTATCGGCGGTCTGGAAATCTACCTGTTCGGCGCCATCGCTGCCCAGGGTATCGCCATCATGATCGACAAGCAGGTTGATATGTTCAGCGCCAAGAATATCGCTGTCATCGCCACCATTTCGGTCATCGCCATTGGTGGACAGTACTACTTCGGCGGCATGATCCCATTCTTCGGAATGCAACTGCCTGCCCTGGCAACTGCCGCCATCTTTGGTATCGTGCTGAATGCTCTGCTGAACATTGGCAAACCCAGAGATATATTTGCAGAAAAGTAAGTAAACTGTTTTGATTGACCTGCACCTCCAGAGTTGGAATAATTCCAGCCGAGGAGGTGCAGTTTTAATGCGTCTGCGCAAATCATCCCTGCGGACAAAATCCAGGCTCCAGTGATCTCACAATGCATTATTTACAATTTCAATCTTATCCTTGCACTCACTTGCCAACCACTCACACGAATTGACTGGCCATTGGCATAAGCCCTTGGAAATTTTATTGGGCAAAGCCGCTTGGTTAGATTATGTGAAGCAGGTTCAGCACGAGCAAAATGATCGCGATGACGATCAGGGTATGGATCCAACTTCCGGTTTTTGGAAAATTAGGGATGACTCTCCCGCCAAAAAAGCCCAGAAGCCAGAGGATTACTAGAATGATTATTACTGTTGTCATGAGATTTCTCCTTTTGTTTGATTCTGACAATTTCGTTTGGATGCCTCAAGTCTTCTAACTTTTGGCTTTGGACCTGACGGTCCTGATTTCAAAAATTCTTAACTTACCTTATCACCTTGCAAAGCAATATTCCGAAATGGCTTTTGCGTGCAGGCAGGTTCGAATTTTTAATTAATTGAGCTCGGCGCTTTCGCCATTCCCCTCAAGTTCAGTTCCGGGATTTTCAATCTGATCTGCATGAAAGTATCCCAGGTAGACACCTGCTTGCGCCAGGTCTTCGTCTGTAACAACAAAAAAATTGATCCCACGTTTGATGCCAGTTAGCAATGATTGGGTCAATGGTGATGATGCTTTTTCCATGCTGGAACCTGAAAGTAATTTTCCAACCGCTCTGTTCATTTGCTCTCCTCTTGATCTTTTTCTACCCTGTCACAAAACCGATATCAAATCAGATTGGCAGATTTTGGCAGGGGCGATATTGACCACCCCTGCCGGGGAAAGGGTGCTGGATTGGCGTTCAAAAAATCCGACTGCAGGAATTTACTATCATCGACGACGGAAGAAGCGAACGACAGCGATCAAGATGATGGCTCCCAGAAGCGTCACTAACATAGTCGGAAACGTGATCGCGTCGTTGATAGTGCCGATTTTTAGCAGCGGGCTGATGAACCAACCAGCTATGAAAGCACCTGCGATCGCGACGAGGATATTGACCAGGATGCTTTTGCGATCTTTCATAATGATTGATGCGACCCATCCTATTAGTGCTGCTACGACTAAGTAAATAATGATGTTCATGTTTTTTTTCTTTTCTACACTATGGCTGCACGGAAGATCTGTGCATTTCTTTGGGGCCTGCCAATTCCAGGTTGGAAAGGGCAAACGGTATTTCCGGGGCTAAGTTTGAGGTTTGATTTCTATCCTGTTCAAGCGATAGCAATTTCCTCAACCTTCCGCCTTCGTTCAGCTTCAACCATCCTACCTGCAAACCAACCTACAACGGCTCCAGCGGTCAACCAGGTAATAAAGTTCCAGAAGTTCATCTTTCTCCTTTCATTCGTTAGCGCAAAACTATTCTCTAAATACGATCGTTTTCAGTAGTAGAGGTGGTAGTGGTCTGACTGCTGCTCACAGACAAGTCTGGAGCTTGCTCAGCAACTGTAGTTTGCCTGGTGCTGACTGCGCCGCGTGGTTTGTAGAAGAGAACATTCACCAAACGTACAAGCCCCCAACCGACCAGAGCATACACAATCATCGCGAGGAGGGTAGAGATCTCAAAAACCATTCCGCCGGCAGCCGGAGCACCCGTCAGGCTGGCAAAGGGAGCAACAAAGATGCCGGTCAGGTTATAGAGAAAGGTGGCAAAAGTATTAGCCTCGTTTACGCCGATTAATTTGAATAGGAAACGAAGCCCGAGCACTACTTCGAGAATCCCCAATACTAACCAAATTATCTGGGTAGCTTTAAAAGTAGTTGCACGCTCAGCTTGTCCTGATTCGTGATGTGTTGTATTTACTTCCTTGTATTCTGTCATTCTGTCCTCTTTTTCCATTCTTCTTTAGCTTGACTTTGGGTGTACCCGTACTTTTCCTGGAGAAGTCCAGTCAATTTATCAAAGTTTCCATCGACCTTATCCAGATCATCATCGGTAAGTTTTCCCCACCAGATCTTGGCCTGACCGCGGAATTGTTTCCACTTGCCTTCAAAAACGTTATTTTCTATCATGTTTCCTCATCTTCTCTATCGAATTTGTTATCCTGATGCCTCAGGCTGACCGGGATGGCCTGAGCAAACTGCCCAGGAGTAAACCAATTCCCATACCAACTGATATGGCAACCCAAGGGTACTTCACGACCGTGTCGCCAAATCCGTCAGAAACTTTATTGGCGTATTCCTGGACTTTTGCATTGTACTGACCCAGTCCGTGTTTTACATCCTTCTTCACTGATTTTGCAGCGCCTGAAAAGGTCTCTTTTGTGTCGCTTTTCATTTTTTCAAAGCCATCTGCCACGTTTGACACGCCATTTTCCATCAACAAATTCAAGTCGCGGCGAAGATCCTCAGTGTCCTTTTGAATCTTCTTCGTTAATTTTTGGTTATTCATCTATTTGATTCCTTTTCTGGCTTCCGCCGTTAACTGGTTCGTTCTCGATATAGGATCGAAGCATCCAGGCCATTTTTTCATGCAGGCTCATCACCCCTACCAGCAATTCAACAGTGCCCTCATCTTCATATTCTTCGCTGACCTGCCTGATATCCCCCCGCAAGAAGCGAATAATCGACTCGTGGTCTGCCAGCAGATGCAAGATATCCGGGACATTGGCTGACTCTTCTTCCAGCTGCGATTGAGCAAGGAACTGCTTGAAGCTGGAAAGAGCAACTCCTCCGAGCATTCTCGTCCGTTCAGCAATCTTGTCTGAAATTTCATCCAACTGCTTGTATTGGGTCTCAAAAAAGATGTGCAGTTCGAAGAAACGTGAGCCGCTTGAGTTCCAAAGCGCGCTGCGCGTTTTTTGGGATAATATCGATTCATTGGCCAGACTTCTATTCAGGATTTCTACGACCGGAAGACGAATATCCTCTTCCAATCCGATGTTGGGCTGGATGAGAATTGCCAGTGGTTTGGGATTGTGACCGTTGTTATCCAGGATACTTATTGGCTTTTTAAGGGTCAGTTCGTCAATTGCGGCTTTTTCGATGGATTTGTAACCCATGAGGCTCCTTTCTTAAGATGCTTCTTGCCTACATTATCATGGTATCCGAATGAGCCTGTCGATGTCCCGAACAGAACCTATTAAAACCCTTAATAATGTTCACCCGATCGAAAAGGAGAATATAAAAAGCACGAGGTCCAAAACACTCGTGCTTGATAGATTTTGTGAAAAATTTCGGGGTTAAAAGAGCTTTGTGGAATGCAGGTTGTATCCCATCCCGGGTACAGTCTCAAGGAGATCGCCGTACTCACCCAGTTTTCTCCGCAGTCGACCGAGGTAGGTATGCAGATAATGATTTGACCCCCGGTATTCCTGACCCCACACCTGGACCAAAAGCTCGTCGTGGGTAACAATGGCGTCCATGCGGTGCGCCAGGGCAGCGATTACAGCGTATTCGGTTCTGGTGAGGTGCAGGTCGTTTCCGCTGATTAACACCCTTCGGGCGTCCAGGTCGATGATGAGTTCTCCAATTTGGATTTTCTTTTCATCAGCCTTTGCCGAAACATAAGACCTGCGAAGGAACGCGCGGACCCTGGCCAATAGTTCGTCAGAGCCAAATGGTTTGGTAACGTAATCGTCCGCGCCAGCGTCGAGGGCAGCCACTTTCAGGTCTTCCTCTACGCGCGCGCTCAAAACAATAATGGGCACGTCCGAGCGTTCACGGATCCATTTACACACATCCACGCCCGAGAGCCCGGGAAGCATCAAATCAAGTAAAACCAGATCAATAGGCTCAGCTTGAAAATGTGCAATTGCCTGGTGGCTGTCCTCAGCTTCGCTGACCAAATAACCACGTTTGGTCAGGTTAACGCGCACCAGTTTGCGGATATTTGGGTCATCTTCGACGATTAAAATATTGCCCATCGCGCTTACTCCTTATTGGAGGACTTTTCAAGGTAGTTTTTTGGAATGAGTGGGATCGTAAAAGAGACGGTTGTCCCCGGCAAGGATTTATTCTTAATCCAGATGCGCCCGCCGTGGGCCTCTATCAGCCCCTTGCAAATTGCCAATCCCAAGCCCGCTCCTTTGGTTATGCCACTTTCCGCGGCGACTCCGCGTCGGAAAGCCTGGAAAACCCGCTTACGTTCTGAAGGAGGAATTCCAGGTCCCTGGTCATTGACGTTAACCTGGATAAATTCCCCTCGCACATTGGCGGAGATATTAATTTCGCTTCCCTTGGGAGCATAAGTGGCAGCATTACGCACCAGGTTTACAACCACCTGGGCAATCCTTTTATCATCAACAAAGACAGGAGGCAGAGAGTCTGAAATGTGGACTAATAGATGATGGTCGATGGTAAGGATGTGTAACTGTGGCAAGGCCTGCTGAATGACGTCATGCAGCAAATGAGGTTTCATCTGAATTGGCATTCTGCCAGCTTCCAGGCGGGAAAGGTCCAGCAAGTGATCGATCAGCTCCTGGAGACGGAAGGATTCCTGTTGAATAGTCTGGATAAACTCGCGCTGCTCCTGCGGTTCCCAGGTAACATCCTCTGCCAATAAGGTGGAGGTAAATCCGATAATGGAAGTGAGAGGGGTACGCAATTCATGCGATATCATCGCGAGAAATTCAGTTTTTATCTCATTTGCCCGCTCGGCTTCACGACGCAGTTCCTCCTCAATTTTTAGTAATTTGAGGTTGTAAAGGGTGATGGTCGCCTGGCCAATGAGCACTTTTAAGTGGGCAAGTTCAATATGACTGAATTGCACATCTTCTTCAAAGTAAACCGCCAGGCAGCCCAGCCAAATTCCTGAGGTTACCACTGGGAAGAGAACAAAGGATTGGATTTTTCCTTCCAGTAGAATATCCCGCAACAGTTCGGAGACACGGGGATTTTTACTGACACTATTAATGATTATCGTCCGGCTTGGCTGGACAAGATTCCAAAAATCCATTTCCTCATACAGGCTTGTTTCACTCAACCATGCGGGTTTACCCTGGTGGGATAGCCAGGCAGCAGTCAGTTCCACTCCATGGTTGGGTCCCGCTTTAGGATCGTTAAAGAAAAGCAAGGCGGCGCGCTGCGCAGGGCGAAGTTCTTGTGCGGACATCAGGGTTTTTAGGACTGCTTCCGGTTTTCGTGCCAGGCTCATGCGCCGGCTGAGCGTAAATTGTTCACGGGATCGATCAAGCGTTTTCCGTAAAGATTGGTCAACCTGGTTCTGCTTGGTGATGTCCTGGGCGATATTGACTTGGTAGTCTCTGTTATATGCATCATCATGCGCAAGGAAAGCGTGACAAGAAATCCAACGCAAGCTGTCATCCGGACGAATAATACGATAGACCTGGGTAAACGGTTTTTGACTGCTGTGATCGCGCGCGACCATGACCTGCACCCTGTCCTCCGGGTGAACGCTTTCAATCAGGACTTTCTGGTTGGCATAAAAGCTTTCACAGGAACGCCCCCAAACTGCTTCAAATGACGGGCTGACGTAGAGTATATCGCCGGTATTGTAATCTCGCAGCCAGACAACCTGTTCGATGTTCTTAGCAATTTGCTCAAGAATTCCCGGACTCATTGTCAGAGTGGCATTATTTGTTGTAGATGCTGCCTTCGCCATGATACTAAGTATTATAAGGTGAAATGAAGGGCAGATAACAATCTACAGTGCGAGAGGGCGTTTCATATGCTCAAAGATGCAAAAGACCGTAAGACTCGGATTTTTGCCCAGTCGAGCAATTTTTGATGCCAATTTTCCCTCTCCAGCCTGGTATTCGTGAGAAGACCCCACGATTTCTTTGATCAACGCCCCTCTAGCAGTATAAAAACCGCAAACTACCTTCTTTAGATGGTTCTTTTCGATTGGTAAAAACTGAATCTTCTCGTTTGTCAAGAAGTTGGTGTAACAAATTGGTGTAACAAATTTTCTGTAATTTACCAAAAAGAGTAGATCACGGTATCCTTTCATCAGTTTCGCCAACCAAGAAAGGAAAAGGACCATGATCTACACAACTGATTTTACAACAACTGACCGAACAAGGGTTAGAGGGATTGCCCGAGTTGATCAGCGTACGATTGGTCTGTAAACAGCATGGAGCAGAGATAGTATCCAGATTGGAATTAATAAATATCCTGATTTACTGCCATATGCGGTGGGCTCTGCATACCCTCGCGCATTCTGCTACCGCAACTGCCAGCTGATCTGACCATGGGTAATCTTGTTGATCAATCCTCAGGGAAAGAGAAGTGCATCTCAAGAATACCACGTAACGTTTTCCAAATCTGCGAATTTGGATCTCAATCCCTTTAGTGCAAAATCGGCGGCTTTGAACTCATCCCTAAAGTAAACATGCTCGCCCGACCTTTTAAACGCCTCAATGCCGAGGAGAGTGGACTTTAATAACGGTAAATCGCAGCTATTCCAGTCTTTGTCGGCATGCGATCAGTCGGCACAATCACCACTTGCCCACCCATCTTAAGCGCTAACAATCCCAAATCGTCGAGCACGTCGTCAAGCTCCGGATGTTCCAGGTCGTCAAACTCGATCTCACCTGTCACTTCGATAATCCGACCGGGAATTTCGCGCTGGGCCTCAATCAGCAGGGTGTCCACGCGCCCACCCACAACCGCCCTTGCAACCTGTGCCAAATCGTCGTCGCTGAGATTTTGAGGCCTTGCGTTATTGAACTTCTCGACCAGTGCAGCCAGGCGTGCCAGATAGTGAGGCTCCATAATTTGCCAGGCGCGTACGCGGAGTTCGTCAATCGATGATAGGGAATCTGGGTGGATATCGATGCTGTCGTCTGTCAGAAATGGATTGACACTAAGTTCGTGAAATGTGTGATGATGCTCTGGAAGTGCGGCGAGGATCAGCGGTAAGCCCGATGGTTTAGAGTAATGCTCAAGGATCCATCGGTCAACGATGCGGAAGAAGCGTTCTGTATCCTTATCTACCTCATCCTTCTTTCCGCCATGGCCATGGTGCATGGTGGACTGGGACCCACCTTTGCCGCCATATGAGGCGACGGTGAGATGCGGGTCAGTCAATTCCTCCCCCAGCGCATCTGTAAGTTTGCGTGGCACATCCTGATGCAATTCAATCTCATCCATCCCATCACGATTACCTTCGAAAATCTTAATCTCTTGTCGGTTCAACCCGAGAACGTGATAACGGTCTGCGGATTGCAGGATGCGAATCAGGGGTTTGACATGAAAGCTATCCGCCACTACCGCCAATTCGGCGACGGGACGTTGGAGTTTGTAAATTCGGAAAAAATCTTTTGCGCCCAGCACGGCAAGCCCATCAGAGGTATGGTTCCAGAAGTCGCGGTCGTCAGCCAATGCCAGGAATGGTTCCAATAATAAACGGACCTCTTTCTTCGGAACTTGTTTTAGGAGCGACTCTTCGAGCGTTTTCACAAGGTTCCCAAACCGGATCGAATCTTGCTGATTGTCCGGATGGTGCCGATGCGTAGGTTGGTAGAGTGAAAGGCAAGGGGGATCACGATTATCCAGAACCCCTGCTGCATAGTCTTCATCCAAATTACTCACTTTATCTCCTCTCTTTTGCGTGATAGATGTCACTTGGCTGCACACTAAACAATAATGCTTGCTACTATTATATACGGTTATACGCATACAACCTGTGTATATAGTTTACATGTAGTGGCAACATGATAATGTCCTAAAGTAGCAATTTAGAAGTGTCCTGGTTGATCACAGGAGTAGGCTTGCCACGCCGGTGCGATACTAAGCCCGCTTCACCTTCTTGTCGGTATCTCCTGATGAGCCTCCTGACCTGTCTTTCACTGATGCCCAGAGCCTCTGCGGCTGCTTTTTGGGTGATCCGTCGATCGATGGCTTTGTCCAAATAAGTCTTTCGTTTTAGTTCTTCGTCGGTCATGCTATGTATCCTTTCTGTGCACTAATTTTCATGCTATTTAGGACATTTCTATTTTACTCTTTTAGGACATTATCACTTTGGTCTGACAACTTGACAAAATCTGTTCCAAATCTAAGGATTGATAGTATAATATTTTCCAAACTCGCGGTTCTCTTGTTCATTCGTTCGGGATTGGTGACAGGGAATGTCTCATTAATATTTTGATCGTATTTGACAAGCTATTTTCTTTTCTAAAGATAATACTTCGGATTTTCTGTGGCACACTTCTAATTTGAATTAATAGCCACATAAAACAAATCAAGGATCATAGTGATAGGAGAAGAAAAATGAAGAGTTTCAAAGGTTTGATAGTTGTAATGGTTGCCGTTCTCTTACTGTCAGCTTGCGCTCCAGCTGCAGTAAGCACACCGGCACCCGCAGATGTCGTGCCTGGAGCTGATAAAGTTCCAGCACAATGCGCTGCGGATCGATACGGATGTGCCAAGATCGAGCCTGGTCAAACGATCAAGATCGGTATGGGTTCTCCGATGACCGGCGGTGATGCCTCGTTTGGTATTGACGCTGAACAATCTGGAAAAATTGCGGTTGCCGATGCTGAACCTCTGCATGGTTTTTCGTTTGAACTAGTTGCTGAGGACGATCAGGGTGCCGCCGAAGGCGGAGCCGCAGTTGCAAACAAGTTTGTCGCGGATCAAACTTTGGTAGGCGTTGCCGGGCATCTTTTCTCAGGCGCGACCGCGGCAGCCATGCCAATCTACGAAGCCAAAGGCATTCCCATGCTTTCCCCATCAGCCACCAATCCCACTCTGACCCAAAAAGGTTCGGCTGTATTTAATCGCGTGCCTTTCACAGATGCTGCCCAGGGAAAAGCCGCAGCCACGTTCATCTACGAAGAACTTGGTTTTCGGAAGATCGCGGTCATGCATGATGGTGAGGATTATGGCAAGGGCTTGGCTGAGATTGTAAAGGTAGAGTTCGAAGCCCTTGGTGGGGAAGTAGTTGAATTTGTGGGTATCACTTCGAAAGAAGCTGACTATACCCCCGTGCTGACTACGATTGCCGCTAAGTCACCCGAATTGATCTATTTCGGCGGTTACACCCAGGATGCTGGTGTTTTGGCAAACCAGATGAAGACCACCGGTCTCGAGAACGCAGTCTTCTTCGGATGCGATGGCACGTTTGGCACCGATTTCCTGAACCGGGCTGGCGAGAATGGTGAAGGCTCCTACCATGCCACGCCTCGAACGCCACCCCAGACCCCCGAGAAAACAGCCTTTGATGAAGCTTACAAGGCTGCTTACGGGGTTGGTCCAGGCGAACTTTCACCATTCACCTGGAACAGCTACGACTGCACCACCGCCATCATTGAAAAAGTCGGTGATGTCGCAGTGCTCGGCGAAGATGGCGCGCTTTACATCCCCCGCGGTGCTCTGGTTGACGCGGTGCGTAATTTGAACAACTGGACTGGCATCAGCGGTACTTACACCTGCGCTCCAGTCGGAGATTGCAACATTCAAGGTCCGCAGTTCCACATAGTGGAAAACGGTGCGTTTGTACCGGTTAACTAAGTCTGATTAACAATCGATAAATGCAGGGAAGGAATTCCTTCCCTGCATATTGATTTTTAACTTACTCCGCTGAGGAGGATATTATGGAAAATGAAATTCGACCGCTGCGACGCTACAAGCGCAGCAAACT
>DIVL01000020.1 GCA_002435825.1 Anaerolineaceae bacterium UBA6133
TACATTAATATTGAGGCAATGCGCAGGGTGTCTAATTCATAGAACAAATGATAAAATGATTGGTTGGAGATTAACCAGATTATGCCTACTGACAACCTGCGCGTAGTTGGCGCGCGTGAACACAACCTCAAAAATATTACGGTGGAAATCCCGCGTGACAAGCTGGTGGTGATGACCGGGCTTTCGGGCTCGGGCAAAAGCTCGTTGGCTTTTGACACCATCTTTGCGGAAGGGCAGCGCCGCTACGTGGAGTCGCTTTCTTCCTATGCCCGTCAATACCTGGGGCAGATGAACAAACCCGACGTCGATTCAATCGACGGGCTCTCCCCTGCGGTTTCAATTGACCAAAAATCGACCTCCAACAATCCGCGTTCCACAGTCGGCACGGTTACCGAAGTCTACGACTACTTCCGTTTGCTTTTTGCGCGCGCGGGAATACCCCACTGCCCGATCTGTGGGCGAACGGTACAAAAGCAATCGGCGCAGGAAATCGTCGAAACGATCATGAATCTGCCGGTCGGTTCACGCCTCCTTGTGCTGGCGCCGATGGTGCGGGAACGCAAAGGCACCTATCAGGCACTTCTTGATGAGATCGGCAAAAGCGGTTTCACCCGCGTACGGGTGGACGGGCTGGTCTTCAACCTTGACGAACAGATCGATCTGGATCGCTACAAAAAACACACGATTGAGGCGATTGTTGATCGCCTTGTGATCAACGCGCCTGAAACGGAAGAGGAACGCCTCAGCACGATTTCCCGCCTGACTGACTCGATTGAAACCGCACTGAGATATGGCGAGGGCTACGTCACTATCCACAATCTCAGCGCCGATCCTCCGGAGGATATCCAGTTTTCGGAAAACCTTGCCTGCCCAGAGCACGGTTCTTTGCTGATCGAGATCGAACCGCGCACTTTTTCGTTCAATACCCCTCATGGAGCCTGCCCGATCTGCCAGGGTTTGGGAGCGATGGAAGAAGTCAATCCTGAGCTCCTGATCCCCAATAAGACCAAAAGCCTGCGCAATGGCGCCATCGCCATGCCCGACTGGACACCACGGGAAACAGGTGGTTACTCCTGGCAGATGCTCGAAGCCCTGGCAAAACACGCCGGTTTCAGCGTTGATGAGCCCATCAGTACGCTCAACGGGAAGCAGTTGGATCTTTTGCTCTATGGAACCAAGGGGGAGGAAGTCCGGGTTGAGTACATCGGTCGCAGCGGCAGACGCAGCACCTTTAGCACCCCATTCGAGGGCGTGATCGGCAACATGCAGCGACGCTACAGGGATACCGATTCTGAGTGGATCAAAACCAAGATTGGGGCGTTCATTTCGCTCAACCCTTGCCCTGAGTGTCACGGAAAACGTCTGCGCAAGGAAGCCCTGGGCGTAACTGTGGACGGCAAGAATATCATCCAGGTCACTGAGTTGTCTATTAATCAGACGCTTGATTGGGTCCATCACCTGATGGACGAGCAAGGCTCCCCCCTAAGCAAGCGCGAGAAGTTGATAGCTGATCGCATTTTGCGTGAAATCAATGCGCGCCTGGGTTTCATGGTGGACGTGGGACTGGATTATCTGACGCTCGAACGCTCAGCCATCTCGCTCTCAGGAGGTGAAGCACAGCGCATCCGGTTGGCGACCCAGGTGGGTTCCAAACTGATGGGCGTGCTCTACGTTCTGGACGAGCCCTCGATTGGGCTGCACCCGCGCGATAACAGCCGGCTGCTTGAAACCCTCAAGGGACTGCGCGATCTCGGCAACACGCTGCTGGTGGTGGAACATGACGACGAGACCATTCGCTCGGCAGATTGGGTGATTGACCTTGGTCCCGGTGCGGGAGAAAAGGGCGGCTACCTGGTGGCTGAGGGCACGCCACAACAGATTGAAGCCTCTCCCGATTCAATTACAGGCGCGTATCTGAGCGGGAAGAAGTTTGTTCCCATCCCCGCAAATCGCCGCAACGGTACCGGGCAAAGCCTGCGCATCGTTGGCGCACAGGAGAACAACCTCAAAAACCTGACCATTGACATCCCGCTTGGCAAGTTGGTCTGCATAACCGGCGTTTCAGGTTCGGGCAAGTCGACCCTCATGGTGGAGATCCTCTATAACGCCCTGGCACGTACCCTGATGGGCGCGCACACAAATGCTGGAAAGCACGAACGCATCGTGGGGATTGAAAACCTCGATAAGGTCATCAATATCGACCAATCCCCCATCGGCCGCACGCCGCGCTCGAACCCTGCCACGTATACCGGCATGTTCGACATGATCCGCGATTTGTTTGCCAGCTTACCGGACTCAAAACTGCGCGGTTACAGCAAAGGGCGTTTTTCGTTCAACGTTAAGGGCGGTCGCTGCGAAGCCTGCCGGGGCGAAGGGCAGCTAAAAATCGAGATGCAGTTCCTGCCGGATGTTTACGTCCCTTGCGAAGTCTGCCGCGGCAGCCGCTACAATCACGAGACCTTGCAGGTGCGCTTCAAGGACAAGAGCATAGCGGACGTGCTGAACATGACCGTTGACACTGCTTTGGAGTATTTTGAAGCCTTTCCGCGCATCCGCCGCAAGCTCAAGACCCTGAAGGATGTTGGCTGCGGCTATCTCCGCCTTGGGCAGCCTGCTCCTACCCTTTCGGGTGGTGAGGCGCAGCGCGTGAAGCTTTCCAAGGAGCTTTCAAGAGTTGCCACAGGCAAGACGCTTTACGTGCTGGATGAGCCTTCCGTTGGGCTGCATGCTGCCGACGTGCACATGCTGATCGAAGTGCTGCAGACCCTCGTGGACGCGGGCAATACAGTCGTGATCATCGAACACAATCTGGACATCATCAAGGTGGCAGATTGGATCATTGACCTTGGTCCCGAAGGGGGTGACCGCGGAGGTGAGCTGCTGGCGGAGGGTACGCCGGAGGATCTGTGTCACATAGAAGGTAGTTACACCGGACAGTATCTGCGCAAGTACGTACTTGACCACCACCGGCAGACTTGTCCGTAAGCATCCATTGTTCGCGAATTCAGCCTTTGATTATGGTAGGATTCACGCCAGAAACTATCAAAACAGGAAGTCATTATGTTTAGAACTCGTTTCGCTCCAAGCCCCACCGGCTATATGCACATCGGCAACCTGCGCACCGCCCTCTACGCTTACCTGATCGCCAAGAAGGCGGGTGGCAAATTCATCCTGCGTATCGAAGACACCGACCAGAACCGCAACGTGCCTGAGGCAGTTTCAGCAATCTATCGCGGTCTTGAACTGGCTGGCATCAGCTACGATGAAGGTCCTGACAAGGACGGTGGTTTTGGCCCTTACGTGCAAAGCGAGCGTCTTCCAATTTACAAAGACTACGCGCAAAAACTGCTCGCCAGTGGGCACGCCTACTACTGCTTCTGCGGGAAGGAAGACAAAACCGCTCTTGAAGCCAGCAACGAGCGCGTGGAGGGCTACCGCGACCCATGCCGAAACCTAAGCCAGCAGGAAGTGGAAGTTCGCTTTGCAGATGGTTTGGTGCCGGTTGTGCGCCAGCGCATTCCGCTGGAAGGTATTAGCAGCTTTGATGACCATGTCTATGGGCATATCGCCATCGAGAACAAACAACTCGATGACCAGGTGCTGCTAAAATCTGACGGCTTCCCCACCTACAACTTTGCCAACGTGGTTGACGACCACCTGATGGAAGTGTCGCACGTCATCCGCGGACAGGAATATCTCTCCTCGACCCCAAAGTACAATTTGCTTTACGAAGCTTTTGGCTGGCAGAAGCCCGAATACATCCACCTGCCCCACATCATCCGCGAGGATGGCGCAAAAATGAGCAAGCGCAAGGGGGACCCCTCCTTCGAGGACCTGGTGAAGATGGGTTTTCTGCCGCAGGCGATCGTCAATTACGTGGCGTTACTTGGTTGGAATCCGGGTGACGAGCGCGAATTCTTCCTGATGGAAGACCTGATCGCGGCGTTCGATATGGATCGCATCAACAAAGCCAATGCCGCCTTCTCCATCGACAAGTTGCGCTGGCTGAACGGTGAGCATATCCGCTCTCTCAGCCCTGAAGCCTTTCATCAAATTGCCCTGCCGTTTTATCCGGAAGGTTTGGCGGGTTTTGACCTGGCGAAGATCAGCCAATTGATCCAGATCCGCACCGAAACGCTGACCGAGATCCCGCAGTTGGTTGGATTTCTGGCTGAGTTGCCAGAGTACCCGGCTGAATTGTTCGCAAATCAGAAGTCGAAATCGACTCTGGAATCCTCCCGCGTGGTTTTGGAAGTGGTTTTACCCCTGCTGGAGAGCTTGGAGAGCTGGAGCAATGAAAGTCTGTTTGAAGTCCTGAAAGCTTTCGCGCAGGAGCGCGGCTTTAAGGTCGGGACGGTCATGTGGCCTATCCGCACAGCCCT
Source organism: Anaerolineaceae bacterium UBA6133 (assembly GCA_002435825.1). Taxonomy (GTDB): domain Bacteria; phylum Chloroflexota; class Anaerolineae; order Anaerolineales; family Anaerolineaceae; genus Mesolinea. The sequence continues at coordinate 4,383 of DIVL01000020.1, forward strand.
CTCCGGGCAGGAAACCTCTCCCGGCGGCGCCACCGAGCTGGCAGCCTTGTTGGGAAAAGATGAATCTCTGCGGCGAATCAAGCTTGGGTTGAGCAAGTTGGGGTAGCTTGTAGTTATTCCTGTTGATCGTGCCGGTCTTGCAAAGCACCCCAGCGCAGAAGGCGCGTGTGGGCAGACCGAGCACGGCATTTGACCGCCAGGTCTCCATTGAATCCAATCCAAAGGCAAGTTGCTTTAACCTGTTCCGCAACAAATTTGATTCGTAGGGCGTGATTGAGGGCACCGTGAATTTTGTGTTGGACGACCGTTTCGTGCCCTCAATCCGCCAATAAATGACCGAGGTTGTGATGGCGGATTAGAAGCACACCAAGATCTCTACATAATGACGTGTGTTGTGCTTCCAAGCTCGCCCTACGAGCACTTTGTTTCCTTACGCGTACTGTAAAAATATCAAAGGCAGATCGCCATACACTGCTTCTTTGGTTCAATGATTCGTAGGGCGTGATTGAGGGCACCGTTAACGATGTGGCAGACGAACGTATCGTGCCTTCAATCCGCCAATAAATGACCGAGG
>DIVL01000013.1 GCA_002435825.1 Anaerolineaceae bacterium UBA6133
CAACTTGCTTTTGGGTCAGCCTCTGAAGGACACTCATAGGTCTTTGTTTTGAGAAATTGCCGGAGTGAGTTAGCCCTCACCAGTAAAGGTCGGGGCGGACATCAGGACCAGTTTGCAAAGCCGTTTATCGGACATGCGGCTGAAGAGCCTTTGATCCAGCCTGGAAGGCTCGCTGGCTGTCGTCATGACGGTTGGCAGCTCGGCGTTATAGCGATGGTTGATCAGCTGGTAGAGCTTCTCCCGCGCCCAGGGAGTAGCTGATTCCGTGCCGATGTCGTCCAGGATAAGCAGGCGGGTTGAGCGTATCTCGTAGAAGCGGCGGTCGAGGGTGGTGCTGCTGTTAGGCGAAAACGCTGCCCTCAGGTAGTCGAGCAGGTCTGGCACGCCAACGAACAGGGGCGGATAACCGAGACCAGCCTGGTAATTGCCGATCGCGGCAGCCAGGTGGGTCTTGCCGCAGCCATAGGGACCGTAAAAAACCAGCCAGCCCTGGGGGGAATCGGCGAATTTTTTAGCGATTTCAAAAGCTTCTCGCAACGATTGGGTGTCGTCTGGCTCGAGGCGTTCGTTCTTGCGGAAGCTGAAGGAGCCAAAGGTCTGCTTTGAGTGGTGATTCAGGCTCGAGAGTTCCGGGTGACCAATGTCATCGGCAGGGTTGCGAAAGTCCGGTGCCAATATCTCTACGTGAGTGACCAGGTCTGGATCCTGCAGGCGCGAACGAATGCGCGGTTCAAAGTCTGTCAGCGCTTGATTGCTGGTGATCACGGTTGGCAGCTTGTTGATGTAGCGGTGATTGATGATCTGGAACAACTTTTCCTGCGCCCACTGGGTGGTGTTTTGCGTGCCAAAATCATCCATGATCAGCAGGGGAATGGTACGGATTTGGGTGATGCGCTCTTCAAAGCTGGCATCCGAGGTGTTGCTGTAAGAGAAACGCAGCCAATCCAGCAAGTCCGGCACGGTCAGGAAGAGCGTGCTGATGCCCATCCCGACTGCCTGGTTGGCGATAGCTGCCGCGAGATGCGTTTTACCTGAGCCGTAGCTGCCAGAGAGCAGCAGCCAGCCGGTCAGCGAGCCAGCAAAATTCTGGGCAGAGTTATAGGCTTGTTCCAGCGAGTCTGCCTGGAAGGAGCCCAAGCCCACCCGCCCTCGGGAATTAAAGCTGGCAAAGGTCAGCCCGCTGAGCGCGCTGAGGTTGCTGAGGGAGAAGAGTTGTTCGCGCTGAGAGGCTGTGACTTCGGCAAGCCGGCAGGTGCAAATCTCCATCTTGCCAAAATCGGGGTCATCAATGGAAACATCCCGCCCCACAAAACCAAGCCCACAGCAGCGGGGGCAGTTGGGATCGCCGAGGTCGATGCCTGGTCGCCGTCCTGCGGTTGACTCAGGGTTTTCGGCTTCCTTGCTGTTTCTGTTGGCGATAAAGTTCTCGAAATCTTTCAAGCGCGCTTTGAGTGGTTCCATGGGTAGAGTCACGTCCTTTTTCCTGCCAGGCTTTTAGAATTGCCTGGACATACTTCCAATTCCTGATGTTGCGGCTGACCGCTTCGTGCATCGCTTCAAGCAGCCAAGTTTCAGGGTAGGTCTCCGCGTCTGCCTTCAATATTTCGGCTACCATTGGCGTCAGTGGACCGATATTTTGCTCGTAAAGGGAAAAAATATTCGGCTTGTCTGGATCTGGCAGAGGATTGGCAGCCTGAATCTCAGCCAAAGACAAATTGCCTTCCCGCAATTCCTCAAAACGGCGGCTCCCTTCGGGTGTCGCTGGGAAGAGCAAGACAGGTGCTTGCGCGTCTTCGGTGGTTTGAGGGTAGGCGAGCAGCAGCCCTTCTTCGAGTAATTCAGCCAGGGCTTTCTGCCAGCGGGTTTCTTCAGCAGTGGGCATATGGTCGAGCAGAACATAAAGCTCCACCACGTCTGATGCAACTTCTTGCCGGCTGAGCAATTCGAAGTAGCCCAGCAAAAGCAGGATGGCATCGCTTTCAAGCCCATTGCAGCGGGCAATGAGGTCTGCCGGTAGTTTGATGCTCTGAAAATTCCCTGAAAGTTCGTTACCCAATAGCTGCTCCACTGCTCAAATTAATCCACATAGGCTTTGTCGCGGAACATCGCGAGTTTCTCAATGAAAACGAGATCAATACCGCTGTTGGTTGGACCGTTGCGGTGTTTGGAGACGATCAGTTTTGCCAGGTTATGGAGGGGGCTTTCTTCTTTCATTTGTTCAGGTCGGTTGATGAACATCACAATGTCGGCATCCTGCTCCAGCGAACCGGATTCGCGCAGGTCGGAAAGCACGGGGGTCTTATCCTGTCGCTGCTCCACCGCGCGGGAAAGCTGCGCCGCAGCCATCACCGGCACGTTGAGGTCGCGCGCCAGCACCTTGAGATAACGCGAAATGTATGAAACTTCCTGCACGCGGTTCTCGGTGCGTGTGTCTCCCGACATCAGCTGGAGGTAGTCAACTATCACCAGGTCCAAACCGATCTCCATCTGCATGCGGCGGCACTTGGTGCGCATCTGAAGGGGAGTGATAGCGGGGGTGTCATCGACATAGATGCGCGATTCGGAAAGCACACCCAACGCGTGCACTACCTCCTGGGCTTCAGCGTCGCTCAGTTTGGCAGAACGCAGCTTTTGGGAGTCAATGCTGGTTTCCTGTGCAATCATGCGCTGGATGAGCTGCTCTGAGGACATTTCGAGGGTAAAGAAGGCAACATTGCGCTTCAGTGCCAGACCAACATGTTTGGCGATGCCGATCAGGAAGCCGGTCTTACCCATACCCGGGCGACCCGCGACGATGATGAGGTCAGAGCGTTGCAGACCGTCGAGAGCTTTATCAACCGCTTTCAATCCGGTTTCAAGCCCAGTCACCCCGCCGGGAATGCTGGCGTTGAGCAAAAGGCGTTCAAGGTATTCATCCGCGGCGTCCGAAATCGGTACCAGGTCGCGTTTATAGCGTTCCTGGCTGACCCCAAAAATGGCTTTCTCGGCATCAGAGATGACGTTGTCGACCAGCGTGTCTTTGCGATAAGCGAGCTTGGCGATGTCGTTGGCGGCAGTTAGCAAGCGTCGGCGGACGGCAAGGGCGCTGATGTTGCGGGCGTACGATTCGGCATGCTGTGAGGACGGAACGCGATTGGTGAGGGAGATCAGGTAATCCAACCCACCGACGTCTTCAAGATGCCCTCCGGTTTCGAGGGCTTCCTTAACAGTCAGGACATCAAAATAACTGTCGGACTTGAACAGCTCGATGAAGGCTTCCCAGATCCAGCGGTTGCGGTGGAGGTAGAAATCCTCAGCGTTTACCAGCGGCGCGGCGTCCACATAGGCGTCAGGCGTGATGAGCACTGCGCCAATGAGAGCTTCCTCCATATCGCGGTCAAAAAGTTGATTTGCTTCGGAGCCCTGGTTTATGTTTTGCTCAAATTGATCACTCACAATGCTACCTCACTTGTTAAATGGGATCCTCATCCGAAGGGTCGCTGGGTTGGTCTTTGTCGGTGTTGTCTTTTCCGAGTTGCCCGAGAAAATCTTCAAAAATGTCGAGATCTGAGTCCAGATCCGAAGAATCTTGTTCATCTTGTGATTGGGGCAAAACATCTTCCGGACGAATGCCGACCGCGTCGAGGATGTCTTCATCGACGAAGACCGGAGCTTTGGCACGGATCGCAAGGGCGATCGCGTCTGACGGGCGGCTGTCGATGATTTTCCGGACACCGTTTTGGTCAAGGATCAGGTTGGCATAGAAGGTGTCATTCTCGAGATTGGTGATTTCGCAGCTTTCCAGGCGGATGTCGAGCGCGTTCATGACGGAAATCAGAAGATCATGGGTGAGGGGGCGGGCAATTGCCACGCCCTGCAGTGCGATCGTAATAGAGTCAGTTTCAGGCACACCCATCCAGATGGGAAGGTACCGTTCGGCATCCTTTTCCTTGAGAACAGTGATCCGGTCCTGATTAGTAAGGCTGACACGGATACTATCGATTACGCATTCGATCATTTTTCCCATAATGCACCAAATTTCCTGTTTTGTCGGTTATGTCATATTGATTCTAACATGTAAGCCCAGCGAATCAACTCAACTAGTCTTAAAAATTTCGAAGAAATAATTACACTCAAAAAATGTGTGAAATTTTCGAGCAATCGGCTATAATAGAATTCCGAGGAAAGGCTGAGCATAGTTTTTCTTTGGAGATTGATACAGCGATTATTGATATTGAAAGAGGAAAGTATTGCGCATGGCAGAATCACTGAAGGTGCTATTAATCGAGGGGAAACGGAAAATAGCCCGTCGTTTTGCCAGTGATCTTGAGAAAAAAGGGTATTCTCTGCAAGTAGAGAACAGCGGGAGTAAAGGACTCGACGCTTTGAAGCATTTCTCTCCGGATGTGGTTGTGATAAACGCTGCCTCACTGCGCACAAACGGTCTCCGCCTGGTAAATTGGTTCCACAACAGCCTGCCATCCACACCCTTATGCCTCATTGTTTCAGAAGATGAACCCGTTGTGGAAACTGAGAACGTTAATTTCTTCTTGCGTCTGCCTTTTACAGTGCAAAAACTGGTCAACCGCTTGCGGACGCTTGAGAATAACAGTCGCAAAGGTCTGCTCGAAAGAGGCGACCTGGTATTAAACCCGGATAGTAGGATCGCCATCTACAAGAATAAGGAAGTTCGGCTAACACCGCGCCAATGTGATCTGCTGGGAAAAATGATGCAGAAACCTGGCGAGGTCTTGCGCCGGGAAGATTTGTTTAAGGCTGTGTGGGAGACCGATTACGTGGAAGACACACGTACTCTGGATGTTCACATTAGTTGGCTGCGCCAGGCTTTGGAGGACGATCCGCATCACCCTGAGCTGATAAAAACCATCCGCGGTAAAGGATACCTGCTGAAGATCTGATCTTCCTGCTTACTTGATTTTCCGTTTAAACTCATTTTTTGCTTGACTTTTTCGCAAATAACAAACCCGTAAACTGGAGTAGGGCGAGCTTGAGGGCACTGTGGACGATGTGATGCACGAACGTTTCGTGCCCTCAATCCGCCGCCGGTGTTCTGTGTAGCAAGGCTCGTTTATTGAAGATGATCGATGGCGTGACGGCGGATTGGAAGTACATCAAGATCGCTGCATAAAAATGTGTGCAGTAACTTCCAATACCCTGCTTCGCGGGCACTTCGTCTCGCCCTACGAGTAAATGTTTTTTATTCGTTATATCCTAAAGAATAAACCCGTAAACCAGCGCAAGCAAAACGCCGCCGGCGATGACACTGCCAAGCTGACCAGCTGTGTTGGCGCCCATGGCATGCATCAGGATGAAGTTGGTGGGGTCTTCCTCCAATGCCATCTTTGCGCTCAAACGCCCAGCCATCGGGAAAGCGGAAATGCCGCAGGCACCGATCAGAGGGTTGACCTTTCCGCGCGTGACGGCAGCCATCAGTTTGCCGAATAGCAAACCAGCCACCGTGTCGACTATGAACGCCAGCAGACCCAAAGCCAGGATCATGAGCGTGTCGAGGTTCAGAAAGCTCTGAGCGGTCATGGTGGAGCCAATTGCCAGCCCCAAAAAGAGGGTGGCGATGTTGATCAGCTCGTTTTGCGCCATCTTGCTCAGGCGCTCTACCACCAACGCTTCACGCAGCAGGTTGCCGAGCATCAGGGCAGCCATCAGTGGGGCTGCGTCCGGGGCAACCAGCGCCACAAGCAGGGTGACGATGATGGGAAAAAGCACAAGGGTCAGGCGTGATACCGGCTTTGGGGAGTATTCCATGCGGATCAGGCGTTCTTTGCGGCTGGTCATCAGCTTCATGATCGGAGGCTGAATGATCGGGATCAGGCTCATGTAGGAATACGCAGCCACTGCGATCGGCGCAATGATGTTCGGCGCAAGGCGCTCACCAACAAAGATCGCTGTAGGTCCGTCGATTGCTCCGATGGATCCAATCGCGGCTGCTTCATGCAGCGGAAAGCCTAAAACAATTGCCAGCAGAAGCGTGAAATAGATGCCAAATTGACCAGCCGCTCCCAGCAACACCAGGCTGGGCTGGCTGAGCAGCGGGCTGAAGTCGATCATGGCGCCAACGCCAATGAAAATTAGAAGCGGAAATAGTTCTGTTTTTATACCGGCATCGTAGATGACCTTCATGAAGCCGAGCTCATTAGACATGCCGAGGTTTGCAATCAGACAGCCAAATCCAATCGGAAGCAGCAGAACGGGTTCATATTCCTTCCAGATGGCAAGGTAAATCAACACCAGGGCAACCAAAATCATGAGGGCGTTCAACCAGGTAAATTTGTCAAATCCCTTCGTGAGGTCAGAAATTAACTGGGTAAAGTCCATGCCTGCTCCTATGCCTGGAAGGTGAACAGCGGTTGGTTATGCTTGACCAGATCGCCAGCGCTTACGTTCACCTGGGCGATGACACCATCCCGGTCAGAGCGGATCGCGTTTTTCATCTTCATGGCTTCCAGTGTGCAAATCTGTTGCCCTGACTTGACTGCCTCACCAGCCTGAACGTCGATTGCCACAATCACACCGGGAAGTGGGGCGTTCAGGGTTAGACCGCCGCCAGCGGCAGGTGCAGGTGCGGCAGGTGCTGCCGTGGGCACCGGGGAGGGTTGAGTTGAGACGGCGGGTACCACTGCTGGGCCTTGAACTTCAGGAAATACCTGGTAAACCTTGCCGTCGACTTCAGCCAGAACGGGGTTGCTGTGGGCGTCCTTGATGGTGACGTTGTAGACTTTTCCTTCAATTTCGACTTTGATGATCATGCGCTTCGTCCTCTGTTTGTCTGTCGCGCGATCTGCTGCGCGCGACCTGCGGCAAGCCAGGTGCTGCCGGTTTGGATGGATTGGGTGTCGGAGGCAAATACTGCTTTGGGTTTGACGCTCAACGCGTATGCCACTGCAATAGCGGCAGCGAGAGCTGAAGCATCGCCCGGAACAGTCTCAGCCAAGGGCTCGGATAGGGAGGTGGCACTTTCTACAGCGGGCTCTTCCTTCTCGGTTCGGCTTGTAAGCCTGACCAGCAGAACCATGATGCCCCAAAGGATGAGGATCATCGCAAAAACAATCCCCATGCCGACCACTGTGATCAGCAAACCTTGTTTCAGAATTTCTAACATGATTCCCCCTTAGACCGGCATGTTTCCGTGCTTACGCGGCGGATTGGTTTCAACTTTGTTCTGCAGAGCCGCAAGGGCTTCGATCAACTTCTGGCGGGTCTCAGCGGGCTCGATGACCTCATCGATGTAGCCGGCTTTGGCGGCAACATAGGGGTTCAGGTAGGTTTCCTGGTATTCCTGGGTGAGGCGCTTTCGCTCGGCTTCGGGGTCTTCTGCCGCTTTGATCTGCTTGCCATACAGGATGTTGGCAGCACCTTCAGCGCCCATCACCGCGATTTCAGCTGAAGGCCAGGCATAGGTTATGTCAGTGCCGAGATATTTGCTGCTCATGACTACGTATGCTCCTCCGTAAGCCTTGCGTGTCACCACGCTGACCTTTGGCACGGTCGCTTCCGCATACGCATAGAGCACTTTAGCGCCGTGGCGGATGATGCCGCCGTATTCCTGGTCAACGCCTGGCAGAAAGCCCGGGGAGTCGACGAAGGTCACAATTGGCAGGTTGAAGGCATCGCACAGGCGAACTGTGCGGGCGATTTTATCGGCAGAATTGATGTCCATCACACCCGCCATCATCATCGGTTCCTGCGAGACGACACCCACCGGGCGACCGGCCAGACGCGCGAAACCAACGAGAGCGTTGGGGGCGTAGCCAGCTTGCAGCTCGAGGAAGGAGCCCTGGTCCATGATGGCATCGATCGCGGTGCGCATGCTGTAGGGCATGGTGGGGTCCGTGGGAACGAGGTCGTTGAGTTCTTCAGTGCGGCGGGTGGGGGCATCCTGGGTGGGGTGTATCGGAGGCATGTCCACGTTATTGGACGGCAGGTAGGAAAGTGCCTGGCGTGCGAGGGCGATGGCATCCTGGTCGCTCGCGCCAACCATATGGCAATTGCCGCTGGTGGTGAGGTGAACGTCGGCACCGCCGAGGGTTTCTGAATCCACTTCTTCACCGGTGACGGTCTTTATGACTGCTGGTCCGGTGAGGAACATGTAGGATTTGCGCTTGACCATGATGATCAGGTCGGTAACTGCGGGAGAATATGAAGCACCACCAGCGCAGGGACCCATGATCAGGCTGATCTGGGGAACCACACCCGAATAAATGGCATTGCGCTTGAAGATCTCGGCGTATCCGCCCAGGCTTCTTACGCCTTCCTGGATGCGCGCGCCGCCGGAATCGATCATGCCAATGATCGGAGAGCCGGTTTTGACAGCCAGGTCCATCACGCGGCAGATCTTCTGGGCGTGGATCTCACCGAGCGAGCCGCCCTGGACGGTAAAGTCTTGCGCGTAGACGTAAACGGTGCGACCATCAACGCTGCCATAACCAGTGACAACGCCGTCGCCAAGTGTTTCGTCGCCCTCGGGTGGGTTCAGCTGGGTGGTCATGCTGCCGATTTCCCGGAAGGTTCCGGGGTCGAGCAGTAAATCGATCCGCTCGCGGGCAGTGAGACTGCCCTTGGCGTGCTGCCGGTCGATTCGATCCTGCCCGCCGCCAAGTTTTGAAGCTTCCTGCATGCTCTTCAGCTTTTGAATACGGGAATCTGCCTCTGTCATTAACTCTCCTTAATGATTCAAATATAACTCCCTAATGGGAGGTGGATCAGATGGAGATATTGTAACATCAGAATGGAACGAAAAATTGGTTTCAGGTAGGTGGGAGACGATGCAGGTGTTAGTGTTTTCTACCTCGATCAGAGCATATAGTCCTCCGTGGGGGGATGAGGACAAGCGGGGGTGAGGGAAGTGGGAGACCTTCGGTCAAGTCCCGCGCACGGTGCAGACACCGGCGCGAACTAGTGTGGAGACCTTCGATTAATTCTTGCGCTCGGTGGGGACACCAGCGCGATCAGAGGTTGTGCAATTATGCAGCGTTTTTAACCAGTCTGATGAGCAGTTTCTACTCCTCATTGCACTTTCAGCAATTCTCATTATGGCGAATT
>DIVL01000050.1 GCA_002435825.1 Anaerolineaceae bacterium UBA6133
GCGAAACTTATGTTACCTTATCGAATCGGCGCAATAAGACATTGCTCAAGGAAAAGAAAAAGAAATAACTGCAAGACTGTTTGTGAGTCACCGATGCGGGTCGTCTAATTCGATCTGGAGACGTTATTGACCATATTCTTACTCATATTCTGGGTAAACTTCTGGTAATCCGAGTTAATCAATGCAGTAAAAAGGATATCAATCAGGTTGAGGGTCGAGATCCGGCTCGACATTCCACCTAAACGGTTCCATGATTCAGTCGAATCGACAAAAAGATTATAGGTGCAAAGCTCAACCAGGTCGTTTGGTTTGACGGAGGTTATAGAAACGGTGCTGCTGCCCACCCTCACGAGCTCCCTGGCTACGTCAAGCATTTCAGTGGTCTTGCCGGTGTACGAGATGATAAACGCCAGCGTATCATCGGTGTAGGCCTTGGCATTCAGCATCATGGAGATGCGGTCGCCAAAAGCGCTGCTGGGTATGCTGAGCCGCATACACTTGATCTGTGCATCCAGCGCAACTATGTGCGAGGGACCCATGCCGTAAAAGTCGATGCGTTTCGCGTTTGCCATGGCAGCAACAACCGCCGCGATGTTTTCAGTGGTGTTGGTGCTGATGGTATCCAAAATGGATTTGGCGTTCTGATTGGCGACCTTGACCACAATATCATCCAGGGAGTCATAGCGGTCCACCGGGGTCTGCGCGGTTTTGAGGATCGAATTCTGGTTGTAGCGCATGAGTTCATAGGAGAGTTCCAGCCTGAAATCGATGTAGCTGTCCTTGCCGACCTTTTTGCAGAGCCGCTTGACCGTCGCTGTGGATGTGCATGTGAGTTCAGCCAGCTCGACGATGCCGATGTTGACAATTTCGTTCAGATTGGCAAAAATGTACTCAACGATGTGTTTTTCAGAGGGGGTCAGGTCTTTGACCTCGCGCATCTTGGTCAGCAGATTCATGGCAAAACCTCAGTCTCCGGCATGCAATCGGATCATGCATACTGAGACGAATCATAACCTATGCGCTATTTTATTGCCAGTATGCTGAGGTCTTTCCCGGCCTGCTCGATGATGGGGGCATAATCGCTGCCCTGCAGGAGCGGCTTTGCCTGGTCCAGGTAAGCGCGAGCGGAGCTTTCATCGTGGGCGAACCACGAGAGTTTGGCAAGCCGGTAAAGGAGAATGCCTTTTTGGATTGGGTTTGTGGTGCCGGCAAGCTTGGACTGGAGAGTGCCGCGATAGCCTGGGTTTTTATCCAGGTAGACCTGGATGATTTCCTCCCCTTCGTCAAGCATGATGCGATACTTCTCCACCTCATCTGCCTTGACCGATCGCAAGTATGTTTCAAGCTTTTCTAAACTGGCTTTGGCTTCCTCAACATCACCGACAGAAACAAAGAATGACATGCGTTTTTGCAGGTAGTCCACCTTTTCACGAGGAAGCAAACGCTGGGCATCCAGAGTTTTGATCAGTTGCTGGATTTCCTCGTCCTGCCCGAGGCGCATCTGACCATCAAGCTGCATCAGCAAGATCTCGTTTTTGCGAAAAACCCAGGTGAGCCTGCGGTTGTTCTGCAGCCGCTCAAGAAATAAAGATGGGTTCGAATACTGCAGCTGAGCAAGCTCTTTTTCTGTGGAAGCGCGCAGCGAAAGGGTCAGCCGGATCATCACAAAAGCCAGCAGTACCATTACAACAAAGCTTATAATGGCGAGTTTGTAGGTGTCAAAAAACGTATTAAGAGAGGTTGAGTCCATGAGCGGGTTTTCTGTGGAAGAAAACGGGAGCTTGTTTTCGCAAGCTCCCGTTTTGTAACACCAGGTTACATATTGTGGTTGCGTAATACCGTTTCCGTGTAGTCAGCATACACTTCGTGCATGTATTCCTTGGGAACTTCGGTAACGTTGGGGGAGACAAAGATGTTCATCTTATGCCCCAGTTTCTGCAGGCGCAGCGCTGTTTCGGAAGCGATAGCCTGGGCAATGCAGATGGCTGAGATGGTTGAAGAAGCTCCAACCTTCTGGTAATAGCCAGGAATGACGACCAGGGCATCTTCAAGCGGACTGCAGTTATCGATGAGTACATCCGCCAGGTCGCCAAGTTTGTTCCCTGAGGAATGGTTAGCTTTGGCTGACCTGTAATTCTCACCGCTGGTGACAGTGATGACTTTGAGACCTTTCGCTTTGGCATACATCGCAGCTTCAATAGGAGCCGCGTTTAGACCACCATGCGAAAAGACGATCATCGCCTCGCCTTCCTGGAAGTTGTAGCTTTGCAGGAAATTCTGAACGTAGCCTTCCTGCCGTTCAATCCAGAGCAGTTCACGAGCGCCGCCTGGACCGATCACGTTATTCCACATCAATCGTGGATCCATAACAGGGTGCCAGCCGACCACGCCGCCATAACGCGGGAAAACATCCTGGACTGGAAGGACACTGTGACCGCTACCAAAGAGGTGGACGAGTTTGCCGGAATTGATAACTTCCGCGCAAATGTCGGCTGCGGCACGAATCTGGTCGGTTTGCTCAACAGAAATCTTTTCGATTACCTGTTTGAGTTTTGTAATGTACTCTAATTCGATCATATTTTATTTCTCCTAAAAATATTAGCTGAAAGCTCCGATGCCCGGGATGAAGCCGATGATGGTTACGATCACAGCCAGAACCAGGATCAGACCCATGATAGCGATGGGCTTCCAGTTCTTCTTGGAATACAGATAGTAGACCAGCAAAGTCAAGGCAAGAGGAACGATCTTGGGGAACACGTTATTAAGCAGATTGTCCAGGTTGAAGACTGAGATCACGCCATCTGTGTAGGTCTGTGTCGCGGCATCAAACACTTGGGTCGTGGTTTTGATATCGAGATTGAGGCTGGCATTCACGAACGTGGCAGTGAGACCGCCAACAACGATCAGACCAAGGATGGTGACAGCTTCCATGATTTTGTCAAGTTGACCAGTTGCCATGAACTGCTGCACACCTTCCAAACCGGCTTTGTAACCAGTGCGAAAGATCTTCCAGCTGAGGAGATAAGTGCCCAGGGGGTAAACCAGCATGTAAAGCACTGGTCCAATCCAGACGGCATTTGTCAGCGACTGGGAAAGAGTCAAGCTGATGGTGAGCAGGAGGGGAATGATTGTAGCGACCCAAAGCGAGTCACCAATAGCTGAAGTGGGGCCAATCAGGGCAACTTTTGCTTCCTGAATGGATTCGGGAGTACCGATGCCGTTGGCAAGTTGTTCTTCCATACCAATAGCAATACCATTACAAACTGAACCGACCTGGGATTCTGTGTTGAACAGAGTGATGTGTCGTTTCAGACCAGCAGCTCTGTCTTCCTTTGAATCGTAGAGTTCTTCGATGACTGGCGACATGGATTGTCCAAAAGCCATACCCAGCATGGTTTCAGCCTGCTGAGAACATCCATTCCAGAAGAACCACTGATTAAAGGAATTGCGAAGAGTTTTTGCGCTTAGTGTCTTAGCCATTGTTAAAACGCCTCCTGTCGGTTACCAGCCGCGTAGACAATGAACGCCACGATAATACCGACGATTGCAACGGCCATAGTGTTCAGGCCAAAGTAAGTGACCAACACAAAGCCAGCCAGGAAAATAGCCCAATGGATATTCTTTTTGACCAGGAAGCTCAGGATGATACCCATACCAAGAGCAGCCATCATGCTGCCAAAGGTTGAAATACCTGTGATGAACCAACCCGGGATGTTCAAGCCACTGGATGAGCCTGCCGCGTTAATTGCGGCGAGGATAGCAAGAGCGGGCACGAAGCGAGCCAGGAAACCAATTGCCTGACCGCCCAGAACGTTTGGCATCCACATCTTGCGGGTCTCTCCCTGCTCAGCAAGGCGTTCTGCCCAGCGGTTGAGGAAGACATCCAAAGAGTAGTGAATACCCCACATGGTGCCGCCGACCACGCCACCCAAACCGGCACCAGTAAAAGCAAGACCGATGAGGGCAGGAGTTGAGTCGACAGTACCTTTAAGTGCGAGGGCTGTTGCCGTGCCAATATAAGTGGCATAGGAAAGATCCCAGGCTACAGCGCCCCCGGGGGTGACATTGGCTAAATACGCGATTTGAAGGGGAACCCCAACAAGCATCGCGGTCTGCACATCACCCATGATAAGACCCACCACGAAGGACGCAACGAGCGGTCGGCCCAGACAGTACCAACCGATCGTGTTCCCCACGATGGATCCAATTGCGCCGAGGTAAATAAACAGCGCGATCAGGACCATTTGCAAAACTGACATACGAATACCTCCTTGAGAATGAATTGAATTTGGATAAAAAAAGAAGAAGTAAAGTCACTTCTTCTTGTACTGCTAAATGGGTCGCAATGTGTTCTTTGCCTCAATCCAGGTTTTTATGGGGGCATTAGGCACAGTCTGAACGATCAGTTTCACGCCTTGCTCGGAAAATTCATTGAAGAGCTGGATATCTTCGTCACTGGCGTAAAAGACGCTGCCGCCTTCGCGGGAAAAACTGTATTTCGATGAAGGGGTTTTGGCAGCATTGCCGATATAAACCGTGTCGAGGGAGAGCAGTTTTTCGGAGAATTTGAGAAGATCCTGCGGCCACCTCGTGACAAAAAGCCTGTTGTGGTCTTTTTTCTCAGCCATGATTTTGCGGGCGTCTTCAGAGGAGACAATTGCTTTCTTGTACTGCGCCGGGATTCCCATCAGCATGATGGATTGCAGGGTCTTATTGGCTACCAACTTGTCATCGATGCCCACAATCTCCTTGATACCAAGGGTCTTGCACCACGCCATCACGATCTGTCCGTGAATCAGGCGGTCATCAATTCTTAGAAAGTCTTTTCCCATGATTGGAGTATAGGGGAGGATTGTCAAAAACCCAAATATTTGACAGAATCCGACAATTATTAACAACCCCGTAATTGAAAAAAATCATGCACCTGGCATTTCAAAGCCCAAAAGCTTGCTGGATTATTGTTCAGCTTCTTGCGAAAGATGACCGAGCACCTCAAGCAGCGCGGCTTCACTGCTTTGGCTGTGGGGACCCCGGGCGCGACACAATTCATTGCCCTGATGGTCGATCAACAGGGCGAAAATGTGCTCCTCATCTTCCAAACCCAAAGCAGTCCGGAAATCATCTTTTTCAAGGTAGAGTGTAATTGTGCGTTCGCGCGATTTCGGGTTTGGGATGCCTGCCCGCATGCCCTCATTGATAAAAAACTTGGAGAAGGCATTCAAGGCGCGGATGGTGGGCAACTCGTAGTAAACCAGCCCCGGGAACCGGGCTTCGCAAGACTCAGCCAGCGGGATCCAGGTATTCACTTCATCCTGATGCCATTGTTGAAAAGCAATGAAGATCAGATTGTATCTACCCGCGAAATCCTTGGGGAAAGTCAGCTTCTCTCTGCGCAAATTCGTACCGTTAACTATAGGAAAAGTCATTCAGATATCTCTCAGTTATTCTTGTAAATAACAAAGGAAGGCTCAGTCACCTTAACCAGACCCACTGCGGTAGGCGAGCAAAACACGCTGCCGAGCCAGTTTGTGATCTACGATTGGGCCTGGGTAGTCGCTGTCAATCTGGCATTGGGCTTGCTTTTGCACCTCTGGCGGCATTTCCCAGGGGGTGTGGATGAATTTGTTGGGCACAAGAGCCAGTTCTGGAACCCAGCGGCGCACATAGTCGCCCTGCGGGTCAAACTTGAGCCCCTGTAAAATGGGGTTGAAGACCCTGAAATACGGCGCGGCATCTGTGCCTGTGCGGGCGGTCCACTGCCAGCCGCCGTTGTTGGAGGCTGGATCGCCATCCAGCAAACACTGCATGAAATAGTGTTCCCCTTCCTGCCAGTTGATCAGTAAATCTTTGGTTAGAAAGGAAGCGGAAATCATGCGGGCGCGGTTGTGCATCCAGCCTGTGGCGTTTAGCTGCCGCATGGCGGCATCCACCACCGGGTAGCCGGTGAGCCCTGCTTTCCAGGCAGCCAGGCCGCTCGGATCATTTCGCCAGGGGATGTTCCGCAGTTCAGACCGAAAAGCGTGTTGGCGCACATACGGGAAGTGATAAAGGATGGCAGCATAAAACTCCCGCCAGATGAGCTCATTGAGCCAAGTTTCTGCGCCCTGGTGGGCAGATGTGGTGCTTGCTGATTGGGAAGCTTCCCGTGCAGCCCAAACCGCCTGGCGGGCTGAAAGCATGCCCAGGCGCAGGTAAGGGGAAAGCTGCGATGTGCCTTCCAGGTCCATGCGATTGCGCATATCCGAATAGTCAAAAATTGCTGAGGCTGTAAAAGCGGAAAGCCTTCGATCTGCCTCCTTCTCACCTGCCTTGAATAAATTCTCAGCCAGGTGGGCGGATTTTTCGGGTATTGCCAGGCTGGCAAGAGTGGGGAAGGCGTTGAGCTGCTCCGGGGCGGGCAGCGGACTACCGCTCGCCGGCAGGCTGCGCCAGGTGCGGCTGAAAGGGGTAAAGACCGTGTAAGGCGTGCCGTCCGCTTTGAGCAGCATGTCCGGGTGGAACACAGTGACCCCGGGCAGGAGTTTCAAGGGCATGGAGAGCGCAACTTTTTCGTCGCGCTGGCGGGCATACGGGGAATAGTCTTCTTCGGCAAAGATGCCTTCGGCGTCTGTTTCGCGCGCCAAGGCTGTGAGGACCTCAAGCGGATCACCCCGCCGCAGGATGAGCCTGCTGCCTCGCCCCCTCAGGTTGTTATCCAACGCGCGCAGTCCTTCCAAAAGGAAAGCCAACCGCGCTTGCCCCACATACTCCGAGGCCAGCAGTTGTGGATCCAGGATAAAAACCGGCACGACCGTGTCAGCCTGGCGCAGTGCCTCCGTCAGTGCCTGATTGTCACTCAGACGCAGGTCGCGCCTGATCCACCAGATGGCAGTTTTCATTTTCCCAACCCTCGAATTCTTCTTTTTCGATTCTACCATCGTGCCTCTATGGTGTACGACAATTCTATATTCGACAACGAATTATTGCAGGGCGAAATGGCGTTCTTGCCTGCCCCGCGTATCTGTTCGCGGGGTCTGCCACTCCGCCATAGGAGCGGGTAAAGGGGTTTTGTTTGTCGGAGTGAGCCTGCGCAAGGTCATCATTAATCCAGCATCGAGCGGCAGTCTCATTCCGACCTACGAGGATTCGTCCGACCTGCGAGGCATGGTTTGTCAATCAGATCAAAGTCAAGAATCTTAATCAGCAAGGCCACAAGATCCTTCGCTTATGCTCAGATTGACAATAAGTGAAGCATATTAAGTTGAGACTATGCCTGTTTTTATAAGAATGTCGCCCTGGATTAGGCGACTAATGGTTAATTGGAATAAAAAACAGCAGCTTCATGCTGCTGTTTTTGTCAAACGATTAGAACCAGCACAAAAATTGTTGCTGGTTTGGATGCTGTCTCTTAGTCTTTTAGATTGGTTGCTCCCAAGTAAATGGCAACTGCGCCGATCACAATTATTACGATGGAGTGCCAGACAGGTAAAGTTACCATGGTGAGCAGACCGAGCAAGTCTATCAAACCCATGGCTGCCAGCAGGATGCCGATAACCAACAGCGCGGTCTTGGTTTTACCGGTCTTCTGCAGGAACACCCAGACGCCAACCAGACCAACAACGATCTTGACAGCAGCATGCCAGGCGGGTTCGGTGCCCAGGTTAATGCTGGGGATGAGAGCCAAAATGCCCATCAGGATGATAAGGATACTAATTACAAGCAATACTCTTTTTTTCATGATAGTCTCCTTTTTATGATAAGGGGGTTTGGAATTTAAACCCCTGAATTATATAATAATTATAGCACGGTTTTTTTACGACTTGAATTCAACTCATAAGTGCGTATGCGTTTCAAAAGTCGTTAGTC
>DIVL01000033.1 GCA_002435825.1 Anaerolineaceae bacterium UBA6133
ACCTCCGTCACACGCATCATCGGCGTTCTGATCATGATGCTTTCCATCAGCCTCAGCATGACCCTCATAGGTCTGATCATGGTGCCGCTTGTGATGATTTTTGTGCGGCTGATTGTCAAAAAATCCCAGGTGCATTTCCGCCGGCAGCAGGAATATCTTGGGCACATCAATGGTCACGTGGAAGAGATGTATGGTGGGCATTTGGTATTGAAAGCCTACAACGGAGAACAAGGCAGTATCGAACACTTTGAAACTCTGAATGACACTCTCTTCACCAGCGCCTGGCTTGCGCAGTTCCTTTCAAACATGATGATGCCTGTCACGCGCTTCTTCAGCAACCTTGGTTACATCGCTGTCGCGATCCTGGGCGGTTACCTGACCATTCAAAACCGCCTGAGTATCGGAGACATACAGGCTTTCATTCAGTATCTGCGTTCATTCCAACAACCCTTGATGCAGGTTGCCAACATAGCCAATATCCTCCAGCAGACGGCGGCTGCGGCTGAGCGCGTTTTCGAGTTCATCAATGAATCAGAGATTGAACCTGACTCTGTCGACGCCATAGCGCTTGAGAAGGTGCGGGGAAAAGTGGAGTTTCGCAATGTGTGGTTCGGCTACAACCCCGACGATTATGTCATCAAAGATTTCTCGATGGTCGTCGAACCCGGGCAAAAAATTGCCATCGTTGGTCCGACTGGTGCCGGCAAAACCACGCTGGTCAAACTGCTGATGCGCTTCTATGACATCGATCGCGGAGAGATCCTGATTGACGACGTCAATATCCAGGATATGACCCGTGAAAATCTGCATAGCCATCTTTCGATGGTGCTCCAGAATACCTGGCTATTTAACGGAACCATCCGCGAAAACATTCGCTATGGCCGGCAGGATGCCAGCGATGAGGAAGTAGTTCATGCGGCGGATATGGCTTATGCCGACCACTTCACCCGCACGCTTCCGGGCGGCTACGACATGGTTCTGAATGAAGAAGCCTCCAACGTCTCTGCCGGTCAGAAACAGCTCCTGACCATTGCGCGCGCTGTGCTGGCTGACCCAACCATCCTGATTTTGGACGAAGCTACCAGTTCGGTTGACACTCGCACCGAGGTTCTGATCCAGAAAGCCATGGACAAGCTGATGGTTGGACGGACAAGCTTTATCATTGCCCATCGCCTTTCCACCATTCGCAACGCTGATCGCATCTTGGTGATACGCGATGGCAATATCGTAGAACAAGGGACCCACGAGGAATTGCTGGCTCGCCAGGGGTTCTATTATGAGCTCTACCAAAGCCAGTTCCTGCTGCCGGTTGAGGCATAAAAGATCGGGCTAAAAATCGTTAGCGTGGCGCAGGGTATAAAATCCTGCGCCATTTGATTAACTGCGGGTAAAATTATTGAAACGTTTTTTGGAGACTAGCATGCCAAGAGCTACCTTTACATTTCCTGGCGGATTCCTGTGGGGCACCGCCACCTCCGCACACCAAGTGGAAGGTAATAATCTGAACAATGATTGGTGGGCATGGGAGCAGCAGGAAGGCCGCATATTAAATGGCGACCGGTCCGGCAGGGCTTGCGACTGGTGGGCAGGTCGTTGGCGTGAAGATTTTGACCGTGCTCACGAAGCTTACCAAAACGCGCACCGCCTTTCCGTGGAATGGTCGCGCATTCAGCCCGAACCCGACCGCTGGGACGAAAGCGCGCTCGACCGTTACCGCCAGATGCTGCTCGGGCTCAAAGAGCGCAACATGGTGGCGATGGTCACGCTGCATCATTTCTCCAATCCGATGTGGCTGGTGGAGATGGGCGGCTGGGAAAACGAAGCCACTATTGACCTCTTCGCGGCATTTTCCCGCAGGGTGGTGGAAGCCCTGGGAAGCCACTGTAACCTTTGGATCACACTCAACGAGCCAAACGTTTATATGAATGGTGGATACCTGGGCGGAGGCTTTCCGCCGGGCAAAAATGACCTCAAAACTGCTCTTAAGGTACTCAGCAACTTGGTCAAAGGTCATGCTGCCGCCTACCAGGCTATCCACGAGGTGCAAAGTGAGGCACAGGTGGGTGTCGCGCATCATTGGCGCGGCTTTCTGCCCGCTAATGACAATCCTCTCACCCGCTACAGCACAAATCTTTTCAATAAAGTGTTTAATGAAGCTTTTCCTCAGGCTTTGGTCACAGGCAAGTTCGATGCCGTTTTCCTCAAGGAGGATATTTCCCAAGCCAGGAATACCCAGGATTTCATCGGACTGAATTATTACACGCGCGAGCTGATCCGCTTCGATCTCAGCAAGCGGGCGGATATGTTCACCGAGCGCTCTTATCCCAAAGACGCGGAGCTTTCGGAGACTGGCTTTTTGAGCAACGATCCTGAAGGTTTCAAGGCGTGCATCAAATGGGGTGCGCAATTTGGAAAGCCGATTTACATCACCGAGAACGGCGCCGAAGATAGCAAGGATGATTTCAGGCGCAAGTACCTGCTGCAGCACCTTCACGCGATGTGGCACATGATCAACCACAATATGCCGGTGAAGGGCTATTTTCACTGGAGCCTGGTGGATAATTTCGAATGGGAACGGGGTTGGAGCCAGCGCTTTGGGCTGTGGGGGCTTGACCCTGCTACGCAGCTGCGCACCAGGCGCAAGAGCGTGGACCTCTACGCGGAGATCTGCCGCACGAACAGCATTACGTCTGAAAGCGTTGAGAAATACTGCCCGGAGATTTACGACCGGATCTATCCGGTTTAGTTGTGTTGGATTAATCACGTCATAGCTGCGCAAGTAGGGTGGGTTGGCGTCACAAAGCTTATGCAGGAGCACACCAGGTTATAGCCTACCCACCGCTTCGTCAGACAGGTGGGATGGGTTGGCGTCATAAAACATATGCAGAAGTACACCGGGTTGTAGCCTACCCACCGCAGCACAAGCAAATTGATTTATCAATGTTGTACTTAAGGAAGATTACTGTTGCTGGAGACCATCGGTCAGTTCGCGTGCTCGGTCAGAGACCGGCACGATCGGGATGGCAGTTTGTGTAGGGCGCGATTGGAAGCACTGTATAATCCCTCATGCAGAAACCTTGGTGTGCTTCCAATCCGCCATCACACCATCGACCATTCGCAATAAACAAGCCTTGCTCCCCAAATTACTATCATCGGCGGATTGAGGGCACGATACGCTCGTTCATCAAATCGATCAAGGTGCCCTCAATCTCGCCCTACCAAAAATGTGCTCGCAAAATAGGAGAAGCGCAGGTAGGGTGGGTTGGCGTCACAAAGCCTATGCAGGAGCACACCGGGTTGTAGCCTACCCACCGCAGCACAAGCAAATTGATTTATCAATGTTGTACTTAAGGAAGATTGCTGTTGCTGGTGGGTTGGCTATTTTGAGATTAAGAAAGGGCGAGATACTGCGACGCCAACTCACCCCACGAGGGCTGGAGACCTTCGGTCAGTTCGCGTGCTCGGTCAGGAGACCGGCACGATCGGGATGGCAGTTTGTGTAGGGCGAGCTTGGAAGCACTGCATAATCCCTCATGCAGAAACCTTGGTGTGCTTCCAATCCGCCATCACACCATCGATCATTCGCAATAAACAAGCCTTGCTCCCCAAATTACTATCATCGGCGGATTGAGGGCACAATACGCTCGTCCAACACGTCGTTCAAGTTACCCTCAATACCCTGCTTTGCGGGCACTTTGTCACGCTCTACGAAAAAATATGCCTCCATTTTCACCGTCATCGCGAGCTCTTTTGCGCGGCGATCTGTCTTTGGCTTCCATTATCTGGAGACCTTCGGTCAGTTCGCGTGCTCGGTCAGGAGACCGGCACGATCGGGATGGCAGTTTGTGTAGGGCGAGCTTGGAAGCACTGCATAATCCCTCATGCAGAAACCTTGGTGTGCTTCCAATCCGCCATTAACTATTCAAGACCTCGAAAATAACCTTTGCTTTTCGGAACTCTCTCGACGGCGGATTGAGGGCACGATAGGCTCGTCCAACACGTCGTTCAAGTTACCCTCAATACCCTGCTTTGCGGGCACTTTGTCTCGCCCTTACACTTCGTTTCGCCCTACGAAAAAATGTGCTCGCAAAGTAGGAGAAGCGCAGGTAGGGTGGGTTGGCGTCACAAAGCATAAGCAGGAGCACACAGGGTTATAGCCTACCCACCGCAGCACAAGGAAATTGATTCATCAACGCTGCACGAAAAGATTTTTTTTGGTGGGTTGGCTATTTCAATGTTCAGACAGGGCAAGATACTCTGACGCCAATCCACCCTACAAAGATATCGTGTTTATGTGTAAAAGTATTGAGCAGATTGCTGCGTCGCTTCGCTTCTCGCAGGACGGCATCCCAAAAAATTATCATTCCACTCTTTATCTATCGGTTGGCGCGTTTCTTGCAACAAATCAGGCAGGTATATTGGAAGGAGTTCATCATGTCCGGACTGCTTATCGGTTTTTTCAAACAATTTTTCCTCCCGCTGGGGTTTGTTGCCCTGTTGCTGTTCTTAACCCTTTTACTGATCAATAAACACCCCAAAACAGCCACCTGGTTCGTTTTGATTAGCCTCGTGATCGTTGGCGTATTCGGCAATCCAATTTTCTCCACCTTCTTCACCCGTTCAATGGAATGGCGCTACATGCCCGTCAACCCAGGCACCAAAGCAGACGCCATCGTGGTACTAGCCCAGGGCACACTCTCCGCGGAGACCCCGCGCCAGCGCGTGGAAGTGGGCGAACAGGCAGACCGCCTGCTTTACGCTGCCACGCTTTACCAGCAGCAAGCCGCGCCTCTGATCATTATCAGTGGAGATGACAACCAGACAGCTTCCGGTCGCACTTTGCTGCTCGAACTCGGCGTACCCGCTGAAGCCATCCAGGTTCAGGATAAAGCAGACAACATGCGTGAAGACGCCGCGCTTTCCGCGCCCATCCTCGCATTACAAAACGTCAAACACATTCTGTTGATCACTTCCGCAGTCCAGATGGATCGCGCCTACTTTTTGTTCCGCCAACTCGATGTGGAGGTTACGCCCGCCCCTGCTGACTATCGTGTCAGCCTCCAAGACTGGGAGACTCTGACCGCCTGGAATTGGCGCAGCATCATCACCAAGCTCATGCCCACCAGCGAGGCCTTCGATCAGTCGGCTGCTGTGCTTTGGGAATACGTGGGGTTGGCATTCTATCGCATCAAAGCGATCTTCTAAATTGGTCAAATCGCTGACCCTCTATCAGCGACAAAACTTCCGCAAAAAGTCTGCCAACCATTCGGTTGGCAGACTTGATTAACCCCCTAATGGAACCTTATAGCGCTGAAAATCGTCCGTAATTAGAACCCTTTATAGGAGGAAACTGATGTTTCGAAAAATTTCGTTAGTAATGTTGTGTGCAATGATGCTTGCTGGCTGTGCTGCCATCCCCACGCCATCCACGCAATCTGGAAACCTCATGGGTAAACTGGCGTACGAAACCGCCCCACAGTTCACAGAAGCCGAACTGGAGCAGCTCGCGGCAAGCCAGAACGAATTTGCCAGTGCGATCTTTGCCCACCAGGCTGAAGCCAAACAAAACCTGGTGGTCTCGCCCTATAGCCTCTACCAGGCCCTCAGCATGCTTTATGCCGGCGCTGCAGGGGAAACTGCCAGCGAAATGCGCCTGGCAATGCGCCTGCCGTGGGAGGATGCCCGCGTGCACCGTCTGGTCAACGCGCTCAACCAGCAGCTGCTAAACTCCGCCGGCTCTGAAAGCGCCGATAGACAGGCGTTTGAGCTGCAGATGACCAATGCCCTCTGGGCTGCCCAGGATGGCACTTACGAGCAGGCTTTCCTGGATACCCTTTCCCAAAACTATGACACCGGGTTGAAAATACTCGATTTCAGCAATGCCAGTGCCGCATCCAACGCCATCAACGCCTGGGTCTCTGAGCAGACGGAACAGAAGATCACGCGGCTGGCTGAGCCTGCCATGTTCAGCGCGGATACCACCCTGGCACTGACCAATGCGGTTTACTTCAAGGCTGCCTGGCTTTATCCTTTTAGCGAAGCCGCTACATCTGAAGCCCCCTTCACACTCCTGAGTGGTGAGCAGCAAAACGTGTCCACCATGCGCCTGAGCGAGACACTCAAGGCCAGCGTCACGGAAGAGCTCACCATAGTACAGCTGCCGTATGCCGGCGGGACGATGGTGATGGAAATCCTGATGCCCCACCTTGAAATATGGAACTCCCCTGAGGGTATCAGTCAGCTTTGGGCAAGTGGGCTGAATTTCCCTGAAATGCAGCCGGCAAACATAACTCTCAGCCTGCCAAAATTTCGCATCGAAACCCCGATCATGGATATGATCCCGGCTCTCAACGCGAATGGGATGCGGCTTGCCTTTACGGATGACGCTGATTTTTCAGGCATCAGCGGTGACCTGTCACTTTACGTCAGCACGATTGCCCAAAAAGCTTTCATCGACGTCAACGAACAGGGCACGGAAGCATCCGCCGCAACGATTGCAGTGGTAAGACCGAAATCCGCCTTTGGTGGCGAACCCCTTCAGATCACGATTGACCGCCCCTTCATTTTTCAGATTCGCGACACTGCCACCGGTACTGTCATTTTTATGGGTATCGTGATGCAGCCTGAGGCGTGAGTTGGAACAAACCGGGTGAAATAATCGTCCAATCTACAGCGGACGCTTAGAAAACCCGCAAGAGGAGATAGAAAAAATGAAACCTAACAAAATCGTATTCAGTATCGTGATGATCAGCGCTCTCATGCTGGGAGCCTGTGTACCAGTCCAAAATCCAACCGAGCCCTACCCCGTGGAGGAGCCAGAAGATCCTTCGAATGCAGAAGTTGAGCCGGGCAACATCACTGACTCAAGTGGCGATGTGGCTTACATTATCGACCCCGAGGCTGATCCGGAAGCAGTCAGGCAGCTTGCTCAGTCTAATAACGGCTTTGCGCTGGCACTTTACCAGGCACTGCGCGATGAAGACGGCAACCTGATCTACTCGCCTTACAGCATCTTCCAGGCGCTGCTCATGACAGCTGCTGGCGCAGAAGGAGCGACTGCCAGCCAGATGGCGAGCGTTTTGGGAGTGGACCTGGACGATCCTGAAATCCACAACCTGATGAACGCGCTCAATAATGCGCTCACCACACAACCCGAGTACCTGGAAAGCGATGCTCAGCCTCTGACCTTCAACATCGCCAATGCTGTCTGGGCTCAGAAGGACTACCATTTTGAGCAAGCCTTCCTGGACACGCTTTCAGCCAATTACAACGCCGGGCTGAAGCTGGTGGATTTCAACAACCCCGAAGACGCGCGCGCCCTCATCAATCTGTGGGTGGCTGCTCAGACCAACGATAAGATCAAAGACCTCATTCCAGAGGGCGTGCTCAGCGCGATGACCCGCATGGTGCTCACAAACGCCATTTACTTCAAAGGCGCGTGGTCCAATCAATTTGAAGAAAAAGACACCAAAGATGGCAGCTTTACGCTCCTCGACGGCAGCAGCAAGACTGTGCCTTTCATGCACGGCAATTTCACCCTCCCTGCCTTGGTGAGCGAGAAGATCCAGGCAATCAGTCTGCCCTACGAGGGCGGCACTTATGCCATGGCAGCCATCATGCCTCTCGAAAACTTCGCGGAGTTTGAAGCCCAACTAACCGCCGCGGACCTGGAACAACTGCTATCCAATCTTCAGTCTTCCAGAGCCATGGTAGACCTGAGCATGCCAAAATTCCAGTCTGAAAGCCGCTTAGGTCTGGGCGAAATACTGGCAGCGCTTGGTATGCCGGACGCCTTCGATGCCCAAAAAGCAGATTTCTCGGGTATGACCGGCAAACCTGACCTGATGATCAGCTCGGTTCTGCACCAGGCAACCATCGACGTCAATGAAGAAGGCACCGAAGCTGCCGCAGCAACCGCGGTGGTAATGGGTGTGACCTCCATGCCCGGACAGAGCTACACGATCCGCCTGGATAAACCCTTCATCTATGTGATCTACGAAACCACCACCAACACCATCGTCTTCATGGGGCGCATGGTGAACCCGTAATTCGAAAATGACACAAAAAAACTCCTGCAAATTGCAGGAGTTTTTTTGATCGCGTTTGTTTAGCCAACCATGTAAGCCATGGAGACGGTGCCCGGACCAACATGGCTGCCGATCACCGGGCTGACCTCCGAGCGAATGACTTCGATCGGGCTCAGACGCTCTTTGGCGAGATCTTCCATGATGACCATGTCATCAAATGCCAGGGCGTGGAAGGGTGCCAGGCGAACCGGCGTTCGGCCGTCAACGCCCTTTTCGATCAATTCCACCATGCGGCTCAGTGCTTTCTTGCGCGACCTCACGCTCTCTACCAGCTCGATTTTCCCGTCACGGATCTCCATGACCGGTTTCAGGTTCAAAGCCGAACCAAGCAGACGCTTGGCGGAGTTGATGCGTCCGCCGCGATGCAGGTACTCGAGCGTGTCCACCGTGAAGAAGACACCAATGCGCCCATAAGCGTCCTGGGCTAATTCGTGGCATTCCTGCAGGCTTGCGCCTTTTTCAGCCGCGCGGGCGACTTCCAAAACCATCAGGCTGAGCGCCATCGAAACAAGTTTCGAGTCCATCACAATCAGGTTTTCAGGGTTTCCCATTTCAACTTTGGCCTGAGCCGCCGAGTCGATCGTGGCTGAGAGGCCGCTGGAAATGCTCATGTAGAACACCTGTTTGCCAGCATCCAGTAATTTTCCAAATAATTCAATGAATTGCCCAACCGTCGCCTGGCTGGTGGTAGCCATGTTTTTGGATTGGGCTAATTGTTGGTAAAACTCCTCGGCCTGGATGTCGACCCCATCAAGGTAGGATTTGCCTTCCCAGTTGACCGTCAGCGGTACGACTGGAATTTTATATTGATCTACAAATTCCTTGGGCAGATAAGCAGAAGAATCGGTTGCAATGATAACTTTGTTCATGATATCCTCATCAAGCGTATTTCATGGAAGTATAGCACAAGCAGCATCACCCCTGTTTGTTCAACATTGTTCAACATTGTACGACAGTCAGTTTTCGGAAAGTTTTTGAAGATATCAGATAGTATTTGATAGGTACAGAAACCTCACTGGTGATATTATGACGACATCTAAACCGACTCACATTGCCTTAAATGGGAATTTATTTGTCCAAGAAAGGTAGTTATGGAAAACAATAACTTAGAGAATAAAAATGTGATCGAGGAGCAGCAAGTTTCTCCATCGTTCACAGAAGAAAAAAAAGTTCAAACAGATGGCAAACTTAAGCGCCCATTTCCAATCCTGTTGGTAGCTTTTGCGGCAGCAGTGCTGCTTGATCTGCTCTTCTTTGAAAAAGCGTGGGGCTGGCATTGGGCAGTAGCGGTGAACCTGTATCTCGTCGCGGCAGTTGTGAGCGCGCGCCTGGAAGACAAACATGTGCCGCTCCCGAGCCTGATCCTGATCGTGCTCACCAGTCTCACTGCCCTGCTGACGGGCTTGCGCACTGCCAGCGCCACCTCCTCCGCGCTCGTGCTCGTCAGTGGGCTTGGCATGCTGCTAGTGACAGTCAGCCTGCTGAACGGGCAGTGGATGCAGTTCCGCCTGCGGGAACTGATCGGGGAGCTGTTCAAGCTGATCCCCTCAGGGGTAATTGGCACACCCGCATTGATGCTGGAAGGTATCCAACTCTCGCAAGATAGTAAAGAGCAAAACCCAAAAAGTAGCAAGCGAGGTCTGGCAATTTTACGCGGAGTTCTCATCACCATCCCCCTCGTACTCATTTTTGGCTTGCTGCTGGCTTCGGCGGACACGATTTTCTCTGAGTTGCTCGGCTCTGCCTTCGACTGGCTCAAATTCGACATTTTTGATAATTTCATTCCACATACTTTGATCATTTTGCTCCTGACCTGGCTCGGGGCAGCCGCACTCTGGCACGCGCTGACAAAAAGTGAAAAACCACTGGCGATCCAACCCGACAAACCGCTGTTCAAACCATTTTTGGGAATGACCGAAACCAGCATTGCCCTGATCAGTCTGAATGTCCTGTTTGCTTTCTTCCTGGTGGTGCAGTTTCGCTATTTCTTTGCCGGCTCCGCGAATGTGAGCATTGACGGCTTCACCTATGCCGAATACGCCCGGCGCGGCTTCTTCGAGCTGGTGGCTGTTGCCTTGATTGCCAGCGTGTTGTACTTCAGCCTGGCATCCTTCACCAAACGCGACACACAGGCAAAAAAGCGCGCTTTTTCAGTGATGGCGGGTCTGCTGCTGGCACAGGTCGGTGTGATGCTGATTTCGGCTTTCCAGCGTCTGCGCCTGTATGAGCAGGCTTACGGCTTCACCAGCTCGCGCCTGGCAGCGCATGTGTTCATGGTCTTTGTCGGGCTGCTATTGCTGGCATTAATCATCATGGAGCTGACAAATTCATTCCGCAGGCTGGGGCTGGCGTTGGTGCTTGGCGTGCTGGCTTTTGCGCTGGTGATGGTGGGGCTCAATGAGGACGCCCTGATCGCTCAACAGAACCTGGAAAGGGCTGTGCAGGGTGAAAAGCTCGATGCCGCTTACCTGGTTCACGGGCTCTCCAACGACGCGGTGCCGACCCTTTTCCACTATATGGATGACCCGGATCTTGATCCCGAATTACAGGAAAAGCTGCAGTTGGTGATGGCGTGCAGATATGGCAATTTCAAAGAAGTTTACGGAGACGCTCCCTGGCAGTCCACCAGCATTCCCACGCTCATCGCTGGAAAGCGCTATGACCAGCACGGTGAAGTTCTCAGCATAATCCCGCTCAACACTATCGGTGATGGTGCTGCCGTAAGCATTGATGGGGAAACTATCTGGTGCTTCGGTTTGCCGGATTGATGATGACATGGAATCACCGAGCTAAGATCGGATTAAATTGGCGGAAACATTGTTTTTCTTGGCGGAGTGCACAAGACGTTCGTCCATCACATCGTTCACGGTGCCCTCATTCTCGCCCTTGTAGGGTGGGTTGGCGTCGTAGAATCTCGCCCTGTCTTAACATCAAAATAGCCAACCCACCAAAAACAGCAATCCTCCTTACGAACAAAATTGATAAACCAGTTTGCTTGTGCTGCGGTGGGTAGGCTATAACCAGGTGTGTTCCTGCACATGCTTTGTGACGCCAACCCACCCTACCTGCTGGTCAAGATCGGATTTACTTGGCGGAGTGCACAAGACGTTCGTCCATCACATCGTTCACGGTGCCCTCATTCTCGCCCTTGTAGATACCGTCTTGATTGTCAAGAGTTAAAGCAGAATTGGTTGCCATATTCTGGATCAAATGGTTTGCCAGACTTCAACACTCCATACGCCAGGTGCAGCAATTTTTTCATGGCCGCCACAATCACCTCCATATTGGCATGTCCGCTAGTCGTAGGTCAGGTTGCGGGGTTCAACCTGACATCGGAAACCTACCCTTGTTGAGGTCTTTATTTGCCAGCATTCTTGACGTCAGGTTCAACAGAAGAACCTGACCTACGCACTATTTAAAAACATTTACCTTTTGCGGGCTCACTCCGACATTCATATTATCGGCGGAGTGCGCGAATGAGGCGCATTCCGCCCTGCCAACCAAACGGTTTTTTTCTTCTATCCCAAATGAACACATGAATTGCGGTATGATTAGCCCGGAAAGACCTTAGCCATGCACTATCAATCCCTTACCCCCCAGGATGCCACCAGCTTGCTCAGCCTGATCGGTTTGATTGCCCTTTTCGTAGGGCTGCTATTCCTTGTAAGACGCACACTGCTTAAACGCCGGGAGCAGACCCAATCCAATCCCTCTCCCGCGGCGAAACCCTTTCCGCAGATCTCCCCTTACAGCCAACAGCTCCCGCCGTTCACACAAGCTGATCTCCTTGAAAGGCAGGCTGTCCTGCGTCAGGCGTTCGAAGACTGGCAGGCTGGTTACCTGATGCAGGGACTGGACGGAAAAACGGATTTTTTGCGCGGCGAAACCTACAAACGCGGCTTGCGCTACCAGCTGACCAGCACGAGCCTGGCCCAAGGGTTGGCGCTGTTCATCCAGGTGCAAATGGCGCAGGACGGAGATGATTCGCGCGGCAGCTTCGAGCGCCTGCTGGCGCACCTGCTGGCGCACCCCGCCCTGGACCATCCCTCCCTCAGCAGTTGGCTCTCCATGCCCGACCTGCCCACCTCGCCCCGCCTTGAGCCCGACCTGCACGCGGAAGCTTGGATCCTGGCTGGACTTTTAGCTGCCAGGCAGCAGTGGGGTGGTTTGCAGCGCTTTAATCTTGAACAGATTTTCCAGGAACGCTCCCATGCATTGCTGGACGCCCTCAAGTCCCATTCTAAAAACCAGACGGGGATCTTTAGCCCGCTTTTGCTGCCCATCATCGCTCAGCAGATGCCTGATCCGCTTTGGCAGACGCAAGACGAATCTGACTGGCAAGCCTTGAAACCGCTCTTGCGAGCGGAAAACGGTCTTCCCGGAAGGCAAGAAGCCTTGAGCCTGCTGCAGATCGGGTTGGATGGTCTGTTATTCCCTGATATGGGTTTTTCCGAAAGATCCGACCTGGCTTTTGCGCGTTTGAAACGCGCACTAACCAGCCAGGAGGGGCTTGAAGGTGAGCTTGAAGAGGGTTTTTCTCGCCTGGCCAGTTTCAGTTGCTGTGTTCCACTGGCGCTGCTTTACAAAAAAGGGGAAAATGCCGGTCAGATCTGGGCGCGCCTCATCCAGGCACAGCCAGCCAAACAGGATGCGCTGGGTGCAAGTTTAAAGCTGGTTGCAATAATGAGTATGGCAGGAACGCTCTGGTTGGGAAAAAACGAAGTCGAGCCGACCTCTATAACATCGGAATAGAACGAATTTCCACCTTGGGGATCAGATCCAGAAAATCTTCCTGTCGAATAGTGCTGTAATCCTTGTTGGAAATATACACCGCACGGAAGGCAGCCGCGCGTCTTGCGATCTCCACCAGGTCGAGCCCTCTAACAAATCCATCCACCAAGCCAGCGCATAATGCCCCCCTTGCGCCAGTCACTCTGCGCACGGGCACCTTCAAGGGAGAAGCCATAACCATCAGGCTCTTTGAGGACAGCAGCACGCCGCCGGTTTCCAGCATCAGTGCCACAATCTCGATCCCTTGCTGCAAAAAGCTCATCGCCGCCCGCTTTGCGATGTCGAAGGTCCCAATTTCAAAGCCTACCAAACGCTCCGCTTCCGTCACTTCGGGGTAAAGCAGCCAGGGAATTTCTTTGATCCCAAGGCTGTAAGGCGCAGCAGTCGCATCAAAAACAATATGTACGCCTTTTGCTTTAAGCATCCTGATTAAAATAGCGTAAAAGTCTTCAGGCACACCCGGCGGCATACTTCCCGCAACAACCCAGATATCGCCGGGATTGGCATATTTACCCGCTTTTTCGATCATCTCTTTAATTGCGCCTGGCGGGACGTGTGGACCAATCTCATTGACCAGCATGTACCAATTATTGTCTTGTTCCTGGACAACCGTATTGGTGCGCGTTTCCCCATCCACCCAGACGAAATCCGTCTTGATGCCAAGCTTATTCAGCCCGTCTTCGAGCATCTTTCCAGCGCCGCCCCCCACCCAGGCAAGTGCCAGGCTGGGCTGCCCGAGCATACTCAAACCCCGCGAAGCGTTGAAACCCTTTCCTCCCCAATCTAATTGGGCTGGAGCGGCGCGTAATTTCTCATTGAATTTGAGACGCTTGACCACCAAGGTCCTGTCAACGCTGGGGTTGGGGGTGAGGGTAACAATCATGCAATTATTTTATCAGGAATGGACGCCTTTTACATAAACCTTGTAAATTTTCACTTGTTATGTGACATTATTTGTGCGAAGGTGGTAAGTTCCATCGGAGAGATCCAGGCGCAGGTTTTCAAGGAAACAGGCTGTGCCCGTCTCGGAGAATAGCCAGTTACCAACCACTTGCCAGGCGGATTCGTGATCCTTCCCAACCTGATTTTTTGTGCGTCCATCCTGCCCAAGCCAAAAGAGCGGGCTGCCAGGAGCAGGCTTGGTAAAAACGCGCAGGTGGCGCTGGGAATTCACCTCCACCAGCAGGCTGCCCAGGTCGGGCGTTCCCAGTCTCAGCAGGTGCAGGAATGCCTGCTTGCAATCCACCCCTGTTTCACTGACGTAAGGCAGACTCAGACCTTCCCCAGCCTCATAAGAAAAATCCTCAAAGCAGCCCGAAGCTTCCACCATCTGCCCCATCAAAGCAACCGAATCGCTCAACGCGTTCAGCTTGAAGAGCAGGTCGGCATCCGGCACGCGCGTTTTCCACTGACCGAGCGACGCATCCAGCAGCAGCAGATTTCCATCAGGAAAACCCAGGTTTTCATCCAGACCCAGGCTGAAATATGCTATGGAGCTTGCCGCACCATCGCGCTTTACCACCAGCCAAAGTCTTTCACTGGCTGCGACAGCACACGGCGCAGCGAACCACACGCTCACCCAGTCATAGCTATCGGTCGGGATGGCGCTGGCTGCCAGAACCACCTCAGCCCGCACAGTGCCCGAAGGCTGCCCAAGCGCGTCGGTCTGGACCTGAAATCGGACCTGATCCTGGGGATTGCCAATTTTTCTGATGCGCACACTCAACGATGCAACTTCTACCGAATTTGTTGATGTGAAGGATTGTGCCAGGCTTAATTGAGTGAGGCTCGCCCCCATGGATTGATAACCCTGTTGAGCGGGAGCGTGCCCCAGGATGTCTGTGCGCGCCGGCCACTGCCGCCAGCCCATGCGCTCAAACCATCCACGGCAGAGCAGATGGCTTTTGCTTGCCCTGGTTGATGGCAGCAGCTTACTGACGGGCAGCGACATCAGATTCAAACTCGCATCCCTCAGGAGCAGCGCCTGCTCTTCGCTTAGCACCCCGCGCTTGAGCAGGACCTCCTTGATGCCGAAAATTTCCTGGCTGGTGGCGTCGTCCTTCCAGTCTGTCTGCGCGGGTGCGCCAAAGTCCTTGCCGGGTTCCATGCTGCGGTAACTCACTGCCACCCGGTTAGCCAGCTCTTCCAGGGAGGACTCTATCCTCGTCACCCCTTCCGGCTGGCTGATCCGCTCCACGTAGCCCCACCACGCAAGACGGTCTGAGGGGTCGTAGATCTCAACCCCCGAACCCAGCAAGCTCTGCAACCTCGCAAAGCCAATTGGGTCGTTCTCCAGGCTCAGGACTGCCTCTTGCGGACCGCCGATGGCATCCCAGCTCAGGCTGACCGGCTTCAAGCCCGGTACTTGCGACCGGTCAGTCAGAAAGGCGCGCCAGCTCACGGCAGCCTCCATCCCGGGCGATACCAGGCTTTGATCGAGACCGTCCTGGCAATTGGTGCCGCACCATTCGCTTCGCGCTGAAAACAATAGAAGCGCTGCAGATTGCCCGACTGCAAGTGGTGACCACTGCCAACCCGCAGATGCGTTGTCAGCTCCAACCCTCCGCTTTCGGACCAAACCGCCTGCCGCAATTGGTCATCGATCAGGCTGGCGTTTTGCTTCAGAGCCCCGATGGCGTGGTAAGCTCCAAATGTTTGCTGCGGCAGCAGAAGAAAGTAATCCAAATCAAGCCGATGCGCGCCAGTACCAACGTGGAATGCCTCCAAAACAAGCTGATGCCCCATGGCGAAGCTGCGCAGAGGCAGATCACCCCAGGGAATAGAAAGCGGTTCCATGCGCAGGCTGGCTTGCCCCAATTCCAGGTCGCTGGCAGGTCCAAGCCAGACAGGCATCCCGTCCACCAGCAGTTTCCAGCGCAGCCTTAAGTTTGTTTCGGCGGGTGGGCTAAAAAAACGCATCAACAGCAGCAAGCCAATTCCGTGCACACGGCTGACGTCCAAAGACGTTATCGTCCAGCTTGCCAGGCTGTGCCAGGCGCTGCCGCTCCAGTCATAGCGACAATACTCCCCCGACGAAGCGTTTGCGTCCGTCAGCACGGTTCCCCCAACGCCGCTTTCCGCTTCAAAAACCAGGTTGGGCAGAGTGCCACTCTCAGGCAGCGCCATGCTCCCCAACCAGAAATCTGCCAGGGGCTCTCCACTGGTGGTGTTCTTCACTTCCAGGCGCAGCGGGAGCTGCCAGAAGTTGCCAACCGCTTGCAGGTTGACATCAAACCAGTTGTCGTGCCCGAGTGAAGGATCGTCATGGTTGTAAAGCGTCAGCCCATTCGTTATGCCCGAGCCAGAAGTGTTGGAAAGCGGCAAGGCAACCTCATCACCATAAAAGAATCTATCGCGTTCCCACTTCAGTTCCACCCTGAAGCTGCTGCCGTCAGCTGAAAGGAGATGAGCGGGCAGGACATGCCAGGTAAACTGTGTCAGTGGTGAAAAAAGATAAGACTGTCGCGTCTCGCTCCAGACGCGCAGGCAGAAATCCGGTCTCTGTTGGGCAGTTGACCGCAGGGATTCGAGCTGATCAGTTACCGCTTGCAATTCAAGCAGGGATCCTCTAAGGCTGACACAGGCAGTTTCTGCCAGCCTTGCGTCACTGCCCGACTGCAATTGCCACTCACAGCCGAGCATTCCTGCCAGCATGCCTGCCCCCTGGAGCTCAAACCAATCCAGCCCCGAAGTGCTGTTCATAAATCCTATTGCAAAGGCGGTCATCAGCGCCAGCTCCCATTCTCCTGCCATTCCCATTGAATGTGAGAGGCACTCTGCGCGTTTTGCAGTTCCTGCAATCGCAGCCTGTCCAATTGCAAGTCGAACTGGCGCTTGAGGTGCTCCGCCCAAAGCTGAAGCTGCGCGCGGTCAGCAGAGAGATTGGTATGGCTGCTCAGATCATAGTGCAGCACCGTGCTGATCAGGATGGCTGCCGCGCCGCTAAATAGCGCGGGCAGGCAGCTATCGGGCAGGTCGCCAGCAAGTTCACCGTCCAATCCGGTGATGGAATAGGCGTGGTTCAGGCTCAGATTGATTTCCTCCAGCGCCAACCGTACCGCTTCTTCGCGGGTTTCCTGTGGGGCTGCCAGACTATTCGGATCCAGAAATTGTGTGCCAAGTCGTTCGGTGAGGCTGCTCAGGGTGATCATAGCGTGCTCCTTTTCGGGGTTTTCGCGCGCTTTTGGCGCAGCGCGTGATAGTCTGCGGGTGAGAATTGCCGCTTCCAACCCTGGGCATCCACGATGGTCAGGCTGCCGTCCGCATGCAAGGCATACGCCAGCGCTCCGGGACCAACCAGGTCTTCAACCACTTGTTTTAAGATATCCTCTCGCATAATTCCTCCAAATTGCCCCGCAGAGAGTGTCTCCCTGCGGGGCTGTTAGGTATCGTTTACTTGCTGGCGCGCAAGCCATCTTCCAGGGCAGTGCCCAGGATGTAGCTGACCAAGAGCGCCAGGATGCCTGCCAATTGATCCCCATCGAGCGGGAAATCAGGCTTGACAACTTTGATGATCATGAAAACCAATCCCACCAGGGTCGCCCAAAACTTGCGTGAACTTAAGAGGGTCTTCCATTTATCCATGCGATTCTCCTTTCGAACCTAAACAACGTTGCACTTGAACAGGGGGCGGAAGTCATTGACCCAAACCGCCAGGTAATGGCGCACCTTCAGGCGATGTTCGTCATTGCTGAAGACCGCCGGAGAGAGCTCATCGCCAGCGATGAAAATTTCAGGCGCCAGCCCAAAGCGTTCCCCCACAAAAATCGCGGGTGCCACGCGCGGATCACAAGCAGCAGCCCAGTCGTTGGCATCCGTCCATTCCGGCACCACCAGCGGTGCGGCACTGCCCTTGAGAACGTTGTCGTAGACGTAATCAGGTTCGCGTACCAGTGAACCGGTGCAAATTTCCATCGCTGCTTTTTGCTGCGCACGCCCCACCAGGATGAATTTGGGGTTGACAGCCATACGCGGACCCGTGCCGTAAAAAGTGACGGCATTCTTGATCAGCATCGGCTGGTTGTAGACTTTAGTGCTCACCAGGTCCCAGTTGGTATGGTTGAGCGCCACTGTGTCGAGGTTGGCATGCCCGCCAAGGCTCGTGACATCGGTGGTATTGAACAACAGGCTGCCGTCTGCCAGGTAGGGACCAGTCCCGCCGTTGATCGTAAAGATCTCTGCCACCAGCCTGGAGATTTTACGCATGCCGGCAGACGCAAGCTCGCGGGCATAAGAACGCAGTTTGCGGGTCTCATCGCGGTCGATCAACTCAAGTGTGAGGGGGATGTAGCCGCCATATTTGACGAAATTGGCTGTTTCAGGCGAGTCGCCAACCTGCAATTCAGGGTAAGCTCCGCCTTCCTCGATACTCGGCAGGTCGCCGACCGTGCCGATCAAAGTCCCGCTGATCTCGTGCAGGCTGTTGAAGTGCTCCTGCACGGTGACGTCTTTCCACCAGTCATAGCCAGCCTTGCCCAGTTCCTCCCAGGTGTTCGTCACCAGCTTGTTGAGGCTGTTCTTCACCAGACCGCTGAAGTCGCCGGTAGTTGCCAGCTGAGCGCGCTCAGGGAAATACCCACCGTGCAGGTCGTAGTCGCCGGTGGTGTTGAGGTAGAGCTCGCGGATGCCCGAAAGACGCGGCACGGAAGCTGAAACCATCTGCTTTTCACGCGGCGCGCCAAACATGTCATCCACGGCTGCCTGCAGCCGCTCCGAGGGCTCGAGCATGCCTTCGATGCGGGCTGGTCCTTGCACGCTCCTGGCGCCATCGTATTCCCCCAACATGGTGTGGGCTTCGTGCAGAGCCGCTTTGAGTTCGGCAGGCGCGAATGTGCGGTCCTGGAACTGGCTGCGGATGCGCTGCTGTATCCCGATCGGCAGGCGCGTGTTCGCCAAAGAACCCTCGAGCAGGTAAGCGCTCATTTCTGAACGCATCGCCCGCATCTCCGAAAGCTGCTCCTGCAGCTCATGCGGGTTTGAATTGGGTTGGGCAGTGACTGTTTCTGCCTGCAGCCCGCTAAGATCCTGATTCTGATTTGATTCCATCCTTTTTCCTCCAATTTGTAACGGTTCGATGCCAAGTTGATTGAGCGCGCGCAGGAAGATCCCTCCGCGTGCCGGGTTGTAGACCAGGTCGACAGAGTAGATCTTGAGGATCTTCTCCACCTTGCCAGCTTTACCTTTGAATAAAACATCCGCTGAGAAGCCCACCCTCACGGCCGGTTCGTCGCTCTCCTCCAGCACCTGCCTGCCAATTTCAGCGAGAACCTTCGCCGACGGACCAAAAGCGGTCAACTCCGCCCGCACACCGTTCGCGCTTTCGTCCCAACGGGTATCCCGCAGCACCCCGGCGATATCGCGCACCGAGCGGGCACTGAGGCTGTGGTCCACGAAACAATTGACGCCTTCCCAGAGTGCCAGCGACTCGCGCAGCACTTCCGCCGGGAATTCCCATCCGTTTGCCACCCCGGCGGTGATCGCCAGGATCTCAAAACGGTCGTTAGTGACAGGGTTTACCTCCAGATTTAAATGCTCTCTGAATTCACCCATTCGACTCCTTTCATGCTCTCCCTTTCCAAACAGCTCTCTTTGCCCCACGCAAAAACCCATTGCTGTGCTTAACCCTGTTCGCTCTGGCTCTCTTCAACTGCCGGCAGCTGCTCGCCCATAAAGCGATAAACCAGGCGCAGCAGTTCCTCAGAGCTGATCAAGCCCTTTTCATGCAATCCCGAGGCAATTGCGGCGGCCTTCTGTCCGGCATCCGCCAATTCAGCGTTGTCGCGCGCGGAGATATCACCGCCAGAAACGGTAATTTGGGCAGTCGGATCCACGCTTGGGTCAAAATACGCGCGCCGCTCAACGACTACACGCAGCAAGTCCTGCAGGATCCAGCACATTGCCCGCTGCCGTTCGGCAAATCTGCGATAACTTGGATTTCCCGATGCCTCTGCCGTGGTTTTGGTCGAAGATTCTGGCTCAGCCAGGAAGTGCAGCGGCAGCCCCACGCCAGCCGCGATCATCTTCTTGATTGCCAGACCATCGCTCGAGGCATCCAAAGCCTCCAGCTTCGGCGCTATCACTGACCATTCCTCAGTCTCATCCGTCACCAACACCGAGCCGGGCGCCGGCGGATGAAGCGCCAGCTGCGCCTGCCGGTTCAAACGAGCGGCTTCATTGGCAAACCTCGCCCTCACCACGTAGACAAAAGCGTTGCGAAAGCGGTTCAAGCGCACCCGGTCCTCCAGCCAGGCGCTGTAGCGCGAAAGCCACTTCAGGATCGGCGCCAGGTCGCTCTCACCCCACTGAGACCCAACCGGCCGGTTGACCGCGTAGTGCATCATGACCGGGCTAAAGCCCCCGCCCTCCCCGGGTCTGTCCCTGCCTGGTTGATAAGCTGGATAAATACACTCATCGCCGTCCAAGCCAGGCTTACCCACATAGCGCAGTTCCTGTTCGATGTCCGTTTCGCTCGATTCGATCCTGGCGATATCCGCGCTCGGGATGACCCGCAAATAGCTCATACCAGAAGCGTCGGTTGAAAGCAGCAGGAACAGATTGCCGCTGAGTATCAGTTCATCCGAAAGCTCGCCAGTTCGCAGGCTGAGTCGGTTCAGGCGATGGTCCCAAAACCGCTGCAGGAATGCCTGCGTAGCCGCGTGCGGGCTGCTCAGCACGAAACCGCCTCCTGACACATAGTTTGTGGTCAGTTCGGTGATGCGCCGCGCCAGGGGGTTGAAGCGCCAGGCGTCCATGCAATCTGCCAGCACCTTCTCGCGGTCGTAAGCCAGGCGGTCGCGCTGGCTGTCCCCTGCCTGCCAGGAACCAATCAGCAGGGCGTTGTCGGTTTCTTCCAGGCTCAGCTGTTTCTGATGCCCTTCAGCCTGAGGTTTTACCCTCAAAAATTGCCGTATCTGCTGCGCCAGGCTGCTCATGCTTCCACCGCCTGGCACTGCAGGCATTCAGCGGCGCGCTTACCTTTGACCGGGCAAATCTCGCCATCCAGCGGGCAGATCACCCTGGCTGCATCCGTGCGCCCAAAATACGCCAAAACGTCAGCCGGCGTGCCATTCCAGCGGTCGTAGTCCATATAGTTGCCCACACCGCCAATCGCCGGACCCCGTTCGGAGGTCTGGTGGATCAGCCAGCGGTCCACACCCTTGGGCATGCGCGGTGGGCAGGGGTACTCGGGCGTGTACTGCGGGAATGGTCGCCGGTAATAATACTGCGCCAGCCACCAGTCCAACTTTGGCAGGTCCGCCACGCGCAGGTTGGCATCCACCCACATTGCCCGCGAGTAGACAATCGGCAAGCGACCGGTTTCCTGCTCAAGCAATTCGAGACTGCTCAGCAGGGTGCTGGTGATCATCGCCCGCGTGTGCCCGTGCTCAAGTTCCACGTCCAGTACCAGCCTCACCTCGTTGAGGTTGATCCCCTCCAGGATTTTCAAGAAACTGTCCACCTGTTTCAGGGCAGGTTCTCCGGGGTAAAGCACATGGTAAGGCAGAACGCACGCTCCGAACCTCTGGACTTGTTGGTAAAAAGGGCGGAACATCGGGTCGCGATAGCCCCACGAGACGCCCGCCCGGATCGCGACAAAGTTCACCGCGGGGTCGTGGCCTGCAACCTGCTCAAAATCAGGCATCTGTTTGAGATCAGCGCTGGCGTTGTAACGCGACAGGTCGATCCCAAAGGCAAATTCCTGGTTACGCACAAAATAACTCATCAAAAACCTCCATCCATTTCCAAAATAGGGTCGCTGGCAGGAATCAACACGGATTGTGATGGCAGATGCCAGCTTTGCTCATCCAGAACCGCAACCATCGCCGCTGAGAGCACCAGGTCATCGTGCAGCAAGCCGCCTTCAGGATCGCCCGCTCCCTCGGGCACGCTCCACCGCAACAGCCGCTCCGGTCCGGGGCTGACTTCTGCCTGTAGACCTGCCAGCTGGCGGTAGAAAAGCGCTTGCAGGCGGTCCTGCTCGGCAGCCATCTGCCCCAAAAGCGGGTTTGTGTTCCACTGTTCGGGAGCAGTGCTCGGGGAAAAATCCTGGAAACGCCCAGTATCCACCACCGCCAGGAATCCCCACCCCAGGCGTGATTTCAACTGCCGGGTAAACTGCAGCGCGATAACACGCTGGCCCAGCTTGTCGCGCAGGAAGGACCCCACGCCCGCTCCCACGCCGCTGGCATCCACCACGATCTTTTCCGGCTGCCACAGCTCCGCCAATCGCAGCAGGCGCGCGTAAAGCGTGCTGTGCCTTTCGCCCTGCCAGACCTGGCGGTTGACCACACGGTAAATCGGCTTGCCCACCAGATCATCGCCCAGGAGCGAAAAATCCAACTCCACAACGGTTACCGCGGTCAGGTCCCGGTCGGGGTTTTCCAGCGTGGCATTCGCTCCACCCTGGCGCAAAGCTTCATCTTCGCCTGCCAGGTCGATCAGCAAGGCATAGCGTTTGCCCGGCAAGGGGGTCTCGAGGGCTGTGTGCGCGCCCTGCATCAAACCAAGCCGGGTTGGCGTAAACAGCCCTCCTGCAAAATCGATTTCCTCGCTGAAAAACTGGCTGCGTACCATCGGGTGATTGCGCCCCATGCGCGCGATCTGCTCATCCACGAACATGCCGTAAGCCGGAACTTCCTGAGAGACCTCTTCAGCCGTGATTTGATACACCCGCCGGATGCCGTCGAGCGCTTCAACTTCCCTGGCTGCCCGAAGTTCGCGCGCCAGGAGCGTCTGAGCGCTCCAGGCTGTGCCCCAGAAGACGCGCGTGGCGTTGGTGGAGGCAGCCATGGGGGCGATTTGCTTGTCGTACTTGGCGATTTCAATATCCTGCGCTTCATCCAGCGAAAGCAGCGTGGAGGCGGTGGCGCCGACGATATTGGAGCCAGGTGCCGCCGAGAGGAAGGTGAGATGGGATTTGTGGAAGCGGTAATGGTTGCCTGCGCTTTTGTGCCAGTTGCCGCGCGTCAGAAAGTTCGCCTCCAGGGCGGTTTCAAGGCGGCGCATGGCATTCAAGCTTTGCGGTTGGTAAGTGGGCGAGAGTTTGACCATCTCGGCGCCTTCTTCCGCCAGCAGCGCCATCAGGTAGACCTCGAGCTGCGCCTGCATCAGGTTCTTGCCGGATTGGCGCGGGAACATGACCACGATCGACAGCCCCTGGTTGTGCAGTACAGAATTCACGATCGCGTTGGCGGCTGCCTGCTGATAGGAACGCAATTTGATCCCGCCAAAAACGCGCGTAAAGTTAGTAACCCTGCGCAGGGAACGCAAAAAATCAGGCCGGCTCAGGCTCTCACCTTCCGAGAGCCGCATGCGCCAGTGGTAGCTCAGATTTGTTTTGGGAATAGCGATCGCTTCAGTCATGGCTGACCTCACCCATCTGACTGACCTCCTGGCTGAAATCCGTCAGGCGCTTGAGCAGCTCTTTCGATTCTTCGCTCTTTTCGGGGCCAAGCAGGATGACATTCACGCGTAGTAAGGAAGCCATGCGTGAACAGGTCAGTCCCAACAAGTCAAGTGATTTCGCCAGGTTGACCGGGTAATCTTCCTCGCCCGCACTCTCCGCGGCCCGCATAAAGCGTTTCATTGTAAGCGAAAGCATGTTGATCTCTTCGTCAAGGTCGAGCTTGGCTGATTCGGAAAGCTGCAGGCGTTCAGCCGGGCTGAAATCCGCCAGAAAGGCTTCCCGTTCAGCCAATTTGTCCTGCTGCTGGATAGTCTGCTCACTTTGCGCCTGCCGGAGTGAGCCCGCCATGTTTGGGCGGGCTTTTCCGGTTGGCTGCGTAGAAGCCTGACAAGTGGGGTTTGAGTGTCGCATGTTACGCTGCCTCCTTTTATAGAACTTATGTTCTATTTATGGGCATAGTTTAGCGCTTTTTTAGACGCTTGGATAGAGGTCAAAAGTTGCCAATTTCATTAGAAAATGTCATCTTTTACACCAGCGGTATACTTGTATGAGTTTTCCTGGAGGATTAAGAAATGCGCCGAAAAGACCGAGAAATGGACCAAGATTTTGCCCGTGAAGTGATTGACCGCAGCCAGTTTGGCGTTTTAGCTTGCGTCACCCCTGGCGGAAAGCCTTATGCCATCCCGCTCTCCATCGCGAGAGCTGGCGACAGGCTCTTCTTCCATTCCGCCACGGCTGGCAGCAAGGTCGATTACCTGCCGGATGGGCAGGAGGTGGCGCTGACTTTTGTCTCGCACGTGCGTGTGCCTGAGCTCTTCAGTCCGGAGGAACTTGCCAAAATAGTAAACGAACCCGGGGCTGCTTCCAGGCTGGGTTCCAATGTCTTCACCACCGAGTTCGAATCCACCTGCGTGCAAGGTAAAGTTTACGAGCTGACCGATCCCGCTGATAAATTGTCTGGTTTGCGCTGTATTTGTGAGAAGTTCACGCCGGAGAAGATGGCGTTCTTTGAGCTCGCGGCAAACAGCTCATTGAAGATCACGAA
The DNA here is from genome assembly GCA_002435825.1 of Anaerolineaceae bacterium UBA6133. GTDB lineage: Bacteria > Chloroflexota > Anaerolineae > Anaerolineales > Anaerolineaceae > Mesolinea. The sequence goes on from DIVL01000033.1 coordinate 24,329, forward strand.
GGTATATGAAATCCGGATTGAGAGCCTGACTGGCAAACGCAAGCTCTTTGACGCCCAGGGGAATGAACTGAAACGGCAAGCCGAAGGCTAAAAGTCCGGCAGTTTGAGCCCGTTTTGCTTCAGCCAGCGCCGTTGGTCTGCGTAACCCGGCAGCATCTGCCCTAGGAAGGTCCAGAAAGCATACGAATGATCGTGGTGGCGGGTGTGAGCCAGTTCGTGCACCACCACGTACTCAAGCGCTTCCGTAGGGACCATCGCCAGCCGCAGCGAGAAATTGAGCGAATTTTGGCGGCTGCATGAGCCCCAACGCCTTTTCGCCCCCGTGATGCGGATCGATTTGACCTGCAAACCCCACTGCCTGGCATATTTCTCAGCAATCGCCGTGACTGCCTTGCGCGTGGTTTCGCGATAATAGGTTTTTAGACTCTCTGCGCCCCGTTTCTGTTCAGCACTTGCCAAAAAGAAACCCTGCCCTTGCTTGAAAACCAACCCCCTTGTTCCCTTTCCAGTTAGGTGAAGTGGATATTGCCTGCCTGCAAGCCAGATGAGCTCCCCTTCAGCAAAACGGTATGCCTGCGCTGGCGGATTCACCATCTCCATAAGAGCTTTTTTCTCAATAATCCAGCCGGCATGTTGCTCCAGGAAGCTGTTGATCTGGCGCCTGGGAGTCCCCATCGGCGCTTTCAGCACCACCTTACCCCCAGGCAGCACCTGCACCATCAGGCGCTTGCGGCGTCGGTCGTAAATGATTTCATCTGGTTGCTGCAACATAGGCTGATTATAAGCGGGGAGTGGCTTTAGTTCATTGGGGGATTTCACAGATCGTGCTGCCTGTGCCCACCGTGAAACGGATGGGTAGTCCCCAGACCGAATCTGTGGTTGTAGGTCGGAATGAGCCTGCCTTAAAATATCCTTACTCCACAGGTTTCACGCAGGCTCACTCCGACAATCCATATCCGCAGATCGTCCGATGGCGGAGGGAGACCACGAGAGTTGTCTATGATACCGGGACGGGTTGGTGGTCTCATTCCTCCCTACGCATGGGTTTTCAACCTGCTCTTATGTGACCATTCGATCCACAGCGGGCACGAGCGGCACAATCGCAAAGTAGTTGTAGATACCGTCTTGATTGTCA
>DIVL01000037.1 GCA_002435825.1 Anaerolineaceae bacterium UBA6133
GCTAATTGCTCGCCCCTTAATTTTTCCTGATCAAGTCAAGTCGGAGTGAATATGAGCAATTCAAACAAGAAAAATAAAACGAACAAAAAAGAAGAAACCAATTTTGAAGATCTCAAAAAGCCCTGGATCCAGCAAAGAACCGGATTGAGGCTTATCATTGGGATTAGTGTTGGTTTAATGCTCCTCGTGGCTGCCCAAATCATTATTGGAACAGGCGATTGGGGCAAAGGCATTTTATATGGTCTGCTTTTTGGCGGCAGCATTTGGCTGGTCTTTTATGGCATGAACTGGTTTCATACTCTGTTTAGGTCTAAAGATAAGTAGTCTTTCTTTTTTTTCAGCATAAAAACAGGAGAAGCGTATGGTCAATATCTTGTTGGTTTCGCACAGTCATCAATTAGCTCAGGGAACCGCTGACTTGAGCCGCCAGATGGTATCCTCAGAAGAGGTAAAAATTCGGGTCGCTGCCGGGATAGGCGATGACAATGCAGAAATCGGCACCAATGCCGTTGAAATTATGGAGGCACTCTCTGAACTGGCACAAGAGGATGGCTGCCTGGTCTTGATGGACTTGGGAAGCGCTTTGCTAAGCACCGAAATGGCAATACAGATGTTGGATGAAGAAACGGCAGGCAAGGTGCATATGTGCCCAGCTCCTTTTGTGGAAGGGGCAATCGCCGCCGGGGTACAGGCAAGTTTGGGGAGTAGTTTGCAAGAGGTTTATGATGAGGCAATGAACGCGCTGAGTGCCAAGCAAAAACAGATTCTGGGAGAAGTAGAGATCCCCACCAGCCCCGAAAATCCGCAGGAAGAACCTATCGTTACAGCAGAATCGGACAATGATTCGGTGTTAAAGGTCAAGGTTACCAATGCCAGCGGTCTACACGCCAGACCAGCCTCATTGTTCATCCAGACAGTTAAAAAGCACGACGCAAAATTACAGGTCATTAATCTAAGCGAAGGCAGTGAAGAAATCCCTGTCAAGGGCATGATCTCGGTAATGCTAATTCAAGCCAAAAAAGGTGACGAGTTAATTCTGAAGGCAAGCGGGCCTGCCCGCCAGGCTCTGCTAAAAGAATTAGAACAGCTCTTTCTTAATAATTTCGGAGAATAACCCGAAGTCCTCGATTGTTTTTTACCCAAAGCTTGATCAAGTTCCTGCTAAACCGCCTTTACTAAGAGGTTTCGGTTCATCCTGATTCAGGATGCAGATTAAGAAGCGCAAAAGACCAGAATTTTCTATTTTTAAAACAAAAAAGCTGACGATTCCTGATCACCAGGCACCTGTCCAAGCACGAATTGGCTGATGGTAGTAGTAAGGCGTTTCAGGAGCATTCGATGTGTTTATTGCAGCTGCTAATCAATCCGTTCGGAAAGTCACGAATGCTGGAAAATAGAGTCCATAATATATGTAGGTTTCCGATGTCAGGTTGAACCCCGCAAAAAAAACACGGGGCAGGCTGCGCAACCTGACCTACGACTGGTATTTACCAATTGAGTAGGGGCGAGACGAAGTACCTGTAGGGCGAGACAAAGTGCCCGCGAAGCAGGGTATTGGAAGTACTGCGCACATCATCATGCAGAGATCTAGATGTACTTCCAATCCGCCATCACACCATTGATCATCCGCAATAAACAAAACTTGCTACCAGGATCACCATAAGCGGCGGATTGAGGGCACGATACGTTTGTCCATCACATCGTCCACGGTACCCTCAATCGCGCCCTACGATTTACTTTATTCGCGAAGCAGGGAATGGCGATCTGCTTTTCATTGTGATAACTTTAGACCAGGTGGTCAGATGCTGTGCTCGGTCAGGAGACCGGCTCGAACGGGTAAACAGGACAGCGGCGGATTGAGGGCACAATACGTTTGTCTACCACATCGTCCACGGTGCCCTCAAGCTCGCCCTAAACATGACTGCAGACAGGCGTGAACTGGATTCTGGAGACCTCCGGTCAGGTCGCGTGCCCGGTCCCACGGGGAGGCTTCGCACCGAGGACGCCGGCACGATCTAGTAAACTTGAAATATCCCCTCTGGCACAAGAATTGCTACCTATCGTTTGAGTATTTTCATCGAGGGAGTCATGACTGAGCCAAAGAAAAGCGTCCGCATCATCATGTTCATTGGGCTGATCGCCTTGAATATTTTCTTGCTTGCCGTGGTCCTGAAGCGCACCCTCCCCGAACCCCCGCCTCAAGCCAAAATGGTCAGCCCCACCACCCCAGCGGTTTCGATGGAAAATCACCTCTATCTCCCCCTGGCAGTCACAGTTTACAAAGACCCGATTGTCCTCCTGCCTGGGGATGGGGTCTACTACGAGCGGGATCAAGACATGCAGATCGTGCATGTTGTGGGCGAAGTGCTCAACAATACCCCAACGATTGTCAATAAGGTGATGGTTGAAGCCGTGCTCAATTTAAAATCTGGCGGTCAGACAACCTTACGCGGCTACCCGCTGGCTGACAGCATTGCGCCTGGCAATCGGGCGTGCTTTGACCTTTACGTTGTAGAGGCAAAGGAAGTCGAAAGTTACGCTGTCCAAGTCCTTTCTTATGCAACGGGCGGCGCATTGCCAGGCGGAGTAGTGCCAGCGGTTTCAAATGCCGGATATGACGCTCAAAATGGTTGGTACATGGTCGAAGGCACGATCAGCACCACTGAACCCGCAATTTTGAATGATTTGCGCGCAGTGGTAACACTATTTGATAGTTCCGGCAGGGTGTTGGGATGCGAACAAAGCTATGTGCGCACCCAAACCGAAGAGGCAAACGCGCCTGCCACTTTTCGTATTTTGTTTATGAATCGTGATTTCTCACAAGCGTCCAATTACACCCTTGCGATTGCTGGAGCAGTTCAGTAGCGCTATCTACGCCTAAACGAAGCAGTAATCCGCCTTCTCAAAAGATTGTCATATGGAATTCTTGGAGAATAACTATCTCTTGGAAATGGTATAGCTTGATTTGCTGATGCCTGATTGCGACGTGGGGACTGGCTGGATAATTGAACTACTCCGTGGGGATGAAAACGAAGACCTCAGGATAAAGGGGTGGGAGAAAAAAAGAAAATTGAACCCATTTACAGAACCCATTTAGCACTTTCCATTTGTCTTTAACGTTGTATAATTTTATGTGACATGAATAATGCGAGTTCATGTTCAGGGAGGGCGAAAAGATTGGTTGTGCCATTTCCCTGGTCGAATTTCGTTGCATAGTCGTTATTTTGTCGCCGGTTTTTTAAAAAATGAGGGAGTTGTTTCCATGAAAACTAAAAAGTCCATTTTGGTTATCTTTTTTTCCGCGGCTTTACTATTCATTTTCCTGGGCTGGAGCGCCGTCTCCGCGTATTCCACCGCTCCCCAAACCCTAGTCAACATTCTCTATGTCAAACAAGGCGCGGATAGTATCGATTGCACTTCATGGGCGACTGCCTGCGAACTGCAGACTGCGCTCTCTAACGCGGTGGCTGGCGATCAGATCTGGGTGGCGGCGGGCACTTACAAACCCACTGCAGGTACTGATCGGACTGCCACCTTCCAACTCAAATCCGGTGTCGCCATCTACGGCGGCTTTGCTGGGACAGAAACCAGCCTTGCCGAACGCGATTGGGAAACTAACATCACCACTCTGAGCGGAGATATTAGGGTTGGTGGCAATGCGGGAGACAACAGCTACCATGTGGTGACCGGCAGCGGGGTAGACGAGACGGCTGTGTTGGATGGCTTTACCATCAGGGGTGGAAATGCGGATGGTAGCTATGAGGAAAACTATGATAGAGGCGGCGGGATGTACAACGAGTACAACAGCAGCCCCAGCCTGAGCAATGTCACCCTCAGCGGCAACTCGGCAACTTATAATGGCGGCGGGATGTCCAATTATCAAAGCAGCCCCAGCCTGAGCAATGTCACCTTCTCCGGCAATAGCGCTTATTACGGCGGCGGGATGTACAATTATCAAAGCAGCCCCAGCCTGAGCAATGTCACCTTCTCCGGCAACTCGGCAACTTATAACGGCGGCGGGATGTCCAACTATGACAACAGCAGCCCCAGCCTGAGCAATGTCACCTTCTCCAGCAACAGCGCTTATGGCGGCGGCGGGATGTACAACGATTACAACAGCAGCCCCAGCCTGAGCAATGTCACCTTCTCCACCAATAGCGCTTATTCCGGCGGCGGGATGTACAATAATCAAAGTAGCCCCAGCCTGAGCAATGTCACCTTCTCCACCAACTCGACACTTTATTACGGCGGCGGGATGTTCAACTTTGTCAACAGTAGCCCCAGCCTGAGCAATGTCACCTTCTCCGGCAATAGCGCTTATTACGGCGGCGGGATGTACAATTATCAAAGCAGCCCGACAGTGACTAATTCAATCCTTTGGGGAAATAACCCTGAACAAATATATAACGATTCTCTATCGTCTGTCACAGTCACTTACAGCGACGTCCAGGACGGTTATACAGGCACAGGCAACATCGATGCTAATCCGCTTTTAGGTCCCCTGGCAGACAACGGTGGTTTCACACAGACCCATGCGCTAGGTAAAGGCAGCCCTGCCATTGATGCAGGGGACCCGGCCCCGTCAAATTGCCCCGCCACAGACCAACGCGGCTTTCCCAGACCAATCGATGGAAATGGGGATGGAGATCCTATATGTGATATGGGCGCGTATGAGTACAATTCATTCTCACTGACGCTTGATATTGCAGGCAGTGGATCCATAGACCTAGATCCCGATAAACTGGAATACCTCTGGGGGGAGGAAGTTACCCTCACCGCCACGGCTGATCCAGGCTGGACCTTTATTGGATGGAGTGGGGATGCTTCAGGCACAGAGAACCCGCTGATCATCACGATTAGAGGCAACACCGGCATCAAGGCCACCTTCACGCAAAATGAATACACATTGACTGTGGCTGTGACCCCTAGCGGTTCTGGCGAAGTGGCTGTTGACCCAGTTAAGTCCACCTACCACTACGGCGATGTCGTTACCCTCACCGCCACGGCTGATCCAGGCTGGACCTTCTCAAGCTGGAGTGGGGATGCAACAGGAGTAACCAATCCGCTGATCATCACGATTAAAGACGACACCAGTATCACGGCCGAATTTATAAATTTCACAATATACTTACCGTTAATCTTGAGATAAAAGTATTACGAATGCTGCTAACGCCAGTCTGCCAATACCCGTTCACTTTATGGCAGGCTGGCGCTATCATTAATTTATCAGTCTGTATTGAGTCAGGCGATAAACTGTGGAAACCTTTAGTCAACCAAACGTGCTCGGCCATGAGACTGGCACGATTGATGAATTCAAAAAAGTCTCGTAACTTCCCACTCCATGTCGTTATTTAGGACACCGGAGGGAAGAGTTGCGATATGGATGGGATCATGCCCTCCTTCGCGGGCTCAAACTCCCTCTCCGCACAAAAAGATTGTTATTTCGGCTTGACAATTCCTGCTCGATGCCGTATAGTAAAGCCCGTTTAACTATCAAGGCAGGTTTACAATGCACGAAAAGCACGATGTTTTAACCGAACAACTCAACCAGTTTGCTGGCATGACGATGCACATCACCATGATCTACAACATGCAGTTCATGCAGGAGCACAATCTCTCCTTTACGCATCTCAACAGCCTTTTCTTCATCCATCGCGCCGGCTGCACCAACATTCACTGCCTTGCTGATCACCTGGGTGTTACCAAAGCTGCTGTGTCCCAGATGGTAGACCGGCTGGTTGAAGCAGGCTTGATCTCCCGCGAGGAAGACCCAATCGACAGACGCAGCAAGTTGATCTGCCTGAGCGAGACCGGCGAGAGCCTGGTCCAAAAAGCCTTCCTCACCCGCCGAAAATGGGTGCCAAACCTGGCTGCCAGCCTGACGGAGTCGCAACAAGAGCAGGCTTGCCAGATCTTTGAGACTGTAAACGAAAAGCTCAGACAAATCCAGAAAGGACTAAATCCCGAAATATCGAGAAATGACCTATGTTAAGACTAAAAAAATACTACCGACCTTACATTAAACTCATCCTGCCAGCGATTTTGTTCGTGCTGGTCGTCGCGTGGAGCGATCTGCAATTGCCAGATTACCTTTCGGACATCGTCAATATCGGCATCCAGCAAAAGGGGGTAGAATCCGGCGCCCCACTGGTCCTGAGCGAAAGCACTTTCCAGAACATCGGCGAACTCTACCCAGATGAGCAGGCAGAACTGCTGCAATATTACGAGCTGGTTACCCCGGGCAGTCCACAGTCCGAATCCCTCGCAGCAGATTTCCCCAAAGCCGCAGAAGAGGCGGTCTATGCTCTGAAGCCGCTCGAGGAGGGAGAGGATCTGGTAGTGGAAAACCTGATTTCCAAACCGCTGGTTTTACTCCAAAGCTTGCGCATGATCCAGGAGAATCCTGAACTCGCCACACAAATGCTTGGGGAGAATTTTCCGCTGGACCCCAGCCTGCTCAGCAGTGGGCAGGATCTGCTGAGTTTGCTTTCGATGATGCCTCAGGCACAACGGGCTCAGCTACTTGACAGCGTCAATCAGCATCTGACCTCGCTTGAAGGAACCATCCTGCATCAAATCACTGTCTCTGCCATTACCAGCGAGTATTCTGCCCTGAACGCGGACACCGGACGGTTTCAGACTAATTACATCCTGCGCATCGGCGCCCAAATGCTTGTGGTGTCCCTTTTGAGTTTGGTTGCTACAATAGTAGTCAGCTATTTGGCTTCACTCAGTTCGGCCAGTATTGCCAGGGACATCCGTTCCGGTGTTTTCCGCAAAGTAACAGATTTCAGCAATGCTGAGTTTGAAAGTTTTTCAACTGCTTCGCTCATCACTCGCACCACCAATGATGTTGACCAGGTTCGGATGGCAATCTTTATGCTGATTCGCATGGGCTTCCAGGCTCCTCTTATTGGCGGTTTGGGAATCGTGCGCGCCCTCGAAAAAAGCCCGGGTATGTGGTGGACAATCGCATTGTTCGTCGGGGTTTTGATGGTAGTTATCGTTGCCCTCTTTGCGATTGTCGTCCCACGCTTTGAACGCATCCAGGCTTATATTGACAGACTCAACCTTGTCATGCGCGAGAACCTTTCGGGCATCATGGTTGTCAGAGCTTTCAACAAACAGCACTATGAAGAAGCACGCTTTGACGTCGCCAACAAGGATTTGACGAGCAATATGCTCTATATCGGACGCGCGATAGCCTTCATATTTCCCGCTATGAACCTGATCATGATGGGAGGCCAAGTCTTCATCATCTGGATCGGGGCGGGCATCATAGCGCAATCCAGCATGCAGGTCGGCGACTTGATTGCCTTCATGCAGTATGCCATGCAGATCATGTTTTCCTTTTTGAATCTTTCGATGCTCTTTATTTTCATCCCGCGCGCTAACGTTTCTGCCAACCGCATTGCGGATGTGCTCGAGAAAACAGTTTCCATCACCGATCCAGCCGAACCGGTTGCCTTCGAACAACCTGTGAAGGGCGTGGTGGAGTTTCATGATGTTGATTTCCGCTATCCAGATGCTGAGGATGACATGCTGCACGATGTCAGTTTTAAGGCAGACCCCGGCAAGGTAACTGCGATTATCGGCTCGACAGGCAGTGGAAAATCCACGCTGATCAACCTCTTGCCGCGATTCTTCGATGTTACCAATGGCAAGATCACAATCGATGATATCGACATTCGCGACATACCTCAGGCAACTTTGCGGGAGCAAATCGGTTTTGCGCCCCAGAAAGGGCTGCTCTTCAGCGGTACTGTTGCCAGCAACCTGCAGGTCGCAAAACCCGACGCCACCGAAGAAGAGATGCGCGAAGCAATCGAAATCGCGCAAGCAGCCGACTTCGTCCTGGATGGTGAAGACGGGCTGAATATGCCCATCGCGCAGGGCGGCGACAACGTCTCGGGCGGTCAGCGGCAGCGCCTTTCCATCGCCCGCGCCATCATCAAACCCCGCCCGATCTATATCTTTGATGACAGCTTCTCGGCACTGGACTTCAAGACCGACTCAGCTCTGCGAAGTGCCCTGCGTCCGCGCGTCGCCAACAGCACCTTTATCATCATTACCCAGCGTGTTTCGACCGCCAAAAATTCTGACCAGGTCATTGTGCTTGATAACGGAAGGGCGGTCGGCAAAGGAAGCCATCAGTACCTGATGACCAATTGCCCCACTTACCAGGAGATTGCCAGCTCCCAGTTGAGCGCGGAGGAGTTAGCATGAACCAGCAACCAAACCAAAAACCTATTCAAACCGATCCTAAGAACCCCTTTGCCAACAGTCAAGCCAAGAAGGTGGAAACAACGCCAAGACCTCTTGGAGGTAGAGGAGGCAGGTTGATGCCCGGTGAGAAAGCGCGCGACTTCAAAGGCAGCATGAAGCAGCTGATCAGCTATCTTGGACCCTACCGCTGGTCGATCCTGGTAATGATGCTGATGGCTGCAGGCGGCACTGTCTTCTCAATTTTTGGACCGCGCACGCTGGGTCAGGCAATCACAGAGCTTTACGCCGGTGTTTTACGCATGGTTCAGGGCGACCCACTGGGTATTGACCTTACCGCGGTTGGGACGATCCTCGTTCGCGTGCTGTTACTTTATGTTATTTCATCAGTTCTCAGCCTGGTTCAGGGCTTTATCATGACCAGAATTTCTGCCAACATCACATACAAGATGCGCCAGGAAATCTCACATAAGCTCAACCGACTGCCGCTCAGTTATTTCGACCGGGTTACCCAGGGAGAGGTGCTTTCGCGGGTCACCAATGACGTGGATGTCATCAGCAACACGCTCAATCAGAGTCTCTCGGAAATCATCACCTCCGTCACACGCATCATCGG
>DIVL01000027.1 GCA_002435825.1 Anaerolineaceae bacterium UBA6133
AATTCGCCATAATGAGAATTGCTGAGTGACCTCATATGAATTTCCGTTAGGTTTTAATCGAAAACGCTAAAGATGCCTGCCCCGAGATAGGCAAACGCCAGCATTTTGGCAATTTTTCCCAGGAGGCAAAAGAACAAAAACTTCCAGACCGGCATGCGGGATGCGCCCGCGATGAAGCCAGCCACGTCAAATAAAGGATTCGGAACAAGAGCCAGCAGAAATATCGTCCAGGATTGGTTGCGCTGCATCCAGGCTGTCAATTTTTTGACCTTATCGGATTTTTCGAGCATTGGCTGCCCGCTGAACCCCGCCAGGTATCCCGAAAGTTCGCCCAATGCTGCCCCTGCTCCGGAAGCAATCGCCACCCAAAAGGGGTCGAAGACCATAGCCATTGCCGAGGTGATCATCACCCCGGGCAAAGGAACCAGGATCGTGGCGTTTGAAAACAGTGATACGAGGAAAATGCCTGGATACCCATAAGCCTTAAATTGCTGAATTTTGTCGCGATTGAGAATAAGCAGAACAGTGCCTGCCAACAATAGAACAAGCAGCGCGATACGTAAAAAAAGTTGTGGCTTAGTAAATTTGGGTTTTTCTTCCACGGTCAATCAGACAGCAACGCTTTGAGGCGTGCGATCACCATATCTGACGCTACCGTATTAAGTCCGCCCTCGGGGATAATCACGTCCGCAAAACGCTTTGTGGGTTCCACAAATTCGATAAAACTCGGACGGACAGTCCTCAGGTATTGATCGATCACTGATTCAACCGTGCGACCGCGTTCGGTCACATCCCTTAACAGACGGCGAATGAAGCAGATGTCCTGATCGGTATCCACATAGAGTTTCATTGAGCATAGATTGCGCAGCTTGGGCTCAACAAAAATAAGAATTCCTTCCACCAGGATGATTGGTTTGGGTTGGATGTGAACCGTTGCTGCAGCGCGCGTATGTCGTTTAAAATCATAGACCGGCAGGTCGACCGCTTCTCCGTGCTTGAGGGCGTGGATGTGCTTGATCAATAGCTCAGTTTCAAGCGAATCAGGGTGGTCATAATTGACCATAAGCCGCTCTTCAAAGGTCTTATTACTCTGATCCCGATAATAGGCATCATGCGGCAATAGGGCGATTCGGTCTTGCCCGATCGCATTGAGAATACTGCTCGCCAAAGTCGTTTTCCCTGAGCCGGATCCACCTGCGATACCAATAATCAAAGGAGTGGAAGATGTGGGCATGAGCAGATTATACCTTCCTTTCGGGTATAATGACCCACGGAGGCAAACATGAGCGCGAAAATAATCGATGGAAAACAAATTGGGCAGGAAATCCGTGACGAAGTCAAAGTGGCAGTTGATGACCGTCTGAAAAGAGGTCTCCCTGCACCGGGTTTGGCTACCGTCCTTGTAGGTGAAAACCCAGCCTCGCAGGTTTATGTGCGCAGCAAACAAAAAGCTTGCGCCGAAACTGGGATTAACTCATTTGGTCACAATCTCCCCGAGGATGCCACCCAGAAAGAGGTTGAAGCACTGGTTCGAAAACTTAATGCTGACCCCACAGTCAATGGCATCCTTGTGCAATTGCCCCTTCCCCGCCACCTGGATGAAGAAAAAGTGCTCAGCGCCATCGATCTGAACAAAGACGTGGACGGCTTCCACCCGGTCAACATCGGGCGCTTAGCGCAAAAAGGTCGCGAGCCTGTCTTTGTGCCCTGCACGCCTGCCGGCTGCATGGTGCTATTGGAGCGCGCTGGCGCGCAGCTCAGCGGCGCGAATGCCGTGGTACTTGGTCGCTCGAATATCGTTGGCATGCCAGTAGCTCTGCTGCTGGTCAAAGCCAATGCCACTGTCACCATTTGCCACTCACGCACGCGCGACCTGCCTTCTGTGGTCAGGGAAGCTGATGTGTTGGTGGCAGCCATTGGTCAGCCCGAATTCGTCAAAAAAGAATGGGTGAAGCCGGGAGCGATTGTGATCGATGTGGGCATTAATCGCAAAGAAGATGCCAGTGCCAAACGCGGCTACCGCCTTGTGGGTGATGTAGCTTTTGATGAAGTCTCGGAAGTTGCCGGCGCGATCACCCCTGTGCCTGGCGGCGTCGGACCAATGACCATCGCCATGCTGCTCCAAAACACGCTCCGCGCAGCCGAATTGGCTGACCAGTCTTAATCCCAGGAGGTTCCCATGCCGACCTTACTCGTCAAAAACGCTGACCTGATCGTTACCATGGACGGGCAGGACCGCGAGCTGAAAGATGCCGCGATCTTCTGTCGGGATGGTTTTATCGAACAAATCGGCAGCCAGGCTGATCTGCCCCAAAGCGCGGATGAAGTGCTGGACCTGAGCCATCATGTTGTTTTGCCTGGTCTGATCAACACCCATCACCACTTTTATCAGACCCTGACACGCGCTTTGCCTGCTGCCCAGGATGCTAACCTCTTCAACTGGCTGACCACGCTCTACCCCATCTGGGCGCGCATGACCCCGGAGGATATCTTCACCAGCACTCAAACCGCCCTGGCAGAATTGGCACTCTCCGGCTGCACGACTGCTTCAGATCACCTCTACCTGTTCCCCAATGGCAGCAAACTGGACGACGAGATCGCTGCCGCGGCAGAAATCGGACTGCGCCTGCATGCGTCGCGCGGCTCAATGAGCCTCGGTCAGTCACAAGGTGGGCTCCCACCTGATTCCGTTGTGGATACAGAAGAGAACATCCTCAAGGACAGCGAACGCCTGATTCAGCGCTACCACGATCCCAAACCCGGATCCAAACTGCAAATTGTGCTGGCGCCCTGTTCCCCCTTCAGCGTCACGGGTGAACTGATGCGCGAGTCGGCAGCTTTGGCTCGCAAATACGGTGTTCACCTCCATACCCACCTCGCTGAAACTGAAGATGAAGATGACTTCTGCCTGGCAAAGTTCGGGCACAAACCGGTAGCCTACATGCAGACGGTCGATTGGATCGGGGATGACGTCTGGTTTGCCCATTCAGTCTGGGTGAATGAAGACGAGATGGACCTTTATGCCCATCATGGCTGCGGTGTAGCCCACTGCCCCTCCTCCAACATGCGCCTGGCATCCGGTATCGCGCCAGTGATGAACATGCTGGCACGTGGTGTAAAGCTGGGGCTCGGCGTGGATGGCTCTGCCAGCAACGACGGCTCGCATATGCTCAACGAAGTGCGCCAGGCATTGCTGCTCGCGCGTCTGAACAGCGGCATCAAAGGCGCGTCGCGCTCCGCGCCAGACGCCCCACCCCTCATGACTGCCCGCCAGGCACTCTCTATTGCCACGCGCGGGGGCGCTTCGGTACTTGGACGCAAGGACATCGGCTCACTTGAGGTAGGCAAATGCGCAGATTTCTTCGCCATTGACCTGCACCAGCTGGACTATGCCGGGGCAATCGCTGATCCCCTTGCCACCATTCTTTTCTGCCAGCCCGTCAAGGCGAACTGGACGGTTGTCGGCGGGGAGGTCATCGTGCGTGAAGGTCAGTTGACCAGGCTTGATGTTCAGAAACAAGTTGAGAAACACAATCAGGCGACCAAACGCCTGTTGCAAATTTGAATACTTACACACACAAGGATTTCCAAGGAGACTCTTTCTATGCAAAGTAAAGGTTTGGCAGTAGTTGCAGTAGGTGGCAACGCATTAATCAAAGATAAGAACCATCAGACCGTTCCCGATCAGTATCAAGCTGCAGCGGAAACGATGAAACACATCGCCAACATGATTACCGAGGGTTGGGACGTCGTGGTAACGCACGGAAATGGTCCGCAGGTTGGCTTTATCCTGCGTCGTTCTGAGTTGGCATCCCACGAGCTGCACGAAGTTCCGCTGGACTACTGCGGTGCCGACACCCAGGGTGCCATCGGCTACATGTTCCAGCAAGCCCTGCACAACGAATTTCGCTTGCGCGGGATCAGCAAACAAGCCGTTACGGTCGTCACCCAAACTATCGTCGATCGCAACGATCCCGCCTTCCAAAACCCAACCAAACCCATCGGTTCCTTCATGGATGAATCAGCCGCCAAGGAAAAAATGGCAAAAGAAGGCTGGACCATGGTGGAAGACGCCGGACGCGGTTGGCGGCGTGTGGTGCCCTCCCCAATCCCGCAGACGATCGTGGAAGCGGATGCCATTCGCAGTTTGATCAACCAGGGATTTGTGGTTATTGCTGTTGGTGGCGGCGGCATTCCCGTGTTGCAACTGGAAAATGGCGATCTTACCGGTGTGGAAGCCGTGATCGATAAGGACTTCGGTTCAGCCATCCTTGCCAGCATGATCAATGCCGACCTCTTCCTGATCAGCACCGCGGTGGAAAAAGTGGCCATCAACTTTAACAAACCTGATCAAAAATGGCTGGACACAATGACCGTAGCGGAAGCGCGAAAATACCTGGCTGATGGTCAGTTTGCCAAAGGCTCGATGCTGCCAAAGATCGAAGCCATCCTGAAATTCATGGACAAGGGCGGCAAAAAGGCCCTGATCACCGACCCGGAACACATCAAAGATGCGCTTGAAGGCAAAACAGGCACCTGGATCCTGCCTTAGGCGGATTACGGGTAGAATAAACATAATTGGATATTACGCGGGATGAGCGGTGGGTCAGGCTCAAGCACTGGAGGACTCACCCCTTATCTTTTCGTAACTTAATGAGAAACATCATGCCGCTTAGCTACTTTCAATGCTCTGAATGTGGGCAGTGTTTTGAGCCCGACCAGGTCACCTATAACTGTTTGACCTGTGGTGGCAACCTGGATACTCACTTCAGCTTTGAAGAAAACCCAAATGAGATCGACCAGACCGCTATTTTGCAGAGCGATGAAGCCTCAATCTGGCGCTACGCGCCCTTGCTTGCAGCCCCTGACCCTGGTTACCGGAATACCCCCCTCCACCAGGTGGGCTGTACCCCGGTCTATCAACCCGAAACCCTGCGCAAACGTCTTGGCATGCAGGAACTCTGGATCAAAGACGAGAGCCGTAATCCAAGCGCGTCCTTCAAGGATCGCGCCAGCGCCCTGGTGGTTGCCCGCGCGATTGAAGCGGATATTCAAACCATTATTGCAGCCTCTACCGGCAACGCCGGCGCAGCCATGGCATGCATGGCTGCCAGCGTAGGCAAAAAGGCGGTCATTATCGCGCCGCGTAGTGCCCCACCCGCCAAAGTCGCGCAGTTACTGACCTTTGGTGCCCGGGTGGTGCTTGTGGACGGCACCTACGACCAGGCGTTTGACCTGAGCATTGAAGCCTCTCATGAACTTGGCTGGTATAACCGCAACACTGGCTACAACCCCTATACTGTGGAAGGCAAAAAGACTGCCGGACTGGAAATTTGGGAGCAAGTGCTGCGAAATCGTGAGAAATTCGCGCAAAATTTGACGGTTTTTATCCCCGTGGGTGACGGCAACATCCTCAGCGGCGCGGCAAAAGGTTTTGTTGACCTGCTTGCGTTGGGTTGGATCGAAAAATTGCCAAAGCTGGTAGGCGTGCAGGCCGAAGGCTCAGCCGCCATTTACAATACCTTTCATGCTGGCAAAGATGTTATCGATCCGGTAAGCGCAAAAACCATCGCAGACAGTATCAGCGTGGATTTGCCCCGCGATGGACTGCGGGCGCTCAAGCGTGTCAGGCAGAGCGGTGGATACTTCCTGACTGTATCCGATCAAGAGATCTTGCGAGCTATCCCGACGCTTGGCAAAGCCGGGCTCTTCGTTGAGCCTGCCGCAGCCGCGGCATTCGCCGGGCTCCAGGCAGCCATCAGGCAGGGTCTGCATCACCCCGATGAACCCGCCCTGGTGCTCTGTACAGGCAGCGGACTGAAGGACATCAATGCTGCCATGCGAGCCATAGAGCCCGCCCCCATCATTGAACCAACGTTAAAACAACTCAAAGAGGCGCTTCATGTCTGAACCAGTCTTTACCATTATTGCCCCGATTTTCAATGAGATCGAAAACCTGCCCCTGTTTTACGCCCGGGTCAGCGAAGTCATGAACCAGACTGGCGAGGAATGGGAGCTGATCCTGGTGGATGACGGCAGTTCGGACGGTTCCACCGACAGCATTCGCACGCTTGCCTCACAGGACGAACGTGTGCGTCCGGTCATTTTTGCCCGCAATTTTGGTCATCAGATCGCCGTGACTGCCGGGATGGATTACAGCCGCGGTCAGGCTGTTGTCATCATTGACTCTGACTTGCAGGACCCACCCGAGGTGATCCTCGCGTTGATTGAAAAGTGGCGCGAAGGTTACCAGGTGGTGTACGCGGTGCGCACTGAGCGCGAAGGGGAAAGCTGGTTCAAACTGACCACCGCATCACTCTTCTACAAGCTAATATACAAAATTACGGACGTGAAAATGCCGCTCAACACCGGTGATTTTCGCCTGATCGACCGCCAGGCGCTGAACATTATCAACCAGATGCGTGAGCGCAATCGCATCCTGCGCGGCATGGGTGCCTGGGTGGGCTTCAGGCAGATCGGCGTGGAGTACAAACGCGCCGCACGCCATGCCGGGCAAACCCACTACCCGCTCAAGAATATGATCCGTCTGGCAATGAACGCCGTGACCGGCTTCTCGACCTTTCCGCTTCAAATGCTGACTACCAGCGGAATCGCGCTGGTAGCGCTCAGCCTCTTGCTGCTGCTTATCTATCTTGGCCTTGCAATTTTCAACGGCTTCGACCTAACCTACATACTTGCAACCTGGCTGACCGTAATCTTTTTGGCTGGCGTCCTGCTGATCGGCATGGGCGTGCTCGGTGAGTACATCGGTCGCATCTACGACGAAGCCAAAGGTCGTCCACTTTACATTGTTGCCGAAGGACCCGATAAGTCCCTCGACCCTACCCGGCTCGATCGGGAAAAAGAATAAAAATAAAAAGAACCACAGGAACCCAAACATGACAAAAATCGATTTGACCATTATGCATGACCGC
This sequence comes from Anaerolineaceae bacterium UBA6133, assembly GCA_002435825.1. Classification (GTDB taxonomy): domain Bacteria; phylum Chloroflexota; class Anaerolineae; order Anaerolineales; family Anaerolineaceae; genus Mesolinea. The sequence continues at coordinate 6,936 of DIVL01000027.1, forward strand.
CTTGAACGTACCCTTCAGCGTGTACGCGAACGCAAAATCATCATTCCCACCTTCGCGCAGCAGCGTGACCCCTCGCTGGTGCCCGCTGATATTCAGGATCGCTTGAAAGAAATCGGCCTTTGGGATCTGCACCCTCTGAATTTGTTCCGCATCACCTGGCACAATGAGCCCAAGCCCTTTGGTGGACTGTTTGGGGGTCTCAACTACCTCGAGTTTCCTTCCAGCTTCACCGGCACCAAAGCAAGGGTCGTAGCCCTTGTGGGCAAGTGGTTCCCCTGCGGCGTCCACAAGGTCGGTGCCGCGTTTGGCTGCCTTGTCCCTCGCCTCATCACCGGTCAATTTGACCCCACTACTCAGAAGGCGGTCTGGCCATCAACTGGAAACTATTGCCGCGGTGGCGCTTATGATTCACATTTGCTGGCTTGTGAATCAGTCGCCATTCTTCCTGAAGGTATGAGCAAGGAACGTTTTGATTGGCTTAAAACCGTGGCTGGTGAGGTTATCGCCACGCCTGGCACTGAATCTAACGTCAAGGAAATCTTTGACAAATGCTGGGAACTTCGCCGCAGTGGTGAGGACTTGATGATCTTCAATCAGTTCGATGAATTTGGCAACTACCTCTGGCATTATCTAATGTCTGGCGATGCTTTGGAAGAGTTAACCCGCCAACTTTTAGGTGAAAAAGGGCAATTAGCAGGTTTCGCGTCAGCAACCGGTTCCGCCGGCACGATTGCCGCTGGCGACTACCTGAAACAGAAATTCCCTGGCGTGAAAATCATCGCCAGCGAAGCCCTGCAATGCCCCACCCTGCTCAATAACGGCTTCGGTGCCCACCGCATCGAAGGCATCGGCGACAAACACGTCCCCTGGATCCACAATTCAAAGAACACCGACTTCATTACAGCCATTGATGACAACGCTGTCGTCAATCTCGCCCGTTTATTCAATGAACCTGCAGGGAAACAACATCTGATCGACGCTGGTTTTGAAGAAGACTTCGTCAACCAACTTGATTTGCTTGGCTTCTCGAGCATTTCCAACCTGCTGACCGCTATCAAATTTGCCAAGTTCTACGAACTAAGCGAGAATGACCTCGTGCTTACTGTTCTCACTGACTCGATGGAACTTTACCAGAGCCGCTTGATAGAGATGCACGAAGAATTCGGCCAGTACAGCAAAGAAAACGCCATCGCCGACGAAGCCCGCTACTTGAAAGCTGTCACAACTGACAACATGGAAGAACTTGGCTATTGGGATCGCAAGCGCATTCACAACCTGAAGTATTACACCTGGGTCGAGCAGCAGGGGCGCACTTACGAAGAAATCATGGCTCAGTGGTATGACCCGGACTACTGGCTCGAAGTCCAGGCGCAACAGCCTGAAATCGATGCTTTGATCGAGGAATTCAACCACAAGGCGAAAGTTGAGCTCTAAAGGAGCCATTTGAGCGCGTTTGATGCCATTGACGATACCAGCCTGGTGCTGGTGGCAATTATTCCTAACCAAAGGGATCTTGAGATTGCCCGCCTCTTGGGCTGGTATCGCATACCGCTAAAAAACGCTCCAAAGGTGATCGCCGTCGATTATCTTGCGCTCTACCAGACTGGCAGTTTCGGAGCCGCAGAGCGCTGGCAGATCAAATGGCTGGCTCCGATCGTTGGACACGAGCTGACCACCCGCCAACAATTATTTCGAGACCAACCAGACCACCCCAGGGCAAACGAGGAGTACTTCAAGCTCCAGTTGGGCAGCCTGATTGAGCTGCCCGAACCAATCCCCGCTGGCAATTGGAAACGGGTGACCTTCTTCTACACGACCATGCGGCACGTCAGGGATGCCAAAGAACTGGGCGACTTGCCCGTGCACGATCAGGAGCGTCCCGTCCTCTGGGCGGCACTGCGCGAGCGTGCATCCCACAGCGAAGCCTACCAGGCGGCTCCCCTACCGGAGATTCCGTTGGACCCGGCATTGCTGGCACTGCTTAGCGGCATCACTACGGCGAAAAAGTGAGGTTTTTATGAAAACGCTCATCAAAAATGGAACTGTGATCACCGCGGAGATGACCCGCAAGGCGGATGTATTGGTGGAGGATGAGATCATCCGCCGGATTGACCAACACATCGAAGATCCGGAAGCAACAATCGTTGATGCCAGCGGTCTCTTGGTCCTTCCTGGTGGCGTGGACCCCCACGTACACCTTGACCTGCCGATGATGGGCACCATTTCTGCCGATGACCATTACACCGGCGGGAAAGCTGCTGCTTTTGGCGGCACAACCACCATGATCGATTTCGTTTCCCAGGAGCCTGTCAGCCTGGCAGAAAACATTGCCAGGCATCGCGCCATGGCGGATGCCAAAACCAGCATTGATTACAGCTTCCACATGAACATCTCCCACTTCGACGAGCAGGTAGCGGAAGAACTCCCCGACCTGCCCCACCTGGGAGTCACCAGTATGAAGGTTTTCACCGCCTACAACGGTCGGTTGCGGCTGGATGACGGCAACATCTTCAAAGTGATGCGCATCGGCGGGAAAAACAATTTGCTCACGATGGTGCATGCCGAAAATGGGGATGTGATCGACATCCTGGTGGCTGAAGCCCTTGCGGCTGGCAAAACCGCTCCCATCCATCATGCCCATACCCGCCCAGCCTGGGGAGAAGTGGAAGCCAGCCTGCGCGCGGCAGCCCTGGCTGCCCAGGCAGGCTCCCCTCTCTATCTCGTTCATATGAATGTCTGGGGCGAGGTGGACCAGCTGGCTTATGCCCGTAAGCACGGCATTTCCGCCATGGGAGAAACCTGCCCTCAGTATCTTTTCTTCACCGAAGAAGATCTTAAGCGCCCTGATGGCGCAAAGTGGATCTGTTCCCCACCTATGCGCAAGACTGCAGACCAGCAGAGGCTCTGGCAGGGTCTGGAGAATGGCACCATCCAGGTGCTCGCAACCGATCACTGCCCCTTCTTCTACAACGGCAGGCAGCCAATTATGTATGAGGGTCGCAAAGTCGCCATCCCAGGCAAGGAACTGGGAGAGGAAAACTTTACGCTCATTCCCAATGGACTTCCGGGAATCGCCGATCGTTTGCCGGTTTTCTGGACCCATGCGGTAACAACCGGACGCATCAGCCCGAACCGCTTTGTGGAACTGACCGCCACCAATCCCGCCCGGATCTTTGGGCTCTACCCGAAAAAAGGCACACTCGCTGTTGGCTCGGATGCGGATATCGCCCTGTGGGACCCGGAAAAAGAGCTGGACTACGGTCTGGCTTGGGCGCATCACCGCACAGACTACAACCTGTACGAAGGATGGAAGCTGCGCGGTTACCCCATAAAAGTGTTCTTGCGCGGCACGCAAATTGTTGACAATCAAAACTGGCTCGGTAAAGCCGGTGGAGGGCACTTTGTCCATCGCCACACGGGCGAAATCCTCTGATCCTTGAAATGAATTGATTTAATGATCCTATTTGGCATTCTTGGCTTACTGTGGCTTCCAGCCATCGCCCTGACCATCAGCCAGGCGGTCAAGCCCAACTTTGCCCGTTCATGGTTCATTGCCATTGCAGGGGCATCTTTGGCCTGGCTTGGAACCTTTTTTCTGCGTCTTTACTTACCGATGGAAGTCGAGCTGATCCGCTGGCTGCCAGAATCGCTTTACCAAACCGCCATTGCCTTCCGCATTGATTACATCAACTGGCATTACATGGTTGCCATCCTGGCTTTATGCATCGCGGTGATTCTGACCGATTCCAGCCGGGCTTCCACCAATGCCACCCCTACCACCTGGGCTGCCGCCTTGGCACTGACAGGTCTGAACCTGATTGCAGTCATGTCAAGAGGCCCCCTGACCATGGCTATCGCCTGGGCTATAACGGACCTGGTGGAATTGATTTATTTACTCAACTTCAACCGGAGTTCAGGGTCAAAAAGCAACATCACCGCCATATATGGCGTCAGGCTGATCAGCACTTTTGTCCTGGTGGCTGCCACTGCTGTTGGCTGGCAGGTCACAGCCGGGCTGGATTTTACCCAGATCCCTCCGACAGCCAGCCTGCTCTTCCTCGTTGCAGCCGGGCTGCGCCTGGGAGTGTTGCCGCTCAATTTCCCAATGCAAAACACCCCGGAAATCAAACGGGGTACCGATTTGTTGTTGCGCTTTTCGCCAGTGGTTTCCGCCCTGGTTTTAATCGCGCATTTACCCTCTGAGATCCTGGTGCTGAACCAAAGCCTGGTATCAATCATCAGTATTTTGACGGTCCTGGCTGCCCTGTACGCCTCAGCCATGTGGCTCACCCGCGCTGATGCTAACGAAGGCAGACCCTACTGGGTCGTGGCACTTTCGGCATTTGCTCTGCAAAGCGCGCTGAACGGACAACCAGAACACAGCCGCGTTTGGGGACTGGCACTGCTTCTGACGGGTGGCGTGCTGTTTTTGTTCGACCCTCCAATCCGCAGGATTCGCTTCATACCCCTATTGGGGTTGATCGGTGTTTTAGGGGTTCCTTTTACCCTGGCAGCTTCAGGCTGGAGCGCCATCCTTGGCGCTCAGGTCAGTTCCGCAAGCATCGTGATGATCCTCTGCCATGCCATGCTGGTTGGTGGTTACCTGCGCTACATAGTCGAAGCAAACAGCACTGTTACTGGTCTTGAAAAGTACGCCCGCTTTACCTATCCGCTGGGTTTGATCCTCTTGATTCAGACCATGCTGGTGCTCAACCTGGTTGGCTGGCCGGGCGTGCTGACATTGGGGACCTGGTGGGGCAGTGTTGCCAGCCTCGGATTGGTGTTATTGGGGGGATTTCTTTCCAAAAAGCTTGGTCTGCGACTCACCAGTGCCGATTTCAAGGAGAAAGTTCCATTTTACCGCCTGGGGCATCGCGTCCTGAACGCCTTGCGAGTCGTTTTTAGCCTGGATTGGGTCTACGCTATCGCGCGCTGGCTTTTTGAACGCCTCAGCGATGTTGCAGGGTTTTTCCGACAGGTTCTCGAGGGCGAGGCTGGTGTGCTCTGGTCGCTGTTCTTCTTATTAGTGATTGCGACCCTAATCTACACGCAAGTTGGTCAGCCATGAGCGAAACTTTACGCACCATCCTGGCAGCTTTTTTGCTATTAACCGCAGCCATCAACCTGGTCAGACGCCAATGGGCGTTAAACATTTTTGCTCTGGGGTTCCAATACATATGCATTTTCCTGCTCATTCTCGAAGTACGCTCCCCTCTGCTGGCTGGCATCAAGTTGATCGTCGGTCTGATGGTCAGCCTGATGCTTTATTTAACCCTGAGTTCTTCAGGTTTAATTGAGTCACTCCTGGTGAGAGGGCGTCTTTCCTCTGGGGAAGTCTTTCGCGGAACGATTGCCCTGCTGTTGGCGCTGATCAGTTTTCTAGCAGCTCCTGCCCTCCAGCAATCTGTCTTTCCTCAAAGCAGTCAGCTTCTGTTGACTGCCAGCCTGGGATTGATCCTGTTTGGTTTGTTTCAAATGGGTACCATCAATGAACCTCTCTACCTGGTGATTGGCTTGCTGACTTTCCTGTCTGGCTTCGAACTTCTCTATGCCAGCCTGGAATTCTCACGTCTGCTGGAAGCTCTTTTCACCGCTGTCAATCTCAGCCTGGCGCTCATAGGCAGCTATTTCATTGTAAAAGACGTCGAAAGCAGGTCGGAATGAACCTCATGACCACGCCAGCTGTTTGGATATTCCTGCCTGTCTTACTCAGTTTGCTGCTCGTGCTGGTGCATAGGCTGCATAAACTCTCAATTTGGATAGCCTGCGTGGGAAGCCTGCTGCTAGCCGTGGCAGCCTTCGTTTTTCCGCAAGATCTTGAATTCACCCTGTTTGGTCAGCAATTCCTATTCGATGACACCTTCCTGATTCTTAATCGGGCATTGAGCCTCACCGGCAGCCAGCTAAAGACTATTGCAACGCTGTATCTGTTTAGCTTTTTATGGAACATCGCCGGGATTCGATTTTCGGTCAGCCGTTGGTTTCCAACAATTTCACTGGCTATTACAGCCTTATGGGTCAGCACGCTGGCAGTGGAACCGTTCCTTTACGCGGCATTGATCGTGGAATTGATCGTCCTGATCAGTATTATCCTGCTAACGCCACGTGGCGAGCAGGCGGGCAGCGGCGTGATGCGCTACCTGGTTTCGCAGACGATCGCACTGCCATTCATTCTCTTGAGTGGTTGGATGGTCACTGGCATCGAAACAGCTCCCAGTGCAAGCACCTTGATCTTGCGCGGGGCTGTGTTGATCCTTATCGGTTTTTCGCTCTGGCTTGCGATCTTCCCCCTGCACACCTGGCTGCCTATGCTTGCTGAGAAATCTCACCCTTGGGTTTTCAGTTTTGTTTTCCTCATGCAGCAGAGCAGCCTTTGGTTATTTTTGCTCAAATTCCTGGATCAATTTGCCTGGTTGAGGAATCTAAATGGGCTTTTTCCGGCGATGCAATGGGCAGGCGTTTTGACCTTGTTGGCTGGAGGGGTACTGGCATCCCTGCAGAACAAGGTCAGCCGTATATTGGCATATTTGGTCCTAATCGAGACTGGGTACTCGCTGCTGGCAATCGGTTTGATCAGCCAGGGAGGCGGTGAGGCGCTGGCGCTCAGTTTTCTGCCCCGGGCACTTGCCTACTGGCAGTGGGCTTATACCCTGAGTTCCATACAGCAATTTGCACCTGAAATTGACGGAAGCTTCCCTTCTCTGCGGGGTTTATTCAACAGGCTGCCCTTCCACAGCATGTCTTTGATCCTCAGTTTGCTGAGTCTGCTCGGTCTGCCTGCCCTTGGGCTCTTCCCCGCCAGGCGGATGCTCTGGACCAGTGGCGCTGGTCTCACCTTTCACTATACCCCTCTGCTCGGTTTGGCGGTGGCAGGCATGGCTCTATTCATCCTTCGTCTGATGCACACGCTGCTCACTGCTGACCCGGAATCACCATCCCCGTCATTATCTGCTCCGGGTGAAGAATCGTTCTGGCAAATTTTTGTCCTTTCTGTTTTTACTTTACTTTCGTTACTCATGGGAATATTACCCCACATATTCCTGAATCCCTTTTTAGGGTTACTTGAGCCCTTCATCCACCTCCTGCCGCCTAATTAGGATGACAGGATGGGCAAACATTGTATAATCACATCAGCATCCGCTAAGAGGTGAAATATGGACGACTATTCTGGATTTGAACAACTTGAAAAGCGTGTCGAGTGGCTCGACAACGAACGGCGCAACGATAAGACTAATTTGGCTTCTCTGCAGAACCGTCTGACTGTCTTGGAAGGTGAGAACCTAAACTTGCGCAAACAGATCAAAGAGCTCGAAATGCTGATCACAAAAAACACGAACCAGATCGCAAGCTTCGACAAATACGACAATCGGATTGACCGCCTGAACATTGACCTGACCAAGCAGATCCGCGACGTTAACGAACGAGCAGAGCTGAATTTGAATGAAGCCATCAAACGCACAAAACTCGATCTTGAGGCTACACGTAAATCTGTCGCAGAAATATTCGCCTTCACCGAAGAGTTGGAGCCAATCCGCACGGAAATGCGCACCTATAAAGTTGAGGACGCACGCCTTGCCCGTCTGATTGAAGAACTAAAAGTAAAAATTCAGGAGGTGGGTCGCTTCGACGAGGACTACCGCCGGTCATTACAGTTATTGGAGGAAAGTCGACGCCAGGAAGCCAAGCGCCTTACGGATTTGCAAGGGGAAGTTGCTTCTTCGCGAAAACGCTTGGAAGAAACCCGCAGCCGCTTTGACAGCCTCAGTGACAGCTTCCGCACCCTGGATACCCGCATCGCGGAATTGCAGACCTTCGAAAAAGACCGCAAGCAAGCCCAATCTGTCTTCATCGAAAAAGTCAATAACTCCCTGGTCGAGAAAGATAAAACCTTCGCCGCCTGGGAAAAACGTTTCGTTGAAATCGACAAAGTAAACCTTAACCTGAACAAACAGATTGAAGATCTGGAAGCAGCCCGCCAGGCTGTCAGCAAAGCTGTCGGCAACGTGGACGAAGTAACGCAACGTTTCGAGCGCCGCATTAACGAAATCAGCGAATTCCAGAGGTTGAACGATGAACGTTTCCGCCAGGAATGGACAAGTTTCAAGTCAGATGACGTCAAACGCTGGACAAATTACATGCTTTCCCAGGAAGAACAGAGCCGCGAGAACGCGCAGCAGTTCAAAGATCTGACCGCCCAACTACAGGAACTCGATGACCTGACTTCCTCATTGCGCGACCAGCTCGAGAATCTCAGCAAAAGCACAATGCACCACGTGCGATCTGTCCTGATGGCTTATCAGGATTCCATCCAGGAAATCGCGCCATCGCTTGACAAGAAGACTGGCTGATCATGCACATCGTTGGAACCGCCGGGCATGTTGATCATGGGAAGTCAACCCTGATTACCGCATTAACCGGCACCAACCCCGACCGCCTGAAAGAGGAAATCGCGCGCGAGATGACCATCGATCTTGGCTTCGCTTCCATGACGCTGCCAGGAGGCGAAACGATCGGTATCATCGACGTGCCAGGGCATCGCGACTTTGTAGGCAACATGCTCTCAGGCATCGGCGGAATTGATGCGGTTCTATTGGTGGTGGCAGCCAACGAAGGCATCAGTGCCCAGACGCGCGAACATCTTGCGATTTTGGACCTGCTCGAGATCTCACGCGGGCTGATCGTTTTGACCAAGTGCGACCTGGTTCCAGACCGTGAATGGCTGGAATTAGTTGAGCTTGAAGCCCAGGAACTGGTGGAAGGCACCAGCCTGGAAAACGCCCCCATAGTGCGCGTTTCAGCTCTAACTGGCGAGGGTCTGGATGAGCTCAAGCTCAAACTTGCAGAATTATTAGCCGAAATTCCTCCCAAACGCGATCTTAACCGTCCGCGCCTGCCTGTGGATCGCGTCTTCACCCTTGCGGGTTTCGGCACCGTCGTAACAGGCACGCTTCTGGATGGCAGCTTCGTGCTGGGAGATGAGGTTGTCTGCTTGCCCCTTGGCAAGACCGGCCGCATCCGCGGCTTGCAGAACCACAATCGCAAACTGCAAAAGGTAACCCCGGGCTACCGGACAGCCATCAACCTCAACAACCTTGCAAAAGAGGATATCAAACGCGGGGATGTGATTGCCCTGCCTGGCACCTACTCCCCCACCACTCGCGTGGACGCCTCCATCCGGCTGGTCCGCGAAGCCATCACAGAGATCAAACACAACATGAGCGTGAAGGTCTTTGCCGGTGCAAGCGAAACCCTGGCACGCGTGCGGCTGCTGGGCGTAGACGCTCTCAAGCCTGGCGAGGAAGGTTTCGTGCAGCTTGAACTGGATGAACCCCTGGTCGCGATCCGCGGCGACCGTTATGTGCTGCGGTTGCCCTCCCCCGCTGCTACTATTGGCGGAGGAGTTATCCTCGATACGCAGCCAACCCGCCGTTATCGCCGCTTCGATGAGGTAACCCTCACCCGACTGGAACAGTTGCGGGTTGGCAAACAAGCAGATCTGGTGATGCAGGCACTCGGCCGATTGACTGTCACCAATCTCGCCGCGCTCACCTCCCAGACCTCGCTCCCTGCAGCCGAACTTGAGATCCAATTAACCGAACTTGAAAATGCTGGGGATGTGATTTTCCTCAGCAAGCACCCCAACCCCGCTAAAACTCATTTGATTTCCAGACAAAACTGGCAGTCGCTCACCAACCGTGTCTTTGATACTCTCAACGAGTTCCATCACAATTACCCCCTCAAAGCAGGTTTCAGCCGTGAGCAGCTGAAGTCCGTTTTGAAGTTGAGCCAGGACCAATTTGACCTGGTCTTGGGAGTATTGAGTAAGCAAGGCGAATTGAAAGAGCGAGGAACACTGGTTTGGGCAAACAACCACACCATTCTTCTCACACTCCAACAGGAAGCCCTGGCTGCCAGGCTGCTGGCAAAATTCGAACAATCCCCCTACACACCGCCAGATATTAGCGAATCTGAAGCAGAGCTTGGTCTCGATCTATTGGAAGGCTTGATCGCGACTGACAGGCTGGTACGCGTCTCAGACGCGGTGCTCTTCCTGCCCAGCACGATCGAAGGAATGAAATCCTGGGTCAGGGAGGCCATCCAATCCAACGGAAGCTTATCACTGGCACAATTCAGGGATCATTTTCAAACTAGCCGCAAATATGCCGCTGCTTTTCTGGAATATCTTGATGCGATTGGTTATACTCTACGGAAAGGGGACATCCGCGTCCTGAGAACAACAAAAACCTAAAAAAAGGAGAAAATATGGGTTTCAAAGTATTAATCACAGACGGTTTGGAAAAGGAAGGTAAAGATCTCATCAACGCCGTTGGTGAAGCGGTGGACAAGAAGGGCATCGAACCTGCCGAATTATTACAAATCATCGGGGAATTCGACGGTCTGATCGTTCGTGGACGAACCAAAGTTACCAGAGAGGTATTTGAAGCCGCGAAAAACCTGAAGGCAGTTGGTCGTGCTGGCGTGGGTGTGGATAACATCGATCTCCAGGCAGCCAAAGACCATGGTGTGACTGTCGTAAATGCTCCCACTGCCACAACCATCGCAGTTGCCGAACTGGGGTTTGGTATGATGCTGGCGTTGGTGCGCGACATTCCTCATACTGATGCTGAAATGAAGCACGATAAGTGGATCAAAAAAGATTATATGGGACATGAATTACATGGCAAAACCCTCGGTATCGTCGGTTACGGCAATATCGGCGGCACCATCAGCAAATACGCGCAGGCGCTTGGCATGAAGGTCCTCTGCTACGATCCCATCCGCGACGTAGACGAGATGCGTGCCACCGGAGCAGATCCAGTTCAACTGGAAGAGCTCTACGCAAGTTCTGACATTATCACCTTCCACGTGCCTTTGATCCCCACAACAAAACATATGGTCAATGACGAAACCTTTTCCAAAATGAAAGATGGTGTACTACTCGTGAACGTTGCCCGCGGCGGCATCATCGAGGAAGCCGCACTTCTGCGCGCCTTGGCAAGCGGAAAGGTTGCTGGGGCTGCGCTCGATGTCTACGAGAAGGAACCTCCGGTGGATTGGACAATTGCGGAACATCCCAAAGTCATTGCGGTTCCGCATGTTGGCGGTCAGACCAAAGAAGCCCAGATGCGTGTTGCCGTTGATATCGCCAGCGAAGTCATCAATGTGTTGCAGGGCAGTCAGTTGCGTTGGAAAATCTGCTAATTCCGTCTGAATTACTCTCGCTCAAACGAGAGAACTAACTCTATAAAAACAGGTCCCACCAGGAACCTATTTTTTAGTTTTGTGCTGTCGGGGTTGGGTAGATGATCTCTTGCGCGGGCGTGCCTATCGGCGTTGGCGTCGGGATGGGAGTTTGCCCGGAGGGGTCGTGCACGTAAACCCAATCGCCCAGTTTTGCCCAATTGAAGAGCCAATGCGCGTCGCCAGGGAACATATTCACACAGCCGTGTGACTGCGTAAAACCGAGCGATGCCGGCCAATAAATGCCGTGAATTGCCTGGGCGTGGTTGTAGTACATCGTCCAGGGAACGCCTTCCAGCGAATAGAAGTCCGAGCGATCACTGGTGTAGGAACCCTGCATCTGTTCGAGTTCACGCTTTTCATAGATGTAATACAGCCCGGGGTCAGAATAAAGTTCTCCCGAGCCAGTCGCAATCAAAGCAGCGAAAACCAGCCGCCCATTTTCATACGCAGCCAGGGTTTGGTTAAAAAGGTCAATACTGATCCAGCGGTTGTTGTCGACTCCCTTTGGCGGAGTGGTATCCACCACCAGCCGCCGCGACTTCAGCGAGGGGATCCATTCCCCCGGTCCTGCCTCGTACCATTCATAGCCTTCTGCCTCTACCATCTGGTAGATCTGGAACTCGACATACTTTTCGTACTGCTTACCGGTTGTGGGGGCAGCAAAGCTCGGTTGGGTATAGCTCGGCGTGGGATTGATCGTCCAGCCAAAATCGTTTTGCGGAGTGGCATAAAACTCAAGCCCCTGCCACTTTGGCCAGGAATAAAAAGGCGTTGCCTCCACCCACCCGCCAGCCATCGTCCGCACGAAGGTTCGCCCACCTGAAACAGCGGAATCGATCATCGTCACGTAACGACTTGCGCCATCAGGGATAGTGCGTAAAACTGTGCCACCGCTGATGGCATCATCCAGGCTGGCATAGACCGGTGTCTCCGCACCATTAATCCTGGCTACACGAACCGGCAATTCGGATAGGACGGCGTCTGGCTTGGCCGCTGCCAGTGGTTTGATGGGATAGGGAAATCCAGATTCGTGCAACTGGGAAATCGTCTGCGAAGCTCCAAGAGCTAAGCAGTCCCCCGGATCAATTGGATAGTACCCGGGCTGGCACAGCGGCAGGTCATAGTAAGGCACCGGAGGCACTGCCAGTATGGCAGCTTGCGTAGCTGCCGGCGAAGCTGCCATCAGCATGGCAATCTCAGCCAGCAGAAGCAGGAAATTCTTGGTTTTCATAAGTTGCATTATACCCGCCGGGAGCAGTTGTGCCAATTTGGCCGGTGAGTGAGGTTGTGCAAGACTGTGTATTCGCATCGTCCGGACCGGGTGAAACCGGCACAAAAGTTCCTCGTTGTAAGAAAAAATTGATTCAATCATTAGGGCGGAATAGTTTTCTTCTCACCACTCCGCCAGGTCTCCAATTTAGTTAATCGTAGGGCGTGATTGAGGGCACCGTGAACGATGTGACGGACAAACGTTTCGTGCCCTCAATCCGCCGATGATGGAGATCTGGGTGGATAGGCTTGTTAATTCCGGTTGATCGAAGGGTTGATGGCGGAGTGGAAGCACACCAAGGTCCCTGCATGATGATGAGTGCAGTCCTTCCAAGCTCGCCCTACGCGCACTTTGTCTTGCCTTACGCGTACTGCTTTACAAAATATTAAAGGCAGAGCGCCACGCTTCGCTCGCGATGACGGTGTTGGGGAAGATCGCCATACCCAATTTCGTGCGCACAGTAGGGCGTGATTGAGAGCACCTTGGGTAGTGTGATGGACAAATGTATCGTGCCCTCAATCCGCCGATGAAGGTAACCTGGTTGGCGACGCTCAGTTTTGCACACTATCAATTTTGCGATGGCGGATTGGAAGCACACACAAGGTTTCTACATGATGGAGTGTGCAGTGCTTCCAAGCTCGCCCTACGGATACCTTGTCTCGCCTTACGGATGCTTCTTCACAAAATGTAAAAGGCAGATCGCCATTGACCTTTCGCGGTCACTCTCACAGGAAAGCAAAAATTTCCTCCAAACCGGCACAATCGTCCAATCTGATTTTTTTCCATTGGTAAAGATTGACAGATTGCTTAGAATCTTGCCTTGCAGGCAAACGCAAAACGGGTAGAATTAATCAAAGTTTAAGGAGATTGGCATGAAGATTCCTCTCTTTCAGGTTGACTCGTTCACCGTAAAACCATTTAAAGGCAATCCAGCCGGCGTCTGTTTGTTGGAACAACCCCGTGATGACGCCTGGATGCAGGCTGTTGCCATGGAGATGAGACTCTCCGAAACGGCTTTTCTCAGTCCTAAAGGTAATGATTACAACCTGCGCTGGTTTACCCCCAGCACGGAGGTCGACCTATGCGGTCATGCCACGCTTGCCTCGGCACATATTCTCTTTGAATTAGGCTTTTACGATCCTGATGAAACCATCTTTTTCCACACCAAGAGCGGCGTGATTTCTGCCACTTTCGACCACGGAACGATTGAGCTCGATATGCCACTTCTCAATCCGGTTCCCGCTGAGTCCTTCCCGCTGCTCGAAGAAATCCTTGGACAGGTTCCCCTGGCAGTTGCCCGCTCAGCAGACAATGCGATCCTGCTGGCTGAGATCGCACATTCTGCCGACATCGAAGCTTTCGACCCGGACTTTAAGAAAATCGCCACCCTCGAAGAAACCGATCTGATCATAACATCCCCATGTTCCGACGGAAAGTTCGACTTTGTTTCACGCTTTTTCTCTCCCCACACTGGCATTCCCGAAGATCCGGTGACCGGACTTGGTCATTGTATTTTGACCCCGTATTGGGCGCCAAAGCTTAATAAGGATCGTTTAGTTGCCTACCAGGCATCAGCCCGTGGCGGTACAGTTTGGTGCCGATTGGGAGAAGACCGTGTCTACTTGGGCGGCAAGGCTGTTACCCTGTTTTCTGGCGAAATTTTGCGCCAATAAGAATCAGTTCTATTAACTCTGACAGCCGGTTGCCGCCTCCGAGCATGAACCGGCTGTTATAATTACCAGCGACAAGCACACAAGGATCCGATCTTTTCATCCTGTGCTTGATTTCTGTTAATCACTTGGGATGAGATAGGAGCGAAATATGGACCTTCTAAAGCAGCGCATCATGACCGAGGGCAAAAATCTCGGTAAAGGTATCCTCAAAGTTGACCGTTTCATCAATCACCAGGTCGACCCCAATTTGATGGATGCCTGCGGCGCGGAGTTTGCCCGCCTTTTCGCTGGCACAACCGCCGTCAAGATCCTGACTGCCGAGATATCCGGCATTGCCCCCGCGCTCATGGCGGGGAAATACCTCAACCTGCCGGTGGTTTACGCCCGCAAAACCAAACCCGTCACCATGCCGAGCGAGGTCTATATCACCGTCGCTCCCTCCCACACCAGAGGACACAACACCGAACTGATCGTCTCACCCGAGTATCTGCTTCATGATGAAGAAATCCTCATCATCGATGACTTCCTGGCATCTGGCGCCACCATTGTTGGGCTGGTTCGCCTTGCCCAGACGGCCGGCTCGAAAGTGGTCGGCATCGGTACTCTTATCGAAAAAACCTTCGAGGGCGGACGCAATAAACTGGCTTACCTCGGCGTACCGGTGCACTCACTGGTCTCGATCAGTTCCATGGACGATGGACAAATTATCTTTACCGATGAATTTGCAGCCTAAGGGTCAGACATGAGCGAGAGAATCATCATCCTGGACTTTGGCTCTCAATACACCCAGCTGATCGGCCGCCGAATTCGTGATATGCATGTTTACAGCGAGCTGCTCCCCTGGCATGCAAAAAAAGAAGAAGCGCTTGACGAGCAAACCAAAGGCATCATCCTTTCAGGCGGACCGCAATCAATTTACGCCAACAATGCGCCCTTCATCCAGGATTTCCTGCTTGAGAGTGGATTGCCCATTTTGGGCATCTGCTACGGCATGCAAGCCCTGACTCACAAACTTGGCGGAAAGGTGCTCCAGAGTAACGAACATGAATATGGACTGACCGAGCTGGACGTGCCAGAAGCTAACACGCTGCTGCATCAGGGCAGGCAAACTGTATGGATGTCACACGGAGATCACGTCACGGAGCTGCCCCCGGGATTTTCCCGCCTGGCAACCTCCCCCAACAGCCCCTTTGCAGCCATGATTGACGAGCCCAACAGACGCTATGGGCTGCAATTCCACCCTGAAGTGCACCACACCCAACACGGCGAAGAGATCTTGCGCAATTTCGTGCTCAAGGTCTGCGATTGCCAACCTGGCTGGACCTCGAGCTCCATCATCGAAGAGAGTGTCGCAGCCATCCAGGCACAGGTTGGAAGCGGACGCGTATTATCAGCGCTGAGCGGGGGCGTGGATTCAGCCGTAACCACCTCCCTGGTGCAAGAAGCTATCGGTGATCGCCTGACAGCGGTGTTCATCAATACCGGTCTGATGCGGCAGGGTGAACCAGAGCAAATCGAAGCGGCTTTCCGCCCGGTTCTCGCTGATCGCCTGATCATGGTGGATGCCTCGGAACGCTATTTTGCCAAACTTGCCGGCGTAACAGACCCGGAAGAAAAGCGTAAAATCATCGGCGGGAGCTTCATTCGCGAGTTCGAAGCAGCCGTGGCAGGGCTGGAGGAACACGAATTCCTCGCCCAGGGGACAATTTATCCGGATGTGATCGAATCAAAAGGGATTGGGGTCTCAGAAGCCCACCGTATCAAGTCGCATCACAACGTCGGCGGCTTACCGGAAGACCTGAAGTTCAAGCTGGTTGAACCGCTGCGCAACCTTTTCAAAGATGAGGTCCGCGCGGTTGGTGAAGCGCTTGGGCTGCCGCCCGAGCTAATCTGGCGCCAGCCATTTCCGGGACCTGGCCTAGCAGTCAGGGTGCTCGGGGAGGTAACGCCAGAACGAATTGAGATTGTTCGAATGGCTGACGCCATCTTTACCGAAGAACTGCAGCGAGCAAGTCTGACGCGCATGCACATTGACGAAGAGGGCAACATCCGCGGCAGCTCGCAGGCTTTCGCGGTCCTGCTGCCGGTGAAGTCGGTGGGCGTGATGGGCGACCAGCGCACCTATTCCGAGACCATTGCACTCCGCGCGATCACTTCAACCGATTTCATGACCGCCGATTGGGCGCGCCTGCCAAATGAACTGCTCGCAAGGGTCTCAAGCCGCATTGTTAATGAGGTCTTTGGCGTGAACCGCGTGGTTTACGACATCAGCTCCAAGCCCCCCGCTACGATAGAGTGGGAATAAGTAAGGAACCCGATTATGTCACCTCGCAATGGTGGATAGTGGGTTAACAAAAACGTCTGAAGAAGACGAGCAGATTTTAGACAAGCTTCTTATCAAGCGAGGCAAACTAGCGTGAAATTAACCATAAATAATCGGTACATGGCAATGCAGGGGCTTTACTGGATGCTATTTTGTGTATCTTCAGGCTTTATTTCTCTTTATCTTCAAGGTCGTGGGCTATCCAACGGGGGTATTGGTACAGTTACCGCGATTTTTGGTATTTTGGCAGCTCTGCTGCAGCCAGTTCTGGGTGGGATCACCGATCGAAGCAACCGGTTCACCTGGCGTCACATGATCCTGATGCTGGCTATACCCTACCTGATAATCTGCATAGTCATGCCATTCGTACCAGGAGCCTGGGCTGGCGCGATCTTCATGGGTCTTTTAATCTTGCTCGGGAATACCATCATGCCCTTCATCAACACTGCCCATTACTATTACAGCCATAAGGGAGAATTCATCAATTTTGGCGTAGCCAGGGGAATTGGCTCCGGGCTGTATGCGCTGTTGGCGCTGGTGATCGGCTTTCTTACGGAGAAATATGGTATCGAAATGGTCCCGATCTCCGGCATTTTGATCGGCTTGCTCTTTATTTTGGTGGTCTTTCGAATGCCATCCTCCAAAGAACTGCTTGAAAAAGCGCCAAGAGAAAAGGGCTTACAAAAAGGATTCATGCTCCGCTATCCGGCTTTTACATTTATGCTGGTTGCAACCTTGCTGATGCTCACGACGCATAATATCTTGAACACGTATCTTTTGCAGATCATACAATCAGTTGGCGGAAACAGCAGTCAGCTTGGGATCGCGCTGGCGATCCAGGCAGTTGTGGAAGTGCCGGTGTTGTTTGGTTTTTCGAGATTGCTCAAGCATTTTCGACCAAAGACCTTGATGCTCATCGCAGCGGTAGGTTTCGCGCTCAAAGCCTTGATGTATGCCTTGTCAGGCAGCGTTTCAATGATTTATTTGATCCAGTTCGCCCAAATGCTGAGCTTTGCAATCTTCGCATCTGCCTCTGTCTATTACACTTCCGAGGTCATCCCTAAAGAGGATCAGGCAAGCGGTCAGGCTTATATGACCAGCATGATGACGGTAGGAACGGTAGTGGGCAGCCTGAGTGGCGGATGGATGCTGGAACTGAGCGGCATGACCACCATGCTGTCTGTCAATGTCGTTATCGCCCTGGTTGGGGTTGGCTTCGCGCTAATTTCTGTAAAGCATAAAGGGCTTATGCAGCAAGAAGCAGTGGCATAAATTTTAGATCACAGACAGCATTAGAGCACAATCAGGTTTTCGATGATGGAAACATACCATGAATCAGCAGATTACACTGCCTTGAAGCGGTAGCCCCTAAGTCTCAGGGCATTTGTCACCACTGAAACAGAGCTCAGGCTCATCGCTGCCCCGGCAATCATCGGGTTTAGCAGCGGTCCGCTAAAGACGTGCAGCAAGCCCATCGCGATAGGAATGCCGATCACGTTATAAGCGAACGCCCAGAAAAGGTTCTGCTTGATGTTGCGCAGAGTCTTCTTGCTCAGGTCGATCGCCACCGGCACATCCATCAGGGTCGAACGCATTAGCACGACATCCGCTGAAGCTATTGCCACATCGGTCCCGGTGCCAATCGCGATCCCCACATCGGCTGTCGCCAGGGCAGGCGCGTCGTTGATACCGTCCCCGACCATCGCCACGAAGCGTCCTTCTGATTTCAGCTGGCTGACAATCCCAGCCTTCTGATCGGGCAGCACCTCGCTGAAAACCTGGTCCAAGCCCATCATGCGTCCGATCGCCTCTGCTGTTCGGCGGTTATCCCCCGTGACCATCGCCACCTGGATACCCAATTTGTGCAGCTGCTTGATTGCTTCTTTGCTGTCAGGCTTGACGGTATCTGCCACCGCAATGATGCCCAAAAGTTGGTCGTCATGCGCCGCGAACATCGGTGTTTTACCGTCATTCGCCAGGTCCTGCCCCAACTTCAAGGCTTTTTCACCCAGCGATAAGTACTCCTCAACCATCTTTTGATTGCCGATGCGCAGCAACTTGCCTTCATAATCAGCAACCACACCCATCCCGGGCAAAGCTTTGAAGCCGCTGATTTCTGGCAGGCTGAAGCCTCTTGCTTCCGCAGCCTGCAAAATCGCCCTACCCAGTGGGTGCTCAGAGCCCTTTTCGGCAGCGCCAGCCAAAGCGAGTAAATCCTGCTCACTTTGCCCTGCCAGCGGCAAGACATCTGTCACAGCCGGTTTGCCTTCGGTGATGGTACCGGTTTTGTCCAGCAGAATCATGTCTACCTGTTGGGCGTTTTCAAGCGCGTCGCCATTTTTGATCAAAACCCCATACTCCGCCCCCTTGCCCATTCCCACAGTAAGAGCTGTTGGGGTGGCAAGCCCGAGAGAGCACGGACAGGCGATGACCATAACCGCCACGAAGATCGTCAGTCCAAATTCCACGCTTTCTTTGCCGATCAGCACCCATCCGAGCGCAGCCAGAACCCCCAAGGCAATCACAATCGGGACGAATATCCCCGAGATCTTGTCTGCCAACTTGGCGATCGGTGCTTTTGATCCCTGGGCATCCTCAACCAGGCGGATGATCTGCGCCAGAGCCGTGTCTTTGCCGACCCTGGTCGCCCGGAAGTGCACTGCCCCATTGATGTTCATCGAAGCCCCGATGACGTTGTCGCCAATGGCTTTCTCAACCGGCAGACTTTCACCCGTCAGCATCGATTCATCGACACTGGTGGCTCCTTCCAGAAGGATGCCATCCACCGGGAAGCTTTCGCCTGGGCGCACCACCACCTCATCCCCCACCAACACCTGGCTGGCGTCGATCTCGACCTCCCGCCCGTTGCGGATAACCCGCGCCTGCTTGGGCGAAAGTGCCATCAGCTTCTGGATTGCCTCGGAAGTCTTGCCGGTGGCACGCGCCTCCATGAACTTGCCCAGAGTGATGAGGGTCAGGACGACTGCTGCTGACTCGAAGTAAAGCGAGTGCGCGAAATGGGTGTGACCGCCGGTGATATTCCACAGAGCATACAAGCTGTAGAGGTAGGCTGAGCCTGTGCCGATGGCAATCAGCGAGTCCATATTAGGGTGCAGCTTCACCAGGTTGCGGAAACCGTTGACGTAATAGGACCAGCCCATCATCACCACGGGAGTGGTCAGCAATAGTTGCGCGAGCGCGTTACTCAGCGGATTGATGGATGGGTCAAAAAATGCGGGTAACTGCAGCCCGAGCATCGGTCCCATCGAGAGAAAAAGCAGTGGGACAGTCAGGATGGCGCTGAAAGTGAAGCGCTGCTTAAGGTTTTTTAGCCGCTTTGCTTTGTGCGCCTTTTTGCGTTCAAGTTCGTCCTCAATGGTGTTATCCACCGGCAGAACGGCTTGATAGCCAGCCTCTGCTACCACGCTGACCACCTGCTGCAGGCTGATCTCTGCCGGATCGTAATCAAGCGTGAGCGTTTCGGCAGCCAGGTTGACATTGGCGTTTTGCACGCCGGAGAGCTTACCAACCACTCTTTCGACCGTGGCTGAGCAGGATGCACAGGTCATTCCGTGCACATCAAGTTGGATATGTTGGGAGGGAATAACAGCCTTGTAGCCGGCATCATCCACAGCCTCGATGACGTTTTCCAGCGAGACTTGCGACTCGTCGTAACTCAGATACATGTTTTCCGCAGTCAGGTTGACGTTCGCCTCAGTCACGCCAGGCAGTTTGCGTACGGCGCGTTCCACGGCGGCAGAACAAGCCGCGCAAGTCATCCCTTCAATCGGTAAGGTTTTAGTTTTCATGTTTAATCTCCTCAAGGGAAAGGTTCGGAAGGATCGTGCTGCTCGCGTGTAATTGGCAGGTGCACTGTCCGGGATGGCAATCGCAGGGAACTTCAGCTACCACCTGCTTGTTTTGCAGAACTTCCTCCAGCATTGCGCGGTCTTCTGCAACCATCGGAATTTTCTCGATCAGGTAAGCCAGCAGGTTCGGTTTCTTCCGGCTGCATATGCGACTCAACATGCCCTCAACCTCACGTTTCAAGCTCTCTGGTTCTTCCAGATGCGTGATGTAGACGAAGTGACGGGCTTCCTTACGGGCATGCAGGTAGCCCTTGCTGCTCAGCCTGCCGATCAGCGTCTTGACTGTCGACTGGCTCCAGCCGCGTTTGTCATTTAGAACCTGGGCGATTTCCTTGCTGGTGGATTCACCACTCGCCCATACCACCCGCATCACTTCCCATTCCGCGTCGCTAATGTTTAGAGTTTCAGACATGTTGCGTTCCTTTCATACTCTCAGACTATAGTTTACAACTGTAAACGTTGGGTTACGAGCATTTGTATAACCATGGGACTACTTGCACAATCTGGTATTTGGTTTCATTACCTGGTGAGATTAAACTAAAGAAAAATTGGAGGAAAAAATTGACAGAGATCCAATCCAAATATGAACCCGAAGCAAAACGTATCGTTGCCACTGCGGATGACGGTCAGGAAGTAGGTATGATCGAATATGCGGCAAATGATGATTACTGGAACGCCAATCACACCTGGGTAAACCCAAATTATCGCGGATACGGCATTGCACGCAAGCTCGTCAACATGCTGGCTGATACTGCCCGCGCTGAAGGCGTCAAGATCCTCCCCACTTGCTCCTATGCCAAACACGTCATGGAAAAGGATGCCGCTTTTGCGGATGTGCTCTTCAAACAAGACACGCCCTGACATTTGACTCTTCTTTCCTTTAGTCTCAGCCGCAAGTATTTGAGGCGGCTGTTACGACTCATAAATGCCGTTTTTGGCTTGTTTGTGTTATCATCGACGCCTGAAGGGTAAACATGAGCTCAGAAAAGATTATCTTCCTCGACATTGACGGCACGCTTATCGACTATACGCAGCAACTCCCCTACTCCGCCAGGGAAGCGCTCAAACTCGCGCAGGCTCGCGGGCATAAAATCCTGATCTCCTCAGGACGCAGCAAGCCCTCCATTTATCCCTGGCTGCTCGATCTTGGCTTTGACGGCATGATCGCGGGCGAAGGAGCCTATGCAGAATTTGACGGAAAAATTGTTTTCGAAAGCGCCATCCCCGAAGCGCAGATCAGCCGCGTCTACGCTTACCTTGATGACCGAAAAATTGGCTTTTACGAAGAAAGCAACAGCGGGCTATATGGTAATCGTTATTTCCTGGGTGAAACCGCCCGCGCTTTTGGCGTTTCCTGGGAAGTGGCGGCGGAAAATTTACAGACGGCATTTCCTGGATTGACCTTTGATCACCAGAACTATCACCTGGATGTCAACAAGGTCAGTTTTGTCATGACACCAGCCCTCAACAAGGCCGAACTGGAAGATGAGTTCGGTGAGTATTTTCGTATTGGAATTTGGAACATCTTCGGAAAAGGTCGGGATTTTGGTGATTTTACCCAGAAGAATCTGACCAAAGCTTCAGCGGTAGCCGTTTTGCTCGACGCACTCGGTCTCAAACGCGAGGATGCTTTTGCGCTTGGAGATTCTTTCAATGATATCGAGATCCTGCAGTACTGCCAGACTGGCATCGCCATGGGCAACGCAGTGAACCAGCTCAAAGCCGTTGCAGATTACGTGACGAGCGATGTGACGGACGATGGGGTTTTCAAAGCTTTCAAGCATTTTGGTCTGATCTAAACCAAATCCTCATAATTGGTTTGCCAGACTCGGGTAAAATTGATTCAATAACAGACGATTCTGGCGCTTTTTTTCACTGATTGCGATATCAATTGAGCAAATTTGGAAAATTGTTGTAAGTATGAAAAGACTTCCTCTCAGGACTATTTTGCTTATGCTGTGCCTGGTCACCGGCATGATATTCCAAACGACCTTGCCTGCCAGTGGGCAGGAGGCGACTGCGAGGGTCGTGATCGAGGATCTGGACACGCGTGAGTTTCCAAAATTGATAATGAGTTTTAAGGTCCTTGGCGGTCTGGAACAAAACTCCTCCCTAACTGCCAGCCAGGTCAGCGTGATCGAAAACGATCAACAAATCGCCGTTGATACGCTCACCAGCGAGTATGTTGGTGTTCACTTTGGTCTGGTGATCAACCCCGAACGCACCCTGGTACTCACCTACCCCAGCGGGTATAGCAACTACGACCACATGCTGACTGCAATGCGCGAGCTTGGCTCTGACCTTACCCCTGTCACTGGCGACGTCTACAGCCTGTTCATCAACCCGAACATTCATTACGATCAGCTCGAAAACTACACCGAGTGGAAAAACGCCCTGGAGGGTTACACAGAAAACCAACGGCAGATGAACAGCTCTCTTCAGAGCCTGGAAGACGCGGTCACCCTGCTCACCAACAGCCCGTCAGCCAAAGAGACCGTGCTGGTCTACATGACCCCTTATATCGAGCCGGCTGAGGTAGCTGCCCTAACCGCCCTGATCCAACGAGCTGGCGAAGCCGGCATTCCAGTGCACGTATGGATGACTGCTGCCGCGGTGGTAATTGGCTCAGCCTATGAGACCGATCTGCACTCGGTCTGCGCGACCTGGGGCGGCAGCCTGACCATCTTGAGCGGCAGCCAGATCCCCCCCAACCCGCGCGAGTACCTCAAGAGCAAAGGCTACCGCTACACCACCACCTGGCAATCAGGGATCCGCTCTGGCAGCACACAGCGGATCAGCCTGCGCTTGTCGCCCCCCGGAGGAGCCGTCTTGACCTCCGCTGTCAGTGATGTCGCTTTGGAAGTGCTTCCCACCAAACTTATTTTCAGCAATTTGCCACAAGAGTTGAGTGTGACCATTCGAAGTGACGAGGTCATTGAACCGGCGGAACTTCCAATCCAGGCAGTAATCGAGTTCCCTGACAGCTTTCCGCGTGAAATCCTGAGCACCAGCTTGTATGCCAACGGCAGCCTTGTAGCGCAGCAGGAAGAAGCGCCCTTTGGTGATTTCGTGCTCGATCTCAGCCATTATCGAGATCAGGCAAAACTCAGTCTGCAATTAAGCCTCGAAGACGCTCTCGGTTTTGAAATACGAAGTGAAATGAAATACGTCGAATTGACTTGGTCTGATCCTTCAGCGAACCAGCCAAAATCCCTGACAAGCAACGTATGGCTCTGGCTGGGTCTTGGTCTGGCAGCGCTTGGGTTGCTGGCGGTGATTTTTCTTCCGACCAAGCTTAAGAGGAAAAATGTTAATCCCGCCACTTCTGAACCTGCCGCTCCAGTCACTCGGGTAGAGCCGGAGAGTTACATGCCAGTGAAAACTTACGGCAGCCTTATCAAACTCGACCGCGACAACACCCCCTGCGCCGAGAAGCCGCTCTTGCTCATCAAAGAAGTCACTCTCATTGGCAAAGATCCGCTGCTGGCAAATTTGGTCCTCAGCGATGAAGCGCTGGAGCCGCTGCACGCCGAAATTCACGCCTTTCCTGACGGTCGCACACGGCTGACTGACTTTCATACCATTGCAGGCACCTATGTCAATTTTAAGGCAGTCGATACCAAGGGCGTTGAAATCCACCACGGAGATATCCTGCACTTTGGACGGCTCTCGTACCGGTTTAACAGCCCCAGCCGGGTGACCAGTCCCAAAAGCTGATCTGTTTCATTTCTCTCGTAAGGTTTTCATCGCCAGCAGGCGGCAAATCCAGGCGGCAAATCCGGCTTGAACTCGAACCTTTTTCATGTTAGAATGTTTCGTCTATGGAGGGATGGCCGAGCGGTTCAAGGCGCCTGTCTTGAAAACAGGTATAGGGAAACCTATCGTGGGTTCGAATCCCACTTCCTCCGCCAGGCTTATCAACCTAAAATCGGGGAGGTGCCGGAGTGGACGATCGGGGCCGCCTGCTAAGTGGTTGTCGGAGTAAAATTCGACCCAGGGTTCGAATCCCTGCCTCCCCGCTTGATAAAAAAACCGCCATACAGCGGTTTTTTCTTCCTTGCGGTCGGTAAATTGGTTAAGTTTTTGATTACCAACGGATGTGATGCATGGCGATTTCTCTTTGTTATAAGGAAATTATAGCCCTGGGATGCCATATTTTGATAGATTTATCTCAATGCCCCCGTATTCAGATATGTGCACCAAAAAAAAGCCACCTTGCGGTGGCTTTGTGCTAATCTTCTTCTTTGGATCGGATCAGTATGATGGATTTCCCTGTCGGCTTTTTTATGTCGAAGTAAGCCTTCCTGGCACGCACCAGGGTGGCAAGTTGTCTTGCGCCATAGGTGCGTGGATCAAAACCAGGGTCAATGCGGCGCAGGGCTGTGCCGACTTCGGAGAGCTTGCACCAACCGTCGTCATCCGTGCCGACCAATTCGATCGCCTGGTTGATGTTATCGATCAGCTTGGCTTCTGCTTCAGAAAGTTTGGAGGAGGTCTGTTGACGCGCGGCAAGTTTCTTCTTTTCGTGTTCGCGCTCGACCATGTTTTCGGTGTAGATGAACACATCGCATGCTGAGACGAAAGCGCGTGGGGTCATCTGCTTGCCAATGCCAATCACCAGCTTACCGCTTTCGCGGATGCGCGTGGCAAGACGGGTATAGTCGCTGTCGCTGGAGACCAGGCAGAACCCATCCACTAGGTTGGTGTGCAGGATATCCATGGCATCGATGATCATGGCAGAGTCGGTCGAATTCTTGCCAACCGAGTAGCTAAACTGCTGGAAAGGTTGGAACGCAAAGGAATTGAGCGTGTCTTTCCAGGATTTCATGTTTGATGAGGTCCAATCCCCATAAATTCGCCGGATGGTTACGTTACCATAACGACTTGCCTCAACCACGATTTGCTCCATTAAAGCAGATTGGGCGTTATCGCCATCAATTAGTATCGCGATCCGTTTTTCTTTTAGATCGCTTGAAGTATCATTTCCATTTGTCATACCAAGATTATAACTGCAAATTCCTCCCTCTGTGAAAGTCTTAGCAACCGCACTCCTCCGTAAGTATCACCTGGTGTTTCTCATAATAATCCTGGTGATAGTCTTCGGCTGGATAGAAAACGCCCGCGTCGCAGATCTCAGTGATGATCTTGCATTCGTACTCACCCGAATTATTCAGTGAGGCTATCAACTTGTAAGCAATTTCACGTTCTTCATCGCTGGTGACGAAGATCGCGGAGCGGTATTGCGACGCAAAACTGCGGCTGTTGGATTCACACAAAGTGGGATCGTGAAAACTGAAAAAGGCTTGGAGCAGATCTTTGTAGGAAATTTTTGCATCATCGTACTCAACCTGGATCGCTTCAGCATGCCCCGTCAGATCTCTGCAGACATCCCGATAGTTTGGGTTTTCTGTATGACCGCCGGTATACCCAACCAACGTATTTACCACACCCTGTACGTGCTTAAATTTGGCTTCCATACCCCAGAAACAACCGCCTGCGAAGATTGCTTGTTTGATCATGCTGTTCACTCCAAGTATTCATTAAAAAAGCCATGCTATTAAGGCTTTCTCTGAATATATCAAGATGAGGATAGATTTTCAACCGCATCCTTACACAGGAAATGATCTTTCACATTGTCTCTACGTTAATTGATTTGCAGTTAATTTCAAGCGAATTTAATGGATGGAAGCTGGAATATGGTTTTCTTAATCAAAAAGGTAAGAAGAAACTCGATCTGCTTAAACAAAATGGGCCCGGAAGGATTCGAACCTTCAATCGGGAAGTAAATAATTAAATTCCATCTAGGTAACTTTCCCGCGTCTAAATTGTGTAGTGGTCTACCTGGTCGATCATATCTAATTTGGCCGCTTGGCTTGTTTCTTCCGTTAGTGTTTTCTTAGACCACTTTCTATTAAATACTTCTTCATCGCTCATTTCATTAATAAGAGAGACTAACGTTTTGCTTCTAATAAAATTCCTTAATGTCGAATGGAAATGACCTTCGATAGAGATGTCAATAGGGGGAAGAATGCGGGACCAAACTTCTTCAGGTTGAATAAAAATAAAACCGTTATGGAACAGAAGAGGCTTCTGCTCCCAAGGTATCTCAGCCGCTATGCCATCTATATCCAATAATAAGTATGCATAGCCACAATATAGTGTCATTCTGATATTCGAATACTGCATACAGACCTCTACTAAATTGAGCAGAATTATCTATTCGAAGCGACAAAATAGTTTAGTTGTATCTTTCTGTCAAATATTTTATGTACTCAGAATGTTTAGTCCGATAATATCTATCAAGAATAGCTATCAGTTCTTGATAAGTCATTGCATGGAAATTGATCCCATCCGATTTTGCAATTTTGGTAAAATCTCCAACCTCAGCCCTGTGTTTTGATCCATCGTTTCCCAAAACATCGTACCAAAGATAAAGTAACTTGAATTCTTTACTTCCGACACACGCTCTTAAGCCTAAGATATGCTTAATGAGTTGTGCGGCATCAAGATAAGAATATCGTTTATTATCAAGGTTTGTCTCCCTGCCTAATTTATTAAGGGAACTTATGCCAGTCCAGAGATCTTTATCATCAAGATACTTTGATTTGAGACCACCATGTGTTCTTCCCCCATAGGCTTCTGAAAATTTACACTCAACTGCGAACAGTTTGTAAGGCGAAGATCCATTATTTCGAAAAACAACATCAATATTTGGGGGAATAACAAATTTAGTATCGATTCGATATTTGTCCTCAAAAACGATGTTTTCAGAATAATTGCTGTTACGGTTACAGAAACCACAGGCTGATGCAATTTCTTTGATCAATCCTCTTTTTTGCCAATACTGAAATATATTAACTCCCAGGGCTGATGATGAATGCAAGGCCTGCATCTTTGCTGGGCTTTCCGGAGAACCAAGAACTTCCTGACCATTGCCAGAAACAAATTGTTTTTGATTATCCTCGAGAAGAGGTTCAAATAAATTTTGATTTAGATCACGAGTATAGGTGGCACGACCCCTCTCACCTTTACTACCAGTTAATGGAATATTATTATTCTTAGCCCACTGAATTTGTTTTGAGACGATATATTCCCATCCAGATAACATCAAAACTCCTCTAGTTCGCTAATTTTGAATCAATTGTACCCCCAAATTTTCCGAAGAAAATATGTCACAATGCCTTGACCTCATGGTCAAAATATGGGCTCGGAAGGATTCGCCTGTGCTGGGTTTCCTCCCCAGTAAACCTTCAACCAAGCGGTTATGAGCCGCCTGCTCCGCCATTGAGCTATAAGCCCTAAGGGTGTCCAGAATTTGCCAACAGACGAGGAGCATTCAGGATGGTATAATCTATCTGTACTTAATTAGATGCGCTTATTGACTAGTTTTTGATGCTTCATCCACCAAAGCTGGTGCAATAATTGTGATTGAATGAAGTTTTTCAAATTGGGAGAAATCACATGAAAATAACGAAAAGTCAGTCTTGGATGCAGTTATTGATCAGCGGAGCGTTGATATTCATGTTTACGCTCAGTCCGTTTGGTTCTATCCCAGTTTACGCCCTGGATATCCCTAGCCCACTCAGCCCAACCAATGGAAGCACAACCTCGCCTGACTTGACGGACTACGCACCTTTAGCCATCCCGGAATTTAAATGGACCGCAGTGGATGGGGCAACCAGCTACCGCTTACAAGTCAGTGGTGATATCGGTTTCACGACAACTGCGGTGAATATCACAACGCCTAACACAAGCTATACCCCAACCAATGCAACTGTCTTCCCTGATGGAATCTGGTATTGGCGCGTGAGAGTAGAAGCTCCTGCCCCGATTGGCGAATACAGCAGCGTCTGGAGTTTTAACAAGGTATGGGCTACCGAGACTAATAGACCCATTTTGAATGAGCCTGCAGATGGCGTCATGGTTGATTTCTACGACAGCCCATTGTTTTCGTGGGGGACGGTGATGGGGGCCGCTAAATATAAACTGCAAATTTATTCCAGTCCAGGTGGCTGGGCTACCCTTGACTACAACGCGACAACTTTGGCAACTACCCATCAACCTAATGCAAAATTGGCTAATGGCACCTATTATTGGCGGGTAGTACCAGTCGATGGCGGCAGCCATGAAGGCACTCCCAGCGAGGAGCGGTCATTTGTCAGCGCTTACAATCCTGTTGAATTGGCATTGATAGAACCAGAGAATAATGACGAACCCACATTTACTCCAACACTCAGATGGACTGCTGTTCGCGGCGCACAATACTATCGGCTGCAGTATTCCACCGATCCAAGTTTTAGCGCAAACGTGACCCAAATTGATACCCGCAATTCCTCATATACCCCAACCACCACCTTGCCCAATGATGTCAATTACTATTGGCGTGTGAGAGTTCATTCCGGCGATTCGATTTCAGACTGGACTCCTTCCCGAACTTTTATTAAGAGATGGTATATCAAACCGATACTGTTGACGCCGACAAATAATTTTCAGCATCAACGCTTCCCAGTTTTCAGCTGGACACCGGTACCTGGAGCGAGCTACTATAAGGTGGAAATCAGCTTGTACCCCGGCTTTAGCCCAATCTACGATAGCGGTAACACAGCCAACACGTTTTTCAGTCCGAATAAATACAATGGCGCGCCTAATACTTATTACTGGCGGGTGACACCCTATGACGGCAATGCGAGGGCTGGCCTTCCCAGCAACACTTCTTCTTACAGAAGCTACAACGATTCAGTAGCTCCAAGCCAGGTCTATCCTTTGTTCTACTACCTACCGAACTCGCCTATGATCCCGCATGAGGACCGGACGGTAGCGCTGCCAGTTTTCATTTGGAATCGTGTCTCCGTCCCCAGCGGGTTGCCCGACCAGGGCAATATTTATGCGGAAGCTTACCGACTGCAAGTTTCCACTGATCCGACTTTTGCCTCGATTGTATGGACTGTGGATACTGAAAACACAACTGCAACGCCCACATCTGACAATCCCTTCACTCCACTTGCTGAAACTGAATACTTTTGGCGAGTACGACCCCTGATTGGTGGAAGCGAGAGCGGCGAATGGAGCCAGATTTGGAAAGCCAGGTTTGACCTCTCGATGGGTTTGACCCCCGAATCAGACCCTCTGCTGATCCGACCCAGCGATGGGTTTGAATTCGCCGAGTCAACGCCTTTATTAGAATGGTTCCCAATCAGCGGAGCAACTACTTATGATGTGCAAATAAGCGATGATGAGCAATTAAGCGATGATGGCAGCTTTGCCACTATCCTGGATGGTGCATCTGTCACTTATCCCGCTTATGCACCCAAGATCAACCTAGCACAGCGCAGCCTGGGCGATGTGGACTTTGGGATCTACTATTGGAGGGTGCTCGGCCTTCCTGATGGCGTTTGGAGTGAGACGCGTCGTTTCCAGATCGCAGCACAAAGTCAGTGGCAATTTTCACGAACGCTAGGTGACTTAGCTAACCGGTTGCAGATCGGCTCTGATCCTTCTGGAGATCCTGAAAATCTGGATTACGACGTAAGCAATTTGCAGGTTGCTCAGGCCAGCGACGGTTGGTATTTAGGATTCGCTACACCTGTTGCTCCAACCAGTAATGTCACCTATGCGCTTTATCTTGATATTGATCACAAAGTGGATTCCGGTGGAACCTCTGACCCACAAGGGTATTCGATCAGCACTATTTCAGGTTACCAACCTGAATACATTGTCTATGTATTTCAGAATGCCGGCTCATTTTCTGCTGAACAAGTTCACCTTTATCGTTGGACGGGCGTCGAATGGGACACCGTGAGTATTCTCAGCGATATTGGCGGAGAACTCTACCAGGAAAGTGGCTATGTTGAACTAAAGATCCCCAACACAGCGATTGGTTATCAAGACTCAACAGGCAGCTATGCAGTGTCTTTGATAAGCCTGGACGCAGTCATCACGGATCCAGATGAGAGTTATCCAAGAGACAGCGTTCCCTCTGATCCAACTGTAACAACCGATGGCTCAATCAGCCGATTTGCGAATGTAACAGAAAGAATGAACCAGGTGATGCCACCGAATGATGCTGGTGTAGACCCCAGCACCTACCCTTCTGTTCAACCATTCTTCTGGGATTGGCCCGTACTTTCGCCCTGGTCTGGGGCTATCATAACAGCTTACCTTGACCCACTCTTCACCACGGTGGTTGAGTCGTTCAACTTATCTTGCAGTACAATTCCCACTCCAATTACAAATTATGCCCAGACAGCCCATGCATGGAATGATGATTTTTTGGGAGATAATACCTACTACTGGCGAGTTCGACCTTGCTATTGGAATGGAAGTGAAAGAATTAATTATTATGGAGCCTGGAGTCAGGGTTGGCGCTTCGAACGAGAAGGATTTGTTCCAAAAAGCCTGACCACCTCAGTTACATTTGCTACACCTACCTTTTCATGGGATATGGTGGAAGGGGCAGAGTCCTATGATCTGCAAGTGGATGATGACCCCAGTTTTGGTTCTACGGCGATCAATATCAATACACGGCAAAATTCTTATACTCCTACGAGTACACTTTCAAATGGACAGTACTATTGGCGTGTCCGTGTGCACCGTTATGGTAGTGTGACTAACGATTGGTCGCCTATTGACTGCCCGCCTACTGATAATAACTGTGAACCTAACCCACCGTTTACTCTCACATTGCCAACCCCTCGCGAGTTAACTCCTACTTCAGGGAGTATTGTTGACCGAGCTCCTACGATGTGTTGGGAGCCGCTAATAGAATTTGCAGAAGTTGGTGAGCCAATCCAATCAGTTCCTGTGTTGGCAGCCTGGAAATACCGCGTTCAAGTGAGCAAGGACCCCAATTTCTCTGCAATCTTCGATACTGTCGATACAGAACAAAGTTGTTGGACACCCAAAAAGGGTTACGATGATGGTGATTATTACTGGCGGGTAGCCATGATCGATGGAAATACAAAGCTAGGAAATTACTGTGCACCTCAAACTTTCACAAAGCAGTATCCGATTACCACGCTGATCAGCCCTCTCAGCGGCTCAGTTATCGCTGAAACCCCAACATTTATCTGGCTGCCAGTGGATGGTGCTGCGAAGTATAAGCTTGAGGTCTCTCAATATCCTACATTTTCACCAACCTACGAGTCTGTTACAACATCCAACACGCGTTACACCCCGACTAAAACCTACACAACCGAAAAGACTTATTACTGGCGTGTAGCAATTATCGATAATGATGGAAAAATTGGTCCCTTTGTTGGTGCAATAATCATCGTGGACCCAAATCCATACCGAATTTTCCTACCTTCAATCCTTAGGTAAAAGGGCTAGGTTTGATTCGGATATATTTCCAATCTACTTAACAAAATCCCAAGCCCCATCGTGAAGGTGGGGCTATTGATTTTTTGTTAAGTGAATGCACAACAGAGCAAAATTTTCAATTTCTGGCCTACGCAAAAAAATATGGGGGTGCTTACAGTGATGACAATAAATTTCAGAACCAATTTTCAATTAGACAATCCGTTGTTGAAAGAGTCAAGAAACATACATTTATATGATGGTATGAGCCTGGAAGGATTCGCCTGTGCTGGGTTTCCTCCCCAGTAAACCTTCAACCAAGCGGATGAAGGCTTTATTTCAACTTGGCTATAAAATCAATCTATTCATTTATAATGCAGGCGTTACCGGCATGGGCGGGATTTGGCAGACAAAACCACCAGACGCCTAATCCGCCTCTTGGGGTCGCCTTGGACTGGAATTATTTAGCTTCACCGATTTGCGATTTCATTATCAATCAAGGGGAGTATTAACCTTGGCGAAACAGCCACCGTAGACCCGGATGGCACGCGTAAGTTTGGTGTCTCGCGATAAGGAACCGATGTAATGGCGCGTTGCGTGATGATGCCAATTACTTCTCCATCAGAGTTAACAACAGGTCCACCACTTGCACCCAGCTGAAGTTGATTGTCTACATAAAACACTTGACCCTCCAACTTCAATTTGCCATCCGTTAGAATTATGTTACTTTCATATCCAATCATGCCTGACTTGACCATCAACAGGTGCCGAGCATTTTGGACCCTCGGTAACACAAATTGCACTTCAAGTAGTTTTTTATCAAGAGATTGATCGAAGGATAGCGGCAATTCCATATCATCTGGGAAACCTGCCATAAGCACTTCAAGTCCCACCTTGATTGGGTTTCTATTCAAACGGAGAAAAGGCACATCGTTCTGTGGTGAAATAGGGCGTAGTAAAGCAAGATCAACAGTGATTGGATTCTTCATCAGCGGGTTTTGAATGTCAATTCCACATCGCACGGTGTAGTATTGATTGAACTTGCCCGCCTTTGTTCTTGCTAAGATGATAACGGTTGGATCCCTGACGTCCTCTGGTCTAACCGGGATACGCCCTGTGACAACATGAGCGGCGGTCAATAAGTCACCAGTAGCATTGATGGCAACACCTGATCCAATACCTATACTGTTTTCAAGATTCAATGGTTCTTGTCCAAAGAAAGAATTAACTAAGTAAGTTGTTTTTTCAAGGGCATCGGATAATTCAATTTTGTTCATAGTATCGTGTATTCCTGATTACGCAACTCAACTAGTAGATATACTGCAAATAATTTGTATAACAAGAATATTTAGTCCGATATACGGTTCCATATAATGTTAGACCATAGTTCTAATTTTAGCAATTTTCTAATTTACAAACTCAAATTAATATTAATACCTTTAAGCTTCTGATAAGGTGGCTTATCGAAACCGAGTGTGTTCTATGGAGAGACGCTAGAACAAAGAAACTATTTGTTTCTATGTTTTAATGTGATCTTTTTCTCCTTCTTTGAGGCAGAGCGCTGGCAATAAGCATTAATATAGCCAATGGGCCAAACAACTGTCCAAAGAAATCATATACCATTCCTATCATATCTGGGGCAATAAGATATAGGATAAGACCAATTACACCTAGCATAAAAAGATTCCTAAGGAAATTTTTTAGAAATTCCACAACTCACCTCATCAATAATCTAATTTTCAATTTATCGAAAAACAATAATTTACGGACCACTCTGTAGCTTTTCTATTATGGGGTATTTATGAATAAGGGGATTTCACCAAAATCGAGACCTTTCATCTCAATTCCGGAGAATAAATTGTTGGAAGAAAACAAACCAAACATTCTTCCTGTAAGGTAATATGGGATAAGGTCAATTGCAAGATTGATTAGAAGAATGAGAAAAATTAGGAAAAGTAATACATTTGTAGTTCGCAATTGCTTTTCAGACATGACCTGTTCCTCCCTGTATTGATGACAAATTGGATTAAACCATCCAGACCCTTTTGGGATGGTTTTGTCTAGAAGTTAAGTGTTATTTATGGGCCCGGAAGGATTCGAACCTTCAACCAAGCGGTTATGAGCCGCCTGCTCCGCCATTGAGCTACAGGCCCTTCAGGTGTTTGATTTTACCATAGCCTTCCACTCTGTTGACCTATAGAGTCAGATATTATTCCCAGTGGAAAAGCCAGTGCAGTCTGACCCCTGATCTCAAGTGATCTCTTTCACCTGAGAAAAGACTGATCCCTCCCCAGACTACTGCTGTTCCAACTCTACCGCAAGAGCAGAAGCGATTTGCGCCCCGACCAGGGCATTGTTATAGACCAATTCGAGGTTGGCTTCCAGGCTTTTACCTTCCGTTCTTTTAGTAATTTCGCTGAGCAAAAACGGCGTGATGTTCTTACCTGATACACCCTGCTCCTGCGCAGCCCGGACAGCTTGTTCGATGACATGGTCGATAAATTCATGGTCCAGGGAAAATTCTTCGGGGATCGGGTTGGCGACCAACAGTCCACCTCGCATGTGAAGTTGCGCCTTTGCGATAATAATTTTCGCGATTTCTTCCGGCGAGTCTGCTCTCTCAACCAGTTTAATGTCACTCTTCGCCGTGAAAAACGCCGGCAGCACATCCGTTTTGTAGCCGATAACGGGAACGCCCTTGGTCTCCAGGTATTCCATCGTGCGGGGAAGATCGAGAATGGCTTTAGCACCGGCACAGATCACAACGACATCCGTCTGAGCGAGCTCTTCCAGGTCGGCAGAAACATCCATAGTCTCTTCATAACCCCGATGAACCCCGCCAATCCCACCGGTAACAAAAACCTTGATGCCAGCCAGATGAGCTGCATACATGGTGGTGGCTACCGTGGTTGCTCCCAACTGCTTTCGAGCAATGATGCCGGGGAAATCACGCATAGATACTTTTGCCACGTTCTTGGAGCTGGCAAAAACATCTAATTCTGGGTCTGAAAGCCCAATTTTTATCTTGCCGTTCATGATGGCGACAGTAGCTGGCACGGCTCCAACGCTGCGGACGATGGACTCCACTTTCTTAGCCATCTGGAGGTTTTGTGGGTAGGGCATGCCATGCGAAATAATGGTTGATTCGAGCGCGACCACTGCCTTGCCTGTATCAAGCGCGGCTTTCACCTCAGGTTGGATATCTAAAAGCGTACTATTTTTCATCCTGATCTCCTTGGGTTTTATTCATTTTTTGTGACTGAGGTTTGGGAGGGCGAACTAAACATGGATACTGCTCCACGATGTTGAACCACCTCACCAGCCAGATTATTACCAGATCTAAGCCAATTTTCCGGATCTTCATTGCGCAAGAATGACGCCAGAAAACCAGCATTGAAGGCATCCCCCGCGCCAGTGGTATCGACAGCCTGGACTTGACTTGCGGGAGCCTGACAACAGAGGTCATAGGAAACCCTTTGTCCATCGGCGAATTGAAAACCCTCCTGAATGGACATCCAAGCACCCTTCGATCCGAGTTTGACGGCAACACATTTGGATAAAGAGGGGGCTTTTTCCAAGGCTGCTGAAGGATCTTCTTCCCCTGTAAGAATGGCTAATTCACGAAGATTGGGCAACAAAATATCAGTGAGCCCGAGCATCCTGGCGCGAATTTCTCCTGGCACATCCCCTATCAGCGGGGATGGGTCAAGAGCCACGAGATTACCCTCCGCGTGAACGCGTTCTGCGATAGAAAGAACGACCTCTGCCTGATCCGGATAGAGCAATTGGTATCCGGAAGTGAGAAGAACCCGGGAGGATTTTATGCTTTTGAGAAGAGGCATATCGATTGAAAGAGCATTGGAAGATGCGCCGCGAAAAGAAAACATCGTGCGCTCTGAAGTTTGATCGATCATGGTGATCGTGAAGCCAGTGATCTCACCATATTGAATACCGGAAATGTCCACACCTGTAGCCTGCATGTGTTCAATAATGAGGCTGCCATCAAGATCAAGCCCAATCGTCCCGAAAAATTTTGTTGGTGTTCCTAAATAGGCTAATGCGATTGCTGTATTAGCAGCTGAACCGCCAACATTCTTCGAGAAAGTAAAAATCATGGTATCTTCACCAGCTCCTGGCATGCGGTCGATCCAGTATTGATGGTCGATCAAGGCATCGCCAATGACCAGGATTTGATTGTTCCCATGGATGAGCTTATTTGAATTTTGAGAAATAATTTCCATTTAGCCAACCTTTTACTACCAGCTAAGGGCTGACAAAATAACAGGTCTGCCTGTTGCCGCTTATCCCTTATGCACTTTGGCCCAGGTGTCCACCAGTCCAATTGTGCGATTGAAAACCAGTTTTTCCGGCTTGGTATGGATGTTATCAAGCGTGAAGTATCCATCCCGCACGAACTGATACGTTTCTCCGATTTTCGCGTTCGCCAGGTCAGGCTCAAGGTAGCCCCTCAGAATCTGGAGCGAGTCATGGTTGAAATGATCCAGGAACGTTTCGCCCTCAGGCAGATCTTCGGGGTGCTGATCCAGGAACATCTGATCGTAAATTCGCACCTCCGCCTCAATAGCATGCGCCGCTGAGACCCAATGGATGGTACCTTTAACCTTACGCCCGTCTGGTGCGCTGCCGCCCTGGGTTTCAGGATCATAGGTGCAGTGGATTTCGATGAGATGACCCTCCTCATCCTTCACCACGTCTGTGCAGGTGATGAAGTAGGCGTTCATCAGGCGAATTTCCTTGCCCGGGGAGAGACGATGATACCTGGGCGGAGGAACTTCCGCGAAGTCCTCGCGTTCGATCCAAAGCTCACGCCCAAAGGGAACCTGGCGGGTTCCACCAGCCTCAGGATTATGCGGGAAGTCTGGAATAGTGAAATACTCCACCTGTCCCTCAGGATAATTCGTCAGCACTACTTTCAGCGGCTGCAGCACCGCCATACGGCGTTTGGAACTCTGGTTCAATTGGTCTCGCACGATGTGCTCCAGCAGTTCCACTTCGACGAAGCTATCGGACTTCGCCACGCCGATGGTATCGATGAACTCACGGATCGCTGCCGCGGGGTAGCCACGACGCCGCATGGCGGATAGCGTCGGCATGCGGGGGTCAGTCCAGCCATCCACGAAACCCTCTTCCACCAGGCGGCGCAATTTGCGCTTGCTCATGATGGTATGAGTCAGGTTCAAGCGGGCGAACTCGATCTGCTGCGGATGAAAAATGCCCAGCTGATCCAGGAACCAGTCATAAAGCGGGCGATGGTTCTCGTATTCCAGCGAGCACATGGAGTGGGTAATGCCTTCGAGCGAGTCGGACTGCCCATGCGCGAAGTCATACATCGGATAGATGCACCATTCGTCACCCGTTCGGTGGTGAGTAGCATGCAGAATCCGGTACATCACCGGATCGCGCATATTCATATTGGGCGAAGCCATGTCGATCTTTGCGCGCAAAGTTTTGCTGCCGTCCGGGAACTCGCCCGCGCGCATTCGTCTGAACATATCGAGGTTCTCCTCGATGGGTCGCTCGCGCCAGGGGCTGTTTTTGCCGGGCTCGGTGAGCGTACCGCGATATTCGCGCATTTCATCCGGGCTGAGCTCATCCACGTACGCCAGACCTTTTTCAATCAGCTGCAGTGCCATTTCGTAGAGAGGCTCGAAGTAATCCGAGGCGTAGTATTCACGATCGCCCCAGTCAAACCCCAACCAGTGAATGTCTTCTTTGATAGCATCCACGTATTCCACATCTTCCTTGACCGGATTGGTGTCGTCGTAACGCAGGTTGGTCAGACCGCCGTAGTCTTCAGCGATGCCGAAGTCGATGCACAGGGCTTTGGCGTGACCAATGTGCAGATAACCGTTGGGTTCGGGTGGAAAGCGGGTATGCACCCGCCCATCAAACCTGCCTGTACGGTTGTGTTCGTCAATAATTTCACGAATGAAATTGGTTTTGGTCGTGGTTTCTTCAGTCATTGTAGTGCTCCTTCATTGCGTTAGAAAATTATACCTTAGGGGTGATAGAACCGAAGATATTCGTACGGAAGGGACTTATCAATAAAGAAAAACGCGTAGGTCAGGTTCTTCTATTGAACCTGACGTCACGAATGCTGGCAAATAAAGCCCTCAAATAAGGTAGGTTTCCGACGTCAGGTTGAACTGCGCAACCTGACCTACGACTGAAGCAAGCCCCAGCCCTACGAAAGGCGGTTTACCTGAATTGAAATTTGGTTGTAGGGAACGGTCTTGTACCGTTCCGTTTGACCATGTTGTGGAAGGGGTCAAGCCTGTTCCCTTCGCAATTCCGTACTGATCGAGATTGTGGCTGGAGCAAGCCCTAGCCCTACTTAGGTTCTCATAAAAAAAAGAGCCTTGCCAGAAGGCAAAGCTCTCTCTCAAAATCAGGTATTAAGCTTGTAGAAATTCCCGTATGCCAGGCAATTGACCAGCGCTGTTTAGATATTCGTTCTTGGCTGCGATGAACTTCGCATACTCAGCCATGAAAACCTTGCCTGGGTCGCGCAGATCAAACTTTTCCGGATGCTGCAGGAAGAACTCGCGATGGACGCGCGTCCAAACCAGGCGTCCGTCAGTGTCGATATTGATCTTGGTAACGCCAAGTTCGGCTGCATGCCGGAACTGCGTTGCATCCACACCCTTCGCGCCAGCAAGATTGCCGCCAGCGGCGTTGATGCGCTCCACTTCTTCCTGGGGCACGGAGCTGGAGCCATGCATGACCAACGGGAAGCCAGGCAAACGCTCCTGGATCTGCGCCAACACATCAAAATGCAGTGACTGGGAACCAGAGAACTTGAATGCGCCATGGCTGGTGCCGATGGCAACTGCCAGGGAATCACAACCGCTGCGTTCCACGAATTCGCGAGCCTGTTCCGGATTAGTCAGTTTAGCTTCAGATTCGCTAACGGAGACATGCTCTTCAACGCCACCGAGCATGCCCAATTCCGCTTCGACAACGATACCTTTGGCGTGAGCGGCTTCTACTACACGTCGCGTGATCGCAATATTTTCGTCGAAAGGATAGCTGCTGGCATCGATCATGACCGAGCTGTAAAAACCGGACTCAATGCAGTCATAACAGGTGGCTTCATCGCCGTGGTCCAGGTGTACTGCAAAAATAGCTTCAGGATAGACTTCATCGGCGGCGCGAATCAAACCCTCAAGGAAGTTCTTATCGGTGTAGCTGCGAGCTCCCTTGCTGATCTGAATGATAAAGGGTGCCTGCGAGTCCAGGTTGCCGCGGAACAAGCCGACAAGTTGCTCGAGGTTGTTGATATTATAGGCACCGATGGCATACTTACCATAGGCGTGCTCAAATAGTTTCTTGGTCGTAACGATCATGATGGCTCCTTTGTTGGTTTTATTGATTATACACTCCCGAAGAGCGAGACTCAAACTTTTTTGGATTAATGTAAGGTTAAAGGCAGCGATTACTACAAGAGTAATGTTTTATGCCAAGGCTGCCTGGTAGATCTGGCGCAATCTTTCTGCGTAGGCTTGTGGATCGTGCTCAGTCCGAATGCGCTCCAGGGCAGCCTGCCCTTTCAGGGCAATCAAACCTGGTTCAGTTGCGATTGAACGAATAACGTTTTCCAGACCAGTCTCGATGGTCTGGCTGAGTTTTTGGCGTTCCTCGTCGGTTGCGTAAAGCGCTTCACCAAGCTCATCCTTGGGCACCTTGATCAGCCAGCCAACCCGATTGTTATTGATCTCCGGCAGGGCACGCACGTCCGTGGTAATCACGGGGCAGCCGGAAGCCTGAGCCTCCAACACAGAAAGCCCATAGGTATCCGCCCAGGTTGGCAGCAAACCCACGTCAGCGTTCTTCAGTAATTCCAGTACGTCAGGATTTGGGAGTTCCACATAGTATTCCAGCCATTGCGGTTTGCCAGCAATGATCTGGCGCGCCCAGTTTATATCCGCTTCAGTTTCATGCGCGGCATAAGGCTCAAGACGCAGTGAGCTGACTACCACCAGGCTCACAGGCAAGCCCTCATCACCAGCCAATTTTTGAAAAGTCCGGAAGATTTCACGTCCTCCCTTGCGGAAAAAACCAGCTCCAACAAGAACAAAGCGGATTGGATGCTGCTGATCATACTCCCGGGGAGTGACACGCTCCACCAGCACTTCCTGTGCAGGATGCAGCACACTTAGCTTTGCCAGGATCGGTTCGCTGTATTCACTCGAAACTTCGCTTAGGAACTTCCTTTGAAAGTTAGCAGCATTTTCCGACCAGGCAATGATTTGTTTGCAGGCTGAGCCGCGTAAGGCGTCCAGCCCTTTTATTATCAGTCGATCTGGCTCCAATTTCTGCCAATGGGTTTCTTTTGCCTGGTTCAGCACCGCGCTAAAACGCGGTAAAATTGTTTCAAAATGAGAAACCCATGGGGTTTTTCCGTAGCTGACTCCGTTAGAAAAATGAAGCAAATCGACTTTGTTAAGGTCGAAATCCTCGAATTGGTTGTTCAAGTCAAAGGTTGGGAAAAGAGGCTTGCCAATTACACGGTTCAGCTTGAGCGCCAGTGCACGCCGATAGGAAAATATGTCCTTCACCGGGATGTAATCAGCCTCCGGAAGCTGATTAACAATAATCCGGAGGTTGGTATAGAAGTCCATGCGGTATGCAAGGACGCCTATTTTCATTCTTTGCATCAAAATCTCCTTAATTTGCCGCTGCTGTTTCCTCGATAGCCTCGGTGTTCGGTGCTGAAGGCTTCCAGATCAACATCATCACGATAGCAATCGTCGCCAGGACGGAGCCAAAGAAGAAGGGTGCAGAAGGCCCAAACCCCTGCCAACTTCCCGCGCCACTCCAAAGTAAACCCGCGATCAGCGAGGCAGGAAAATCAAGAATACCAAGGACAGCGTTATATGTGCCAAAGGCGGTTCCACGTAAATCTGCTGGAACCAGGTCTGAGAGCATCGCCTTGGCAGTGCCGTAAGCCATACCGTAATACAGACCATAAGCCACGTAAAGGAGCCAGATGTGCGTCACATTTTGCGCCAGGGCAAAGCCAAGATAGATCAGGGCATACATGGTCCAACCGCCGACAATCAGCTTCTTGCGCCCGATTTTGTCTGAGAGCATGCCTGCAGGGGTGGAGACCAGGGTGTAGACAAGATTGAAGACCGCCAGCATGATCAGGATGTGCAAGGTGGTCATACCCCGTTCCTGGGCACGCAGCACCAGAAAGGCATCCGACGAGTTGCCCAGGTCGAAAATGCCTACGATGATCATGAAGAACATAAAGTTCTTTCCGAGCCCTCTAAAACTGATTTTTGGCGCTTCAGAAACGCCTTCAGGCTTCTTTTCACGGGTCATCACCGCCAGTGAAATGACAGCCAGAATTGCAGGAATGATGCTGATCAGCACAATCGTGCGGAAGGTGCTTTCTTGCAGAGAGGAACCAGCAGCCTGGACCTTCCAAACAACCAGGGCGGCAATGAGGATGCCAAGCATGGCGCCAGCCGTATCGGCAGCCCGGTGCAACCCAAAAGCGAGTCCGCGTTGCTCAGGTTTGACAGTATCAGCCACCAGTGCGTCTCGCGGGGCAGTGCGCACACCCTTACCAACGCGGTCCGCCCAGCGGATTGCGCCAATAGCTTCCCAGCTGGAGGCCAGGTAGAAGAAAGGCTTGGCCAGGGCTGAGATCCCGTAACCGGCAACTGCCAGCCACTTGCGACTGCGCAGCTTATCCGAAAGCCAGCCTGAAAAGACTTTCAAAACACTCGAGGTGGCTTCCGCAACCCCTTCTATGATGCCAATGATGTTGGTCTTTACCCCTAAAACCGAGGAAAGGAACAAGGGCAGGATGTTCAGGACCATCTCACTGGAGATGTCCATGAAGAAACTTGTCAGGCTGACTGCCCAGATGTTGGGATGAAGTTCGCGAAAGGGGTTCTTTTTCGGTTGGTCCATGTTGGTATTCCTTCTAAGGTAAGATTATAGTCTCGTTGGTAGTTTCTTGTCCAAAAATGTGCAATAACATACAAAAGCGTGATGGACCAGGCAAATTGTTTAGACAGGTATGATTGTTTACATATTATCCGGGGTGATTGTTTACAGTCTTCAGGACAGACACGGGGGTCTGCCCCTACAAAAGCTACCTTCTCTCAAACCCCCAAACGTAGGGGTAACCCCCCGTGGTTACCCGCCACCATGGCAAACACGGGGTTGCCTCTACGATCCGAGATGATGTGTTTGGAGGATAAAAGTGTAAATAATCACCCTAAACACCATGTAAACCATCATTGTCTTGACACAAATATCACTCCTCGACAATAATTCAGGGAGTCTTGATTTTTATTCAGACAAACTCCCCTCCACAATCCGAACTATTAGGTATGATTAGGCAGCGATACTTCATGAGAATAAATGGATCAGGACAGCGAGCTAAAGGGAAAAACGATCATCATCACCGGCGCCACGGATGGCATCGGCAGAGCACTGGCTCACATGACCTGGAAAGCGGGTGCCAACCTGGTGTTGCACGGACGCAATCCCCAGAAACTCGAAGCGCTACTTAAGAGTCTCGGCGAAGGACTGCCTGGGCAGCATGCATTGACGGTTAAGGCTGATTTTTCGAGGCTGCAGGAAGTGAGGGAAATGGCAGCCGAGATCCAGGCAAAGGTCCCCAGAATTGACATCCTGGTAAATAATGCGGGTTTTTACCCGGATGGTCGGGTCATCACTGAGGATGGTTTTGAAGAATGCAACCAGGTAAATTTTCTTTCCCCCTTCCTGTTGACCAACCTTCTGCAAACACTCCTAATCAAATCCGCACCGATGCGGGTGATCAATCTCAGCTCCATCGATCACCGCTTTGTGTGGTCAAACGCCAACGCTTCCTCCAAACATCCATTTTATTGGCGCTGGGTAGCATACTGCCGTTCCAAGCTGGACATCATCCCCTTCACGCGTGAACTGGCTGAACAACTCAAGGAATATGGAATAACCGTAAATTGCATTCACCCTGGCATCATTCGAACCAAGGTCATCCGCTTCCTGCCGGTATCATGGGGCGCTTCCGTTCGCTCCGGAGCAGCCACTGTATATCGCCTGATTGTGGACCCAGACCTGGCAGATGTAAGCGGAGAATACTTTGAACGTTACAGGATAAGCAAACCCTCCCTCGTGGCTCAATCCAAACGCTACCAGGCTGCCCTATGGAGATTAAGCCTGCCCAAGTTAGGATTGAAGCAAACAGAAGATGGGTCGATAAT
Organism: Anaerolineaceae bacterium UBA6133; assembly: GCA_002435825.1. GTDB lineage: Bacteria > Chloroflexota > Anaerolineae > Anaerolineales > Anaerolineaceae > Mesolinea. The sequence goes on from DIVL01000027.1 coordinate 49,859, forward strand.
CCAGCGGTCAACTACCCAAAACGACCAGTGATGTAATCCTCAGTGCGTCGATCGCGCGGGTTTGTGAAGATGGTCTTAGTTTCGTTGAATTCCACCAACTGACCGGTGCGAGACTCATCAGTTAAGAAAAATGCGGTAAAGTCCGCGACCCGCCCTGCCTGCTGCATGTTGTGGGTGACGATGACGATGGTGTAGTTAGCCGATAACTCGTGAATAAGGTCTTCTATCTTGAGGGTAGCAATTGGATCCAGTGATGCTGCCGGCTCATCCATCAGGATGACGGTCGGTTCGACGGCCAACGCCCGCGCGATACACATGCGCTGTTGTTGCCCGCCCGAAAGGTCCAAACCTGACTTACCGAGATTATCCTTGACTTCGTCCCAAAGCGCTGCGGATCGCAAACTTCGCTCGACGATCTCTTCCAGTTTGTGATGGTCCTTCAAACCCGTCACACGCGGTCCGTAAGCTATATTTTCGAAAATCGATTTTGGAAATGGGTTGGGCTTCTGGAAGACCATGCCGACGTTCTGGCGAAGAGCTACAGGATCAACCTTGAAGATATCTTCGCCATCAATCAAGACCGACCCTTCTGTGTGAACACCAGGGATCAGGTCATTCATGCGATTGAAGCTGCGCAAGAAGGTACTTTTTCCGCAACCGGAAGGACCAATCAACGCTGTGACCTTGTTTTTCGGGATTTTGATGCTGATATCTTTCAGAGCACGAAATTTACCGTAGTACAGACTGTAGTTAATGGTTTCAAGTTTCGTATCCTTCATCGTACTCTCCGGACTCCTGCTGTGAGCTTTCGAGAAACAAAGTCAATCAGTAAATTGATCAGGATGATCATCACCACCAGGACTGCGCCGGTGCCCATTGCCTTGTCAAACGCGCGCGTGTCCATCGCAAGGTAATAAAGGTGCAGTGCCAGCGTGCGACCGCTGTCCATGATGGAAGTTGGCATACGATAACTGCCGCCAAGGGTAACGAAAAAAATGGCTGTTTCGCTGATGACTCGCCCAACACTGAGTATGATACCAGTAATGATCCCGGGCGTACTTGCCGGAAGCACAACTCTGTAAAGCGTCTGCCATTTTGTGGCGCCAAGAGCCAGGCTGCCCCTTCGATAGTCATTAGGTACTGCCAGAAGGGCTTCTTCGGTGGTGCGGATGATCGTGGGCAGCACCAGGCAAGCCCCAGCCAGGGCGGCTGAGAGCAGTGAAAAGCCAAATTTCAGTGTAGAAACAAACAAGGCATAGCCAAACAAGCCAAAAATGATGGATGGAATGCCAGCCAGGGTTTCCACGGCGAAATTAGCAACACTAATCATTGAACGAAGAAATTTGGATCCAAGGCTCTGCTCGCCCGCATATTCAATCAGGAACATTGCTGCTCCAACACCAAGGGGAGTGGCAATGAGCAGGGTTAGCCCAACCAGGTAAAAGGTAGTGCCAATGGTGGTGGAGATTCCGCCTTCGCCCGATAGACCCCCTTTAGGAGGTGTGGTCAGGAACTCCCAGTTGATCGCCGTTCCGCCTTTCAGCAGGACATAGCCTACAACCAGAATGAGGATGGAAACGGTTATCAAGCCAAACAGCCACATCAAGGCAACCCAAAAGCTTTGCCTTCTCTGTTCTTTCTTAAGATTTAGTGCCTGTGCCTTATGGATCAAGGCGATCTCAGATGAGCGTTCGTCCACCTCGCCGCCTCCTAATTTGCTTTCTCAACATATTTTTGAGTGCGGATGATCCAGCGCGCGCTGGCATTCACAACAATGATCAACCCAAAAAGCACCACACCAGTTGCGAACAGAGCGCTTTCGTGGATGCCTGTGGCGTAATTGATTTCAACAGCTATGTTCCCTGTCAGCGTGCGGGCTTGCGAAAGGAAAAAAGTCAGCGGATTGCTCGAGAGAGGTCTGGGCATTATGGCTGAGTTACCGATGACCATGATCATTGCCATCGTCTCACCCAAAGCCCGCCCCACTCCCAGGATCACACCAGCAATAATGCCAGACTTTCCGGCAGGCAGAATGACCCTGGTGATTGTCTGCCACTTGGTGGCGCCCAAAGCCAGGGAGCCGTGGCGATAGTTTTCAGGGACGGCACGGATGGCATCTTCAGCTATGCTGGCAATGGTGGGTAAAATCATGACTGCCAGGACAATTGAAGCCGCCAGCAAACCATAACCCGAGTTGCCGGGAACATTAATGTTCCTTATTAGGGGCACCAGAATCACCATACCAAACAAGCCATATACCACCGATGGGATGCCTGCCAGGAGTTGCACAGCAGGACGAACCACAGCCTGAACGCCTGCTGGCGCAATTTCAGCTAAAAAAATCGCACAGCCCAACGCCAGCGGCACTCCCAGTAGGATTGCTCCGAATGTCACAGATAGGGACCCGGCAATCATTGCCAGAATGCCATATTGGTCGATTCCTGGCCGCCAGACGGTCCCAAAGAGGATTTCACCAATCCCAAGTTCCGTCCAGGCTTCGATACTTTCCCGGAAAATAAAAAAACCGATCGCCAGCACGATAATGATGGAAATGATAGCACTCGCAAACAAAATATACTTTACGACTTTATCAGCAATCATACGACCGGACATAGGGTTACTTTGCTTTCCAAGCTCTTTCTTACCTGTATGGGCGTCTCTGTAAGTTAGCAGAGACGCCCATTTATTATAAATGTTACTGTTCCCAGTCACCGGTTTACTTTACAGAAATGTAGCCATCGTCAACGACGATTTTCTGACCAGCTTCACTCAGAATGAAATCCAGGAATGCTTTCACTGTGCCGGTAGGCTCGCCATTGGTCAGCATGTTGAGAGGACGCACGATCGGGTAACTGCCGTCAGCCGCGTTTGGCTCGGTGGGAACGACGCCGCCAATGGTGATCGATTTGACCGTCTCGTCCAGGTAGCCGAACGACAAGTAGCCAATCGAATATGGTGTGGTGGAAACGGTAGTGCGGATTGAGCCGTTGGAAGGCTGCAAGATGGAGGATGCTGCGATCAAAACGTCTTCACCCATTACCATTTCTTCAAAGGCGGCACGTGTGCCTGAACCTTCTTCACGAGAAACAAGGATAATGCTTTGATCTTCTCCACCAACATCCTTCCAATTAGTGATCTTGCCGCTGAAAATATCGCGCACCTGCTCGATAGTTAGATCACTGACAGGTGTATCAGGGTGGGTAACGATTGCGATACCATCACGGGCAATGACAAAGATTTTGAGGTTCGGGAATTCAAGCAGTTCAGATTCTTTGATCTCGCGGGATGCCATACCGATATCGGAAGTGCCTTCACCAGCCGCTTTGACGCCCACGCTTGAACCGCCGCCCTGCACATCAATGCGTACACCAGCGTTTTCGGTCATGAAGGCTTCTGCCAATTTTTCAGCCAGAGGTTGAACGGTCGTTGATCCAGAAACAGAGACTGTAGAAGTTTCTGCTGTCGGCTCTGTGGTCGGAGCACCGGGCGTACTGGTGCTACTACAAGCAGCAATCAGCGCTGTGACCAAAAGAAGTGAAACTACCAACAAAATACTTTTCTTAATGTTTTTCATTCAAAATTCTCCTCATATCTATTTTTTAATGCCCAGTAATGTTAACGGGTGAAGGTTAATTGCAGCTTAAGGATAAATTAAGGCATATTTAGGGTATTGCTATTAATCAAAATTCTGGCAGCCGTCTGCCGTGTTAGAATCATGCGTAATGGGCAATACACGTATTTTCAGGCGTTTTCTTTGGGGTGTTTTGGTTGTGCTGCTTTCCGGCTGCAGCTTAGTTGCCCCTGCCCCTAAGATTACCCCACTGGTCACGGATACACCCGCTACCCCTACAATGAATCCCGAGCAAGCACTCACCAAGGCCGCCCAACAAGCCACCCCCACACCTATTCCGAGCCCTACCCCCTGGCAGGTGGTCACCCCGACGTCTACCCTGAGGTCTATTCCAGCTCAGTCGGACACCACCAATCCTTTGACCGGGCTGGAGTTGGAGGACCCGGGTTTGCTTTGGGAGCGTCCGATCATGGTCAAACTGGCTAACTGGCCTCAATCACTGCGCCCCTTCAACCAGATCGTGAACGCGGACATGGTATTTGAGTACTACATCGGTCATCAGATGAATCAACTCCTGGCACTCTATTACGGTGCAGATGCCGCGAAAGTTGGACCTCTTGCACCAGGACAAGTGGTCGACGCGCGCCTTGCAAGGCGCTACCAGGCATCCCTGGTGGTTGCCAGCGCACCGCCGACCGTGGAAGGCGTGTTTGAGCAAACTTTGCCTGAAAGGGTTTTTTATCGCGGATATGTTCCCTGCCCGGGTATTTGCACGGAAACCGAGGCGCAGGGCGGAAATACGGTCGTGGATACCGCTGCCTTGCGTACTTTTATCGAATCCGAAGGCATCGAAACCGCCATTGAACGCTTGCCAGACCTCTATTTTGATAATAAAACCGAAAATTGGGATGAAAGCGCTCTTAGGGTCAGTTATTTGTATGCTGATTTTTCGGTGATGGATTGGCGATATAACAAAATTTACGGCGGCTATGAGCTCTGGCAGGATTTTCAGCAGGCGGACGGCAGCTACACGCTGCGACAGACGTTCGACCGCGACAGTCAACAACCGGTGATCTTTGAGAACGTTTTGATCCTCCTGGCTGATTATATTCAATACAATCCTGCATTTTATGATATCGACTTTCGAGAAGGCGATAAGCAACAAGCAGCCATCCTATTGCGCGACGGAATATTGACCCACGGCACATGGTTTGCCCCTGATATCAACCAGCCCTACCAGTTTTTTGACCTGCAAGGGGACCCTTACTACCTCAAACCAGGGCAGGCCTGGATCACTTTCGCCAGCACAACCTCAAGCGTTAACATGGTCGAAGAAGGCAGCTGGGATATTATTTTTGTGCCAAATTAGGCAGTTTCTGCTTCAAATCTCAACGCCCGCAATCCGTTTAGGGTCACAATCAAAGAGATCCCGATGTCTGCGAATACCGCCATCCACAAAGGGGTCAGTCCAGCCATGGCGGCGATCGCCACCAAAATCTTGACCCCCAGGCTAACGACCACGTTCTGCCGTATCAGGCGATTGACCTGCCTTGAAAGTCTGACTGCAAATGGGAGTCGGCTGAGGTCATCATTCATGAGCACCACATCCGCGGTTTCGAGCACCTGCGCGTTGCCAGCGCCGCCCATTGCTACGCCAATATCGGCCTGCGCCAGGGCAGGCGAGTCGTTGATGCCATCGCCAACCATCACCACCTGACCAAACTCCAGCTTGAGATCATTGAGCTTGCTAAGCTTGTCGGCGGGGAGCAAGCTGGCAAAGATTTTATCCAGACCGACCTCACCAGCCACGCGCTCCGCCACGCCAGGATTATCCCCGGTCAGCATGACCGTTTGAATCCCTTGACCTTTCAGTTCTGCCAACACCTCTTTCGTGCCCGGACGGGGCTCATCCTGAACTGCAAGATACCCGATCACACGATCACCATCACAGATCAGCATGGTTGTTTGCCCCTGGCGTTCCGCGGCTTGGGAAGCGAGAATAATTTCCTCTGGTGTTTGGTGCTCTGCCAAAAAGAGCGGCAGGCTGCCTACGGTTGCCAGCTTGCCATTCAACATTCCCTGCTGACCGCGACCTTCAATCACCCGCAGTCCTTCAGCAGCAGGGTATCGGTTGAGCACCCCACGCGCCAGGGCTTCCTGCGTGACCGCAGTGCCCAGCGGATGGGTGCTGTGAGCTTCAAGAGAACTGGCTACAGCAACTAAATCATTGCAGGGTTCGCAGAGTCCTTCCCCCATGCAATCTGTCGCCTGCACCCTGGTCACAGCAGGTTTCCCGAGCGTCAGAGTGCCGGTCTTATCGAATGCTATCACCTTGCTGCTGGAAAGACTCTCCAGGAATATACCGCCCTTGAAGATCACGCCGGCTCTTGCCGCGCGGGTCAGACCGCTGACCATCGTAATGGGGGTGCTGATGATCAAGGCGCAGGGACAGCCAACCAGGAGTACCGAGAGGGCGCGGTGAAACCAGCCATAGCTTTCAGGGGTATTCCAAAAGTTCTGCTGAAAAACCAGTGTCGGAATGATAGCTACCAGGAAGGATATCCCGATCACGATAGGTGTGTAAACTGAGGCAAAGCGGTCGATGTATTTCTCCTGGCGGGCTTTGTTCTCCTGCGCCTCCGTGACCATGGCAATGATGCGCTGAATGGTGGTGTCGGCCGCCAGGTGGCTGACACGCACCTCGAGGACTCCCTGCCCATTAATCGTACCCGAGAGGACTTCATCGCCAACGGTTTTTGGCACAAGGCGGCTCTCACCGGTGATGGGCGCCTGGTTGACCTCGCTGGAACCCCTGACGATAATGCCGTCCATAGGGAACCGCTCCCCTGCCCGCACCAAGACGCGGTCATCCACTTTGAGATCTTCAATCGGTACCAGCCGGTCTCCTTCCGCGGTCGTCAACAGGGCTTGATGCGGGGCGAGATCCGCAAATTCGGTCAATATCGCGCGGGCGTGATCGTTGGTGTATCCCTCAAGGGCTTCAGAAAGCGTGAATAAAATGACCATGATCAAGGCTTCGTGCGCCTCTCCAATGGCGACAGCACCGATGGATGCCACAGACATGAGCACATTCATATTCAGGTTGCGTTCCTTGAAGAGACTGATGGCGCCATTTCTAAAAAACATCCAGCCAGAAACTGGTAAGACAGAAAACTGCAGAATCAACACGGCTGTCCGCGAAATACCCAAACGTTCAAGGAAGAAGGTCGCAAGCAGGAGGATCCAACCCGGTACGATGACTTTCAGGTCTGGCATCCGGAGAAAGTATCGCCAGAAGCCTTTGAAGTCCAGAATGCTTGATTTTTCAGATGGGTGATCGGAGGAGGTAAATGGACGGACTGGCGAAGCACAATTCCCCGTGCAGGCACTTGCTGTCGTGTTTTCGATAGAAATTTGCGTATTCTTCTCGCTTTGGTTCATTGTCATCCTTAATCAGGGTTTCCTCAGGAATTCAGATGCAGACTGTGTTCGTAAGCCTGCTCCATCAGGTCGTGGATGTGTTCATCATTGATGCGATAATTCACCTGCTGACCTTCGCGTCTGGCGGTCACGAAGCGCAGGTTGCGCAGGACGCGCAGCTGATGCGAGGTGGCGCTTGGGCTTAGCCCGCATTTCGCTGCCAGCTCACCGACGTTAGTCTCACCATCAAGCAGGACTGCAAGTAACTGCAAACGCGATGGATCAGAAAGTCCTTTAAAAGTGGCTGCCATACTGTTGAAGTCTGATTGAGTTGCAAGGCGTTTTTCCATCTTTCCTCTGTTTATATGAACAGTTGTTCATATGTTCATAATACCACACAACCCAAAATTTTTCAACGGGGAAATCTTTTAGATTGGCTATTCGGGTTGATATTCAGCGATCGCTTGGGTCAGCGCCGCGGTCAGGCGGGCATCATCGATGGCATCATGGCTGTTTGGAATGGGAATCGAAAAGAACCTACCGGCAAATTCGAGCTTCTGGGATTTAAAGCCATTGTTGCGTGCGTTCCATTCACCATAAAAAGCCGCAAAGAGCTTCATCGCGCAAAATGCCTGGTTGGTTTCAATGCTCATTGGCAATCCGTAAGCCTTATTTGTCTGGCGCAACAATCGCAAGTCAAAGTCGGCATTGTAGATACCAATCACCCTGCCCCTGAGAATGGCTTCCACATCCGGCCAGACCTGAGTCCACACTGGGGCATCCTTGACCATCTCATCAGTAATGCCATTGACCGCACTGGATTCAGAAGGAATGGGCATGCCGGGATTCACCAGAGTCTCAAACAGGGTTTCACCCCGAGAGTCCACTATCCCGATCTGAATGATTCGATCAGTTTGTCCAGTACCGGTGGTTTCTGTGTCCAAAAAGATAGGCTGCAGTTCGAGCACAGCTTGCGCGCGTTGGATGACCCTGGGGTGAGCAATTGGATAGGGCATAAAACCTCAAAAAGTATTATAACGCATCGCCATGAGTGTTCCCCCTGTGCTTCTTTCAATTTCTCACATGGATAAGGTAACATAAGTTTCGCACATTTAAAAAGGACATGGTCCTGAATCACTTGGTAGTATTTGTTAGACCCAAAAAACCAAAGGAGAAAGAACCATGTCAG
>DIVL01000066.1 GCA_002435825.1 Anaerolineaceae bacterium UBA6133
TTGCACTTACTAGTTGAATCTAAGCTATGAATAGTTTAGATTGCTTCACAAAAGAGGTTCGCAATGACAGCCGCATAGGCCTTCGTGCCCTTCTGTCATTGTGAGGGACGAAGCAATCTTAACTGTTTGCCATCAAGGGATGTATGCGGTACACACGCACTTCGTGAATTTTGACCGTTATCCTGTTACCTCAAACTTATTGGTCTGCCAGGAGTTTAGATTGCTTCACAAAAGAGGTTCGCAATGACAGCCGCATAGGCCTTCGTGACCTTCTGTCCTTGCGAGGGACGAAGCAATCTTAACTGTTTGCCATCAAGGGATGTCACGCACTTCGTGAATTTTGACCGTTATCCTGTTACCTCAAACGTATTGGTCTGCCAGGAGTTTAGATTGCTTCACAAAAGAGGTTCGCAATGACAGCGGAGCAGGCCAGGTATCGTGCCCTTCTGTCACTGCGAGGGACGAAGCAATCTAAAATGTTTGACCTAAAGCAGCGTGAGAGGTTCACACGCACTTCGTGAGTAATTCGCACGATCTTCTATCTCCAACATTCTTGATCTGCCAGGAGTTTAGATCGCTTACGAAATAGTACACTGCGTGTCACAAAAGAGGTTCGCAATACCCTACGGGCACGATGTGACAAATTAAAAATGCTACATCGATCCACCAGGACGCTTAGCGAGAGGACTTAAACCAGGGTTGTTCTTACATTTTTAACGCAAGGCTCGCGGCAAAAAGACTGGTGTAAGCCCCCAGGTGGATCCCGGGGTCGTTGTCCTCGTAGAAATCCTTGAGAAGAAAGCCCGCCTTGAGCTGCCCTCCAATTTGCGCATCGAGTGTGTGACTGAACTGATAACCCGTATCCATTGTTAATTCCGCGCCGTTTTCCACTTCCACTCTGCCGTTGTAGGGCAGCTTGTGGCGCACAATCAGCGGGACATCGCAGTTATCAAGCGCTTCATCGTCAAACATATACAAGATCGGGTTGGTCCAGCCTGCCATCATTACCCCGCCGTGCCTGAGCACGCGGTAGCACTCATTCCAGGTTGGCTGCAAGTCTTCAATGTAGCAATTTGAGACAGGGTGGATGATCATGTCAAAACTCTCGTCTTTGAATGGAAAGGGCAGGGTCATATCAGCCTGCAGTGCCAGGAGTTGGTAATCCTCGCGCTCCGCTACCATCCTTTCGGACTGCAATTGGCGCATGGAGTTATCCAAAATGGTCACGCGGTAGCCATGCGCCGCCATCACGGGTCCCTGCTGCCCACCGCCGCTTGCCAGTCCCAACACGTCCATTCCAACCCCGTCAAACCAACTGAGTGGAACCTTCTTCGTGGGAGTCAGAACAAATTCGATTGGACCGTTTTTTGCCTGCTGGAACTTTTCGGGGGTCAGGGGAATTGTCCAGGTGGTGCAATCTTCGCTCCAGGCATCCCACAGGCGGGAATTGTAGGCAACGTAATTCGGCATAATCGCGTCCTTTCCCACTCAGTCTACCTTTTCGCCCAGAGAGATCAGTTCTTCTTTCGCCACCCACCAATCCGGGTGCCAGAAAAGCGCTTGCTTGAAGCTGTCAATTGCCTGGTCGCGCAGACCCAGCTTGACCTCCGCCCGACCTTTCCAGACCCAGGTTTCGGGGATGGCGTCTTCGGGTGTTTTATCGAGGGTTTGCTTTGTTAGGGTGTACAGGTCCTGGTAGCGCTGTAAATAGAAATAAGCATAGTATGGACCGGTCTGATACCAGAGCATACGCCACGGACGCTCTTCTTCCTTGAGGGTCGCGTAAATGCGGAAAGCCTCATCATAAGACTCTCCCGCGCAAAGGTAATCATTGAGTTCCACGCAGATCGAACCGCGGCTATACCAGACAAAGAAGCGATCCAATCCTTCGCGTTCATAAAGTTGGCTGCTGACTAAATCGAGCGTATATTCTTTATTATATTGAGCATCCATCTGGGCTCCCAGGATGTCATAGACCTCCTGCTGGCGTTCATAAGGGAAGATGACCAGGTAAATCCGATCAAACTGCTCCCAATAACGGGTGATCTCTTCATAACTCATCTTGATCATCCCCAGGTAGGTGTCGGGGATGGTCACTTCCTGAAGCTTGTCGTCATAACCAACGATCAACCCATAGTGCCCCATCCAGCCTTCGTGTCGGTCAGCATATCCGCGCTCAATGATCACCGGGAAGCCGGAAGCAACCAAGCGTTTCACCAGTTCGAGGTCGCCGCCATAACGCACAATGCCATTGAGTTCTGTTTGTTCCTGCACATACCCAAGCATTTCGTAGGGCATGACATTGCGATCCTTGATGAAAGGCTTAAGCACTTCTTCCGTTGTTTTCTGAGTGCCTTCCCATCCCCAAAAGCGCAAAGCCATTGCCAGGTTGGTTGGACCGCAATTGTTGGGCCCTTGGGCTTCCGGCTCGATGCCCTCGATCATTGCCGAGGGAGGTAGCGGGGGTAGCGGAGTGGGAACAGGCGTTTTTGTTGGGGTGATGGTAGGAGTGGAAGTAAACTCAGCCGTGGGCTCAATGCTTGGCGTATAAGTGGGTTGAGGAGTGACCGTAGCCGTAGGCGCCATGGCTGTCAGCGTGGCAAAAACGCTGGCGTCGAGGGTGCCTTGCTGAGTGGGTTCAAAAACTTCTGCAGCCGGCGGTTTGAAAAAATAGTAAATTCTGGCACGCGCGCTTGCAAGATAGAAGTACGCGCGATCGTGGATGGCGGGAATCTGATAGAGACCTGCAAGCAATAGAAACCCAACCACTATAAGTGCAGGGATAATCCAGGGTTTACGCCATGTAGAGCGCGGTTTAAGCCGCTGGCGGAATGTATGTTTAGCGTTCTTTCTCATAACAGTCTGGCATTATAACAGTGAACAAAAAATGCCGATTTTTGCTCAGGGCTGCACACCCAGCTCAGCCAAACCTTCGAGGGGTAGTGCCCAACCGGGGTGATACTCGAGTGCTTTGCGGTAATGGGAGATAGCGTCATTGGTCATTTGCAGGGCTGCCGCGGCACGACCAGCCCAATACCAAGTTTCGGGCAGAGAGGGTATGCTGGTGTTATTGATGGTCTGCATCGCAATATTCAGGCAATCCTGGTAGCGCCCGGTGTAGTAGTAAGCCGGATAAGCTCCCACCTGGTACCAGGTGATGCGCCAGGGACGTTCCCCGGGGGGCAATTGTGCATAAATGGCAAAAGCCTGGTCATAAGCCTGCGCTGCCTCGATGTAGTTTTGCATCTCAACCAGGACACTGCCCCGGGAATACCAGGCGAAAAACAGTTCGCGTCCGCTAACCTGTTGGATGCGTGCGGTGACCCGATCGAGAGTGTTCTGCAAATTCACAGCCGGATCAGCGTCCGGTCCGAGCAGCGCCAGCACATCAGCCTCACGCTCAGGCGGGTAGACAACCAGGTAAATCCCGTCAAAATGCGCCCAGTCGAGCATCAGCTCGTCGTAACTGAGGTTCATCATCCCCAAAAGCGTGTCCGGAATGCGGACTGTCTGCCGGGAGTCATCATAAGCTGTCACAATGCTGTAATGCCCCATCCAGCCATCTTCAGGATCCGTGTGACCGCGTTCCAAAAGGACCGGGTAACCGTCCGAAACCAGGCGCTTTACGACGTCGAGCGTGCCGCCATAGCGAATCAAAGCGGCAAGGTTCGTCTTCTCGATCACAAAATCGCGCATCTCGCTGAGCATCACATTGCGATCATCTTTGTGGGTTCTGAGACCGGCTTTGGTAACATCCTGGGTGCTTGGCCAGCCCCAGTAGGTAATATGCATCGAGAGGTTGGCGGGTCCGCAGTTGTTGAAGCTCTGATACTCCAGACCCATGCCGTCCAGCTCGAAAGCAGCGGGAACAGGCATAAGAGTGGGGGTGGGTTCAGGCGGGGTAATCGGCTGCGCAGGGTCGCCTTCAGGGGTTGGTGTTTGTTCAGACACAGGCGTCTGAGTGGGTGCCATGGCGGTCAACGAAGCCAGCACACTCGCGTCGAGCGTGCCCTGCTGGGATGGACCGAAGACGTTTTCGGATGGCGGATTGCGCCGATAGTAGATCGCTGAATAAAGATTTAGCACGCGTGTTTCCACTGCCGGGACTTGCATCGCGCCAAATCCAAGCAAGCCCAATACGACCAGGATCGCGAGATAAGGCCAGGGTTTGCGCCAGGGGGAGCGCTTTCCGAGAGTTTTCTTAAGGTGTTTTTTTGATGCTGACATAAGGTCTCTTCAGTTTAATGGTTGCAAGGTTAGGGTTCAACGCCCAGGGCTTTGAGCTCAGCCACTGCTGGCGGCCAGCCAGGATGCCACTGTAAGGCGCGTTTGAAATCGAAAATAGCGGTCTGAGTATTGCCCAGAGCCACGTTAGCGCGACCACTCCACAAAAAGGTTTCGGGAAGAGCCGGCGTGCTGGCAACTGTGTACGTCATATAGGTGAGCCTGACAACGTCATCGTATCTGCCTGTGTAGTAATAGGCTTCATAAGGACCAACCTGGTACCAGAGCATGCGCCATGGGCGGTCATCCACTGGCAGCCAACCGTAGACTTCGAAAGCGTTATCGAAAGCTTCGGCAGCGTTAACATAGTCTTTCTTCAAGACCAGCAGTTCGCCAACACTGTAGAAGGCGAAATACTGCTCAGAACGATCGGCTTTCTCAGATCGGTCCCGAAAGAGTTCGAGGGTGTAATTTAAGTTGTATTCCGGGTCGGCATGGTCGCCCAGCAATTCCAACACGATCTCTCGCTCCTCTGGAGGGAAAATGACCAGATAAGTGCCCGAAAATTCGTCCCAGAACTTTTGAAGTACGTCGTAATCAATCCAGATGTTGCCATTTACGGTGTCGGGGATGTGGACCGCATTTTTGGCATCATCATAACCATCAACCACGCCGTAATGCCCCATCCAACCTTTCCATTCCTCGTCAAGGTTGACATAACCGCGTTCTACCAGCACCGGATAACCGGCCGCGACCAGTCTTTTGAGTAAATCGACAGTGCCGCCAAAACGCAGGACAGCGCCTTGCTGGGTGTTCTCCTGGATGTAAGTGACCATTTCCTGCGGTGTTACGTTGAGGTCTTCAAGGCGGGGTTTGACCACCTGCTCGATATCGATCTGCTCACCCACCCAACCCCAATAACGCAGAGCAAGGGCGAGGTTGGTTGGACCACAGCTGTTCAAACGCTGATATTCCTGCACAACACCCTCAAGCTGCACAGAGGCAGGGATTGGGGTTGGGCTTGGCGTTGGAGATACAGCGGTTGTTTTCTCAGAAGTGGTTCCCGTTGTCGGTTCGGGAGTGTAAGTAGCCGTAGGGGTGGGAATCAGCGCCGTGAGGGTGGCAGCAACACTCGCGTCAGGGGTGGAGTCCTGCGAAGGGTTAAAGGTCGATTGGGCTGGGGGTCTGAAGAAATAATAGATGCGGGAACGCAGTGTGGTTACGTAAAAATACGCGCGGTCATGGATCGCGGGCACCTGGTACAGGGCAAACAGCACGACCACCCCAATTAGCAGAATTCCGAGGATGATCAGCCAAACCGGACGTTTGCGGCTGGCTAGCGTTTTGTTACTTCTGTTTTCTTCAGCCATACAGGGTTCGATTATATCGCAAGACGGATATGGTGATTTTTTATGTGTCATGTTTTTCTGGATTCCTAGCGGTTTGATTCACTCAGGTAATTTTGTTGGAACCCAATCTGACACAAATCTTATGCACAAGCAGTAAGATTTTACCAGGTCATTTTGTGGTACTATAATGAATTGTGACCAGGAGAAGTAAGTAGAACATGCCAGTTTACAGTTATAAATGCGATAGTTGCGATTATCATTTCGATCAATTCCAACATTTTACCGATGACCCTCTAACCGTTTGCCCCAGCTGCAACACTGTCGCGCTGCGAAAGGTCTACCAACCGGTAGGTATTGTTTTCAAGGGTAAAGGTTTTTACGCCACTGACAATCGCTCACCATCCGGGCAGAAGTACAGCCACAAGTCGGAAGGGGAAGGCGGCAATGGTTCCAAATCGCCCTCAGAGAATAAGACGGAGGGCTCGTCTAAGGAACCCGCCAAAGCCAGTACAACCACAACCGCCGAATAGGCGGTTTTTTTATCTTCTGTTTCCAATATAAACATTTCGTTGCTGAATTAATAAAAGGCTGGGGCGGCAAGCCGCCCCAGCCCAACCCCTTTACCCCCTCATAACCCCCACTATTTGGCGCGTTTATTGTCCTCGTCGAGCTTATCCTTCCAGTCCGCCGGCAGCGGAGCGCCGGAGCGCATCGCGCTGATGGCAACATTGAGCGAGTCATACTGCACCCGCACTCCCTGCGCGTCCTTGACGTAGTTTGAAGCCCGGTGGCTCTCAATGCCAATGCTGCCCGCGGCAGCCTGCGCGTCGATATCGGCCCCCAGGAACAGGAATTCCCAACCTTCTTTCTTGCAATCGTCAATCATTTTCTGCAGCATCGCGGCGTTGGTCTCTCGCGAGGCGTTTTCGTAGCCATCAGTGGTGATGACCATGATGACCTTATCTGCCCGACCCTCTGGCTTGGTTTGCTTCTGCACATTCACAATTTTGCGGATGCCAAGCGCCACGGCATCATACAGCGCGGTGCTGCCCCGCACAAAGTAATCCCTATCGGTCAGGGGTGCGATGTCCTGCAGATCGATACGGTCATGCAAGACCTCGAAAAAGTTGTCGAACAGGATGGTGGTGACGCGGGTTTCACCTTCGATCTTTTTCTGATCGCTGATGGTCGCATTGAATCCCCCAATGGTGTCGCTTTCCAAGCCCCCCATTGAGCCGCTGCGGTCGAGTACGAAAATTAGTTCTGTTTTGTTCATGTAGACCTCCTTGTTGATCTGAGGTCTATGATATTCCCCCAAGCCTTTGCTGTGGTCGCCTGGCAGGCGACATTTTAGACGCCGAGTAAACTTTGATCAAAGTCGTAAAGCGCTGCATTCACCCGGGCAATGTCGTGATCGCCTTTTTCCAAAAAATAACTCACGATCAGGTCGCGCGTATCGCACGGGCTGAAGGCAAATCCCGCGCGTGCCAGCAGGTCCTGCGCATCCTGAACCGAAAGCCGCAGCCCGATGGTGAACGCCAATACAGTGGACTTGCTGGGAGCATAGCCGGGATTGCTGCGGATCTTGCTGAAGAGCCGGCGGTCGATGTTGGAGCGTTTGTAGGTCTCAGCGTCAGTCATTCCCTTCGAGTCGATGAGGTTGAGTAAAGCTTCCGAGAAGGTTTTCTCCTTAGGAAAGACCAGCTTCTCGTCCTTACCAGTTTCCGGCATACTCACTGAAGGATAGATTTGTTCATATTCGCGACGCTGCTTTGGACTTTCGCGAAGCATGTCGTGTTGAATCATAGGTTGAGGAGCATAAGGGTGGTTATAGTCCCGCCTTCGATTGCGGTCGAGATGTTCGTCTACATAATGATCATCGATGTAGCTTTTCAGGTCCTTGCGAAGTTTGAAGCCAAGCGCGACAGCGGTCTGGTCAAACATGACCAGGGTTACCTGCATGTCGTGTTGAAAGAGAAAGCGGTTAATTTCATCCAGCGCAACCGCCAAGGCCTCTTCATAGGGGTACCCGTAAATACCGGAGGAGATCAAAGGGAAGGCAATGCTTTCAAGTCCGTATTCCTTGGCAAGCTCCAGGCTGGAGCGGTAAGCGCTGCGCAGGACGCTCTCCTCACCCTGGTTCCCCCCCTGCCAGATCGGACCCACAGTGTGAATCACATATCTTGCTGGAAGATTAAAACCGGGCGTGATCACCGCGCTGCCCGGTGGGCAATAACCGATTGCGTCACAAGCTTTGGTCATTTCCTGCTCGCCGGCAGCGTAAAATATTCTGCCGCACACACCGCCGCCCTGCTTGAGCCCGGAGTTGGCCGCGTTGACAATGGCGTCCACGTCCATGCTTACGATGTCGTTGCGAATGATGTTAAATGGCATTATTATCTCTCAAAATTAAGACTGCCTGGTCATATCAGCGATGAGAAGCTCGTAGGCGACGTCGCCAGGGGTGCCGCCGGTTTTCATATCCACGTCGATTTTCAACAGGCGGTCATAGATCTCAAGCAGCTGCCGCATGCTGAAACGGCGTGCCTGATCCGCAAGTTTGCGCGATACAAAACCCAAAACCTTTAGTTCCCTCTCGATATCCTGCGCCTTGCCACCACCGTCGAGGATCTCTCGTGCCTGGATCAGGAGGCGGAACTGGCGGTGGATCATGCCTGTCAGTTCGAGCAGGTCGTTGTCTTCCATTAGTAGCATGAATTGCTGCATGGCAGCCTTGCTATTACGTTCGCCGAGGGCGTCCGTGAGCGTGAAGATGTTGCCTTCCTGCTCCTGGGCGGTCAGCAAGCTCACATCCGCTTCTTCCACAACCTGTCGCTCGCCCACATAGGTGATGAGCTTCATCACTTCGTTCTGCGCACGCATGGTGTTATTCCCAACATAACTTGCCAACAGCCGAGCGGCATCCGGTTTAAAGCCGCCGCCCAGCTCCTTAGCTTTGCGCAGGATCCACGAAGGCATGTCTTCCTCGTCCGGCAGAGCGCAGTCTATAAGCAGCGTGCGATCATTGTGCTCGCGCATCCAATCCGTCAGCCAGGCATACGTTTTGCCGTGTTCCCAGTAGCGTTCACCGCGTTTTTTTGCCTGCTGATCTTCCACCACCATCACCAGGGCGGTCGTTTCTGGCAGGCTACCAAACAGGTCCAGGCAGGTCTGAGCACGATCTTTTGCCATTTTGGAGAGAAAAGCACGCGCATTTTCAACGATAATCAAGCGGCGATCAGCCAGGAAAGGCATGGTCAGAGCGTCCGCCTGCAGCGTTTCGAAGCTGAGCGATTCCCCCTCGTGGCGCGTGGTGTTCAGGTCCGCCATGGACGGGTCGCCAAGCCCCGCCTGGAAACCGGCAATAACTTCCTTTATTCGGGTATTGTCATCCCCGCGCAGCAGGTAGAACGTAGGTTTTGCCTGATCGCTCACATTTCCCCTAACTGGCGCTGGTACGGATGAAATGAACGAAGCTGTTGGCTGTCTTTTGGCTGGTCACCATTTGGACCGCTATATCATGTGTCTCAGGGTCAGTGGTAAGTTTTTTCTGGAGCTTCGGACCGAGCGGCTTTGCCAGGAGAAATGCTGGCGCTGCAACTAGCGTGGCGATCAGATAGTGCCACCAGGCGTTTCTGCCTTTGTTACTCAATAACCCGAGGATGCTGAATGCCGCGGCACTGCCAGCCAGGCTGGAAACTACCATGTTCGTGCCGCAGTTTGGATGCACTGCCAGGTTTGGCTCACCGTTTTCCAGGCGGCGCTTGGCTTCAAGCAGCGCGTCGGTGACAATCTCGGTCGGCAGGTCAGCCATCAGGATGAAGCCGCCAGGGCTGGAATGCCCCATCATGCGCACGCCCTTGTAACGCTCAGCCAGGATGGTCATGGTGGCATGCTCAAGAGCATGATTTTTGCGGGTGGTATCAATGATCGAAGTCATAAATTTCTCTTTCTTTTGTCTGCCTAAATCCTACCATGACAGACTAATTAGCGGTTATTCTTTCTGAAGCGCGGAAGTTTTGCCTGGGGTTGGCTTCTCAGGCACCTCTTCCAGCAACGCCGCCTTGAGCGCTTCGCGCAGGGAGCGGGCTTCGACTATCTCGATGCCTTCAGGCCAGGGCTCGCTTTTTCGCAGGCGTTTGGGCACGACAGCGCGCTTGAAGCCCAGCTTTGCGGCTTCTCGCAGGCGGATTTGGGTCTGCCCCACCATGCGCAGCTCCCCTGAAAGCCCGACTTCCCCGATCAGCACCGTGTCTGCCCGTACCGGAGTATCACGGTAGGAAGAAGCGATCGCGGTTGCCACCGCCAGGTCGGCTGCCGGCTCTTCGATCCTCAGACCGCTGACCACGTTGGTGATCACATCCTGGTTGCCAAGATTGATACCCAACCTGCGCGTCAGCACTGCCGCAAGAATGAGCAGGCGGTTATAGTCGATGCCGTTCGCCGTGCGGCGCGGGTTGCCGAAGTTGGTCGGGGTGGTAAGCCCCTGGATTTCCACCAGGAGTGGGCGGGTGCCTTCCATGGTCACGGCGATGGCTGAGCCCGGAGCGTTGATCATGCGTTCTGCCAGGAAGACCTCACTGGGGTTGCGCACCTCTACCATGCCTTTTTCCTGCATCTCAAACACGCCGACTTCACTGGTCGCGCCAAAGCGGTTCTTAACCGACCGCAAGAGGCGGTAAGACTGAAAATGTTCACCCTCCAGGTAGAGCACTGTATCAACAATGTGCTCCAACACGCGTGGACCGGCGATAGTGCCTTCCTTGGTGACATGCCCAATCAGGAACACTGTCACGCCGCTGCTCTTCGCCAGTTCCCGCAGGCGTGCCGCGCATTCTCTGACCTGCGAGATCGACCCCGCTGCCGATTCCATCTCCGGCAGGGTCATGGTTTGGATCGAGTCGATGATCACCAGGACAGGCTTGGTATCCTGAATGTGTTTGAAGATCTGCGCCAGGTTGGTTTCAGTCACCAGCAGCAGACGGGCAGGCAATTTGGGGCTGCCGTTCTTATCTTTTTCAGCCAGGCGATCGGCGCGCATTTTGATCTGACGTTCGGACTCCTCACCCGAAACATACAGTACGGTGTGCCTTCCCGCCAGCTGCATTGCCATCTGTAAAGTAAGCGTGCTTTTGCCTATGCCCGGATCCCCGCCGATCAAGACGACCGAGCCAGGTACGATTCCCCCGCCTAAAACCCGCGCAAATTCCTCAATCGGAAGCGGCAGGCGTTCCTCTGTCAGGCTTTCTATCTCGGTAAGCGCATGCACCTTGGAAGAACCAGTCAGCCCGCGGGTTGCGCGGGCTGACTTTTCGTTTTCGGCTTCGACAATTTCTTCGATCATTGAGTCCCAGCTATCACAACCGGGACAGCGACCGAAGGCGCGGGAACTAACCTTCCCGCAGACCTGACACACAAAACGTGAGTAGGTTTTTGCCATCTGTTTTTTATGCTCCCATCATCTCAGGGGTTTCTTCTGTTTCTTCTGTGTGGTTCTCGCGCTTGAGAACGATGCGTTTTTGGGGTTCAGCATCTTCGCTGATGTACTCGTCGAGATCAATCAAAATCCGATCGCCCTCACCAAATTCACCAGCCAGTAATCCGTCCGAAAGCCGCTCTTCCACCTGCTGCTGGATCACGCGCCGCACAGGGCGCGCGCCCATGTCAGGGTCGTAGCCAAGCTCTGCCAGGTAATCCAGCGCGCTGTCGGTGGGAACCAAGCTGATGCTCTGCTCCACCAGGCGTTCCTGGACTTTGTTTATCTCGAGTGAGACAATTTCGCGGATGTCGACGCGGTTGAGCGCTCGGAAAACAATCACCGAGTCGAGTCGGTTGACAAATTCAGGACGGAAGCTGCGTTTCAGCGCTTCCATCAGTTTTTTGTACATCTCATCGTAGGCAAATTGCTCCTCGCGGACCTCGTCCAAATCCAGGGTAAAGCCCAGGGCGGACTGGCGGCGGATCATTTCGGCGCCGATGTTGGTGGTCATGATGATGATGGCATTGCGGAAATCCACTTTGCGCCCCTTGGCATCGGTGAGATGACCTTCTTCCATGATTTGCAACAGCATGTTGAGCGCTTCTGGATGCGCTTTCTCGATTTCGTCAAAGACCACGATCGAGTAAGGTTTGCGGCGGATGGCTTCGGTTAGCTGGCCGGCTTCATCGTAACCGATGTAGCCTGGAGGCGCGCCAACCAAACGGCTCATGCTGTGGCGTTCCATGAACTCGGACATGTCAATTTGAATCAGAGCTTCCTCAGAACCAAACATCTGGTTGGCAAGGGCTTTCGTCAGCTCTGTTTTGCCAACGCCAGTTGGTCCCAGGAACATGAAGGACCCGATTGGACGATGCTCGCTCTTAAGGCCAGCCCGCGCACGGCGGATAGCTTTTGAGACTGCCTGGATGGCTTCGGTTTGTCCGATAATCACTTTGCCCAACTCTTCTTCGAGATGAAGCAGCTTGGTCGATTCTTCGGTGGCGATTTGCATGAGGGGAATGCCGGTCCACATGGAAATAACCTCGGAGATATCCTCCTCACTAACTATCGGGGCGTTCGCACGGTCCCAACCGGTTTGCAATGCTTGAAGTTCGTCTTCCAATTTGAGTTGTGTTTGGGTCAGGGCTTCGGTGGCATCGTTGTCCAGGTTGGAATCGGGGTCATTTAATTGTTTGTTGATTTCCCGCAGTTCACTCACAATATCCTTGCTTGTGAGAGCTGCCTCGCTCTTGTACATGCGCACGCGGGACGCGGCTTCATCCACCAGGTCGATTGCCTTGTCAGGCAGGAATCGGTCAGTGACGTAGCGCGCGCTGAGCTTGGCGGCGGAATCCAGGGCAGCGTCGCTGATTTTCAGACGATGATGCTCTTCATATCTCTCGCGAATGCCGCGTAGGATTTCGATGGTCTCCTGGACGGTAGGCTGTTCAACCATGATAGGCTGGAAACGGCGTTCGAGGGCGGCATCGCTCTCAATGTTCTTGCGGTACTCGTTGACCGTGGTAGCACCGATCACCTGCAGTTCGCCGCGCGAAAGGGCGGGCTTGAGGATGTTGGCGGCGTCCACCGAGGAACCTGCCGAACCAGCCCCAACCAGCATATGGAATTCGTCAATGAAGACGATCGCGCCGCTGGCTTTCAGTTCGTCAATCACGCGCTTGAGGCGTTCCTCAAACTGCCCGCGATACATCGTGCCGGCCACGAGGGAACCGACGTCCAATTGCAGCACACGCTTTTTGAGCAAGAGTGCCGGCACATCGCCTTCAATGATGCGCTGAGCGAGACCTTCCACGATAGCGGTCTTACCCACACCTGGTTCGCCAATCAGGGCGGGGTTGTTCTTGGTGCGGCGTGCCAAAATCTGGATGACACGTTCAATTTCTTTCTGACGCCCGATGACAGGATCGAGCTTGCCAGATTCTGCCAGGGCGGTCAGGTCTGTGGCAAGTTGGTCCACCAGGGGCGAGGTGCTATCAGAATCCTTTTCCTTATTGCGTAAGCGGCGCGAGCCTCCGACACCTTCGGCCTCCGATTTGCTGCGGCGTTCCTCGCGCCCTTCCGAGCGCTCCTGCCGCTGCTCGCCAGCTTCTTTAGCATCCCGCAAAATGCGGTTGGTATGACGGCGCAATTGTTCCGGAGTGATACCAAACCGGATCAAAATATCCATCCCCTTGAATTCGGTATCTCTGCTCAAACCGAGCAGGATGTGTTCTGTTCCAACCATGGGAGACTGCCCTTTTTCAGCCTCTTCAATGGCGTATTCGAGTGTTTTCTTAATGTCTTCACCAAGACGTAGTTCGCGCTCATCTGGCAGTTCACTTTCACCCTGCTGGATGGCGTTAAAAATCACGTTTTCTTCGATTCCGAGATCACGCAACACACGGTATGCCACACAACTGTCCTCGGTGATGATACCGGCGACCAGGTGGTCAGTGCCAATGGTGTCCGCGTTGAATTGCGTGGCAATCCTGCGGGCATTGCTCAGAATCTTCTTGGCTTTTTGAGTTAATTGATACATGCTAGCCAAAGTTAACCTCTAAATCTTTCATAGCCTTGTCAGGCAAATCCTGCCTTGGTAGTCCCGGTGTTCGATTTTGGCAGGGGAAATCAGGCGGGGGAACCCCGAAAAAGAGGGCTCACAATCTCCCGGAGATACAGTTTCCGGTAATTCGAGTATACCAAAATATCCAGTTGATATGCTGGCTGTGGAAGACTTATGATGAAATATTAATAATGCTCTAATTCACCAAAGGCGCCTGGCTGACCAGTTCATTGAAACTGCCCGAGTCGATCTGCTGCGCTTGGCTTGCGCCTGGGGCGAGGAACATCAGCCTGGAGTTGGGATCCCATTCGAGCTCGGGGTCTTTGAGGACAAAGAGTTTACCGCCATCTGCCCCAAAAACGTACTGTTCCGCAGGGAAGGCTGAGTAATGTCCGTCGAGGTCACCAAAGCTTACCGGCCAATTGCCAGGCTCCAGCTCATAATCTCCGGTATTGATGTTGAAAATAAAACGGGTTCCCAAGTCCACCGAACAGGCAGCGTTCCAGGCAATAAGGTGCTCTGCCTGCGGATCGATGGTGATGCCGATACCATAGGCGTGGGATGCGTTGTTAACCCTGGGCAGGTCAAATTCGTATCGCGTGCCGCCTGAAACGGGGTCATAGGAATAGACTTCCATTCTATCGGGACCTTTCAATTCCGGCTCAAAGCTGCAACCGCCGACCATGCGCGTGTAGTAGAGCCGTTCGTTTTCTGCCCAGCCGAGCAGGGTGTCACCGAGGATTTCAGGATCGGATGCTTTCACGATCTCAGCGATTTGGTTGTTTTCGAGCAGATCATACACGATAAAGGAGTTGCCGCAGTTCACCTCAAAAGCGAGGTAACGACCATCCAGCGAAAGACGGGGAGAACTTTGCCAGCAGTCGGGTCCATATCCAAAAGGATGGTTGGAATCACCCATCTTCACCACCGACAAATCCACGGGGTTAAGAATGTAAACCTGGTAATCTTTGACATAGGCGTAGAGATTGGAAGCCGGTGTTACCACCTCCGCCGTAGGTTCCAAAGTAGGCTGTGGCGTAGGTTGTGGCTCCTCGGTGGGAGGTTCCGTAACAGGCAGATCTGTGGGCTCAGGGCTGATGTCGACTGGCGGCAACGGTGTTGGCGGGTTTTCAACCGCAGGCAGGCAGGCGCTTAGGCTCAGTGCAAATATAACCATTAGAAGTAACAGTCTTGTGTTCATAGTCATCCTCCCAGATTCTATTGATCTACTCTGATTACCAGTCCTGATCCTTTTTATCATCAGGTTTGCCTTCCAATTGCTCTTTATACTTTGCCTCACCCCACCTGCTGGCAAACCCACTCCAGTGGGTGATGCTGATAATTACGCCCAAAAATGGCAGCCCAATGGCACAGACAATCAAGCCCAAATTCAGTGCGTTGAGCAGCCCAGGCACCCCGCTGGTTAAAAAGCCAAACCCTGAAAAAAGAACGAGAATGCCTAACGCTATAAACCCGTATACCTTGAGCATTTTCAGGTAGCTGCGCATCTTGCTTTCAGACGATACTGACGGTTTGTCCTGCATGTTAGACCTCGTTCAGGCAGCCTCGTCCAAAAAACTTGGAATGGGGCGAATGAAGTGGCAGGTGTAGCCATTCGGTAACTTCTGCAGATAGTCCTGGTGATACTCCTCTGCCGGCCAAAAGGTGCCAAGCGGCTCGAGTGTGGTCACCACCGGACGCTTCCAGGCGCCGCTTTGATTGACTTTATCGATCATCTGTTTGGCTGCCTGCTTTTGCGCTTCGTCTGCGTAGAAGATAGCGGAACGGTAGGAGGTACCAATATCATTGCCCTGGCGGTTGAGCGTTGTGGGGTCGTGCATGCGGAAGAAGAAATCCAGCAGATGCGGGAGATCTGTTTGCTGTGGATCGAAGACGAGCTTGAGTGCCTCCGCGTGCCCGGGGTGGCGCTGGTAAGTGGGGTGGTCATTCTCCCCGCCGGTGTAGCCGGCTTCGGTGTCAATTACGCCGGGCAGACCTCGAAAGAGCTCCTCCATCCCCCAGAAGCAGCCGCCGGCAATAACTAATTCGTTGGTTTGGCTGTCAGTTGTCATTTTATTGTTCCAATCTCTATTCTGATTATAGGACGACTCTGTGTCGCTATTAATGTTTGTCGAACGGTGGGGTTTGCTTCGTAGGGCGGGGGTCATGATGCTGGGAGTGAAACAAGCAGTACCTGCTCCTGCCGAAATCCTTTTCCTTGATTACGCGGTCCTTTAGTGCGTAGGTCAGGTTCTTCTGTTGAACCTGACGTCACGAATGTTGACAGATAGAGCCCTCAAAATCTAGGCTTCCGATGTCAGGTTGAACTGCGCAACCTGACCTACGGCTACCAGCCCGGTTAATGAGTAAACAATCTTACCTGTCTAAATAGCTTGCTCCCGCCGATAAACTTACCCGTTCCAATGTTCGCTCCTGATGCAAACCCTATTTCCTGTTTTCCTTGCGGATGGACCAGAGGCCCATCCCTACGAGGTTCGCACCGTACGGCGGGGGCTTGCTCCCGCCAAAAACCCTTGCTCCCGCCCCATATTCATGATCACCCATTCTGCTGGTAAGCCAGTCGGATCAATTCCCTGACCTCGTCCGTGATCTGCTCCGGGGAAGTCAACCCAAGTTTGTGGGTGGATTGCCCGGGTAGACTGCTGGTGCTGAGCAGCGCCGAGTCTGGAGCCTGCTTGAAACGTAAACCGAGGTCAACTCGCATTTTGGTGGAAGCCTGGACCGCAGCGAACTGGCGCCTGCGCACGAAGGGTGTATAACCACCGCGACCCTCAACGTTTACGTCGTCACCCAATCCTTCAATGATCTCGCGCAGTGTGTCAAAGATTGGGCGCAAAAGAGCTTTCTCGCCCTGGTATTGTGAATCAATGTAGCCTTCCACGCTTGGACGTTCCCAGCCTGCCGCCCGCGCGGCAGCATCCGCGATCGCCCATTGCGTGTTTTGCAGTACGCCTTGCTCTTTGAGCCAGTTACGGACTGCTTTCTGGTCCAACGGGTCGATGCCGGTGGACTGCACTGCCGCGACCCATTCTTCGAGGGTCTTGCCCGTGCGTTCTTTCATGCTGTCGCTGACGGAGGTCATCATATCGGCGGGAGAGATCATTTTTGCCATCGTTTCCTTTGTGAAATTAATTTTACTCGGATACAGAACAATCTCGAGGTCTTGTGGAACATGCAGAGCAAACCTTGATGAACAAACTTGCTTCTATCACATTTCACTTTTCCTCTTGCATCCCCTGACAAGCCGTGTTATTATTGGCATTAGCCAACATTAAGGAAGATATGCCCCGTAACCCAAGCCGAAAAATAATCCGTTCAGTTCCCCCCGTGAGAAGCTTTGTGCCTTGCGGAAACAATTTTGCATTTGGGCAGAGTGATGTCAACTTGCTGCTTGAAGAGTGGGAAGCGCTCCGCCTGGTCGATTACGCCGGGATGGAACAAACTCAGGCGGCTCTCTCGATGGGGATCTCGCGCCAAAGCGTGCAGATGCTGGTTTCGTCGGCACGCACCAAGATCGCCCGCGCAGTGGTGGAAGGACTTCCGTTGCAAATCCTTGGCGAGCAGGAACAAAACACACATACAGATCTTCGATACGAAGAAAGGACAAGCAAGATGAAAATTGCAGTTACAACTCAACACACACAGGTTTTTCCTCATTTTGGACGCACACCAGAGTTTTATCTCGTCACCGCTGAGGATGGCAGGATCACAGAAGAAAAGGTCATCGCCGCTCCTGCCGAAGGGCACGGCGCGTTGGTCAGCTTTTTGGTCAGCCAGGGCGTGGACACCTTGATTTGCGGGGGCATCGGCGGAGGCGCCGTAAACGGCTTGCGTTCATCCGGAATCAAAGTCTATGCCGGAGCGTCGGGACCCGTGAAAGAACAGGTGCTTTCATTGCTTAGCGGTCAGCTGCCCCAACAAGATGAAGCCAATTGCGACCACCATGGAGAGCATGACCACGAGCATGAGCACGATCACGGGCATGGGCAAGGACGCAGCAACGGTTGCGGCCATCACCAAGAATAGTCAACCAATACAAAGTTGAAATTTTTTTTTGTTGAGTTCCTCATTTATGGCTCATACAGCTGAACTTGTCCGCGGGGAATTTATTATTGGGACAACAAGATGAGAAACTTAGAGAGTAAGTAATTTTGAGTATTTTACAATTTGGTTTCACCTTCAGAAACCGGTTTATCGAAATTGGGTACAATCAAGTCATCGGCGTTCACCTGCCTCCGTTCTGAAAGGAAGAAACGATGAAAATAAAAAACCTTTACACTTGTGTTGTTCTGATAACTCTCTTGCTTTCCGCCTGTATCCCGATGCAGGCTCCCAATCCAACGCCTGATCCTACCCCAACATTGGAGTCATCAGTTGAAACTGGTGAAAAGACGGTAACAAAATTCCTGACTTATCGGGCACCTGGAATTTCCTTTTATTCCTTCGAAATCGATTATGATCCTGAAGTATGGCAGGAACAAAAGGTGGAAGGCAGTACCTTTCGATACCTTGAATCTGTTCAACTACCCGGGTGTGTTTTTCACGATTTATTAGGAAGTGGCAATGGACCTTATGGAGAAGAGTTCCATTTTACGCTGGATGAAAGGGAGTTTTCCTATTATCTGAATA
Source organism: Anaerolineaceae bacterium UBA6133 (assembly GCA_002435825.1). GTDB lineage: Bacteria > Chloroflexota > Anaerolineae > Anaerolineales > Anaerolineaceae > Mesolinea. The sequence continues at coordinate 18,266 of DIVL01000066.1, forward strand.
CACCTAATGAATATCCGGTAGAAAAATCACCTCAATCTATCCTGATTTACTATAAAGACCCAGATCAAGATACTTCAATTCGTTGGGGATTTCAAGTTTTTTCTGATTATCAGACAGTTGACCAATGCCTTGATCTCGTGAAAGATCTTCTCAGCAATCTTACAACCGATCCTACAACCAACTACCCAACCCCCGGTGAGGTCAACGGACCAGAGGTTGTCCAGTTGGGTGATCTGACCATGGAAATCTATGAACGTATATTGAAGGCTCCTAACGATGATGGAAGTTTTAGCACCACCGCCGGACCTTCCAGCGAGATCCTCAAAACCCGTCGACCATTAAGGGACATTTTTTCACAATCGTTCTCACCCCCACCCCTTGACGGACGTCAACTAACTTATCAAAAAACGTATATGCAAAACCAAGGCGGTGATGGGATAGCCGCTTCTTTCGAGAACGTTACCATTACCTTCAAGCTTGCGGACGAGGAAGTGCTGTCAGTCAATTGCGGCGTGGGTGGCCCAGTAAGCAACCTGCGCGGTATGTGGGTAATCGGCGGGGATTGGTACGCTGAATTGGCACATGGCGAACTTGAAACTGATGGTAACGGCGTCAAAGTCATAACCCGGGGAGAAATTTTCGTGAACGGGGTCTCGCTCAATGAGCAGTATGGGTACGACGAAACTTTTGGTTTCCAGCCCCTGGACGACAAGCCCTTTTACTTTTTTAGTAAAGACGGTCAGATCAGCATAAACTACGCCGGGGAATCACACGACCTTGGTTTTGACAGCGTTTCACATTACGCCTGTTGCAGTGCCGGGGCTTTCAACCCCAAGGCATATCTGACCATGGTCACTTTCTTTGCCCAGAAAAATGGTAGAGATTACTATGTTGAATTGGGGCTTTTTTCTGCATATGACACAATTGTGATGGACCTTTCTGGCGCGGGGCTTACAGTGGAAGCTTATTGGTTGGAAGATGGCTCCTGGCCGGACGACGAGCATATTCAATCCCGACCGACCGGCTCTTTGCCCGGATGGGTGATGAAGCGCCATGAATCTGAACGCAAGGATTTGGTTCATTACGAGGAAGCACCGCTATTCCAGGGAAAAGTGCTGACCGCGAAGACGAACATCGATTCTATAACAGACGCGACTGTGGAGGTTAGGCTTGATGACGAAGTCATCCTGAACGTTCCCGCTGGAGATCTGACCCATTCAGCTGGTATGGATGCAGTTTTTGGGGTTTGGGTGCATGGGGACCACTGGTATATGGAGATGGCGCATGTCGAATATGAAACTGATGGAAACATCACCAAAGGCACAACCCTGGATGAGATATTCAGAAGCGGGGAATCGCTAAGCCAGGTATATGGTTACGAGGAGACCTTTGGCTTCCAGATATTAGCCGGAGAGCCATTCTATTTCTTCAAAAAAGGTGATGAGGTTGGATTGAACTATGCCGGCGAGGAAGTGATGCTCGGGTTTGATGAGGTCGCATACCACAATTGCTGCGGTTTTAGCCTCTACAACCCAAAGCATTACGAGAATATGGTCGCCTTCTTCGCCAGCCGTGAGGGTAAGCGCTATTACGTCGAGGCGAGTGTGTTTGAGTAGAGAAAGAACGTGACCCCAAAAGTCTCTCACGATTTGCCCCAAATATCTCTTTCAGCTCGCAAAGGTCTCCTGACCGAGCACGAAACTTTTTGTAAATTCAAAGGCGCTCTCAACTGAGAACGCCTTTGTCAATTTCAAAAATAGAACTACAAGCTCTCCAGCTTTTCGACCATACCTTCAATCGCGTCAAAGCCGCCTTGCCAGAATGCAGCCTTGGTGACATCCATGCCAGATTCTGCCAGCAGAGAAATCGGCGCCAAAGAACCACCGGCGGAAAGGATGCGCATGTACTTGGGCTTGAAGCCTTCGCCTTCCTCTTTATAACGTTTGTAGAGCGCAAAGACAAGCAACTGACCAAAGGCATAGGCATACACATAAAATGGCGTGCCGTAAATATGCGGGATGGAGACCCATTCGTACTTGAACTCGTCCGAAACCTCGACCGCGTCGCCAAATTCTTCCTTCAGATTCGCCAGGTAGGCTTCGTTCAGCTCATCCACAGAAGCGTTATTGGCAATCATGTCGTGCGCTTCACGTTCAAACAGGGCAAAGTAGATCTGTCGAATAATCGTCGCGAAAGCATCATCGAGCTGACCGAACAGAATATCCTGCTTGACTCCTTCGTCACTTTCCTGCTCGAGCATCAGATCCGTGAGAGTCATCTCGCCAAAGGTCGAAGCGGTCTCTGCCAGGGGCAGGCAGGCGTGCTGGGTGAAAAGAGAGTGCTCCTCTGCCATCATCGAGTGCACAGCATGCCCCAATTCGTGTGCCATCGTGGAAACGTCGTCTGATTTACCCTGGTAATTGAGCAACACCCAAGGGGTCAGATCCGGTCCGAGAGTGGAGCAGAATGCGCCGCCCATTTTGCCCTTGCGCACTTCGCTGTCCACATGACCCTGGTCGAACACCCGTTTTGCCAACCGGGTAAACTTGGAATCGAAACGGTCGAAGGCTTCAAAAGTCAGATCGGCGGCTTCCTGGAAGGAGTAGCGCTTATCGGACTCAGCTAGAGGGGCATAAACGTCGTAGCGGCGCAGTTTTTCCATGCCAAGCTTTTGGGCTTTGAGGCGGAAGTAGCGGTGGAATATGCCAATATTTTTGCGTGCCACCTCGAGCAGGGTATCAATCACCTCGTCAGGCAGGTCATTGATGGTGTTGCGCACAGAAATTGGGCTGGCGAATCCGCGCAGAGTCACGTTTTCGTTTTTCCAGTCGCGCACGATGTTCTGGTAGATCTGCCCCAGTATGGGCGCGTCCTCACCATAGACGCGGTAAAGCTCCTGGTATGCCCTGGCGCGCAGGTCCGGGTCGGCTGTGCGCACCAGCGCCATCAGCTCACCGCGGGTCAATTCTTTCGTCTCGCCATTGACTTCAACTTTAAAGACATAGCGGTTAGTGATTGAATCGTAAAGCATGTCGTGGGCGGAACGACCAGTGACATTTTTGATATTGATGACTTTTTCTTCCGGCTCGCTGAGGGTGTAGGGCTTAAAGTTTCGCATCTGCTCCAGCCAGTAGCGGTAATCTCCACTGGCATCCAACAGGCGGGCAGCGTTTTCATCATCCAGCGCCTTCCACCACAAACTGAAAAACATAGTGCGGTTTTCTATTTCGGCTAAGAATTGCTGCACACGGGAGATGCCGATCTGGGCTTTTTGATCCTGAGTATTGGCAGCAAAACTGAGTGAAGAGAAACCGTAAAGTTTGTAGCCAAGCTTCTGGCTTTCTTCCCAACCACGGATAATTTCCAAAAAGCGTTCGGTGGAAATATCCGGGCTCAATTCGCCGCGATAGCTTTCAAATCGCTCTACGTTTTTAGTCAGGATTTGGTAAGTCTCATTGATTTTGGGGTCTTCATAACCTTCAAACAATTCTTTCAGACTCCAGGGAGATTGGGCATAAGTGGGGCTATTTTCGCTCATAGAAGATCCTTTTTTTAATTTTTTTTATTCGCTCTATAATAATCGAAAAGACCCTCATTGCGCGACAATTGCGTACACACCTCGATTAACACCCCCTGCAATTCCACTAATGCATTGCAAACATAAACTTTGCCGGCTGGATATAAAAATGTAAGTGCGAATAATTTTAAGTAAAACAGTGAATGGGTGCTTATAGCTCTACGATCTGCTCAAGATAACGTTCCCGCAGCAGGTCGATCGGCTGGCGGGAGTTGGTTTCGGGATCCCAAAAATGCCAGATTCTCCAACCATTGGCCGGTCCATTGCGCAGGGCGCGCGCCACGGCGTGGATGGAGCCGCGATGCCCGTTGAGCACCACTGACCCATCCGCCTGAACGGTCGCCTTCTGCTGACCATCAGCGCCAAAGAAAAGCGCGTCGCCCGGATTGAGGAAGCCCTGTTCAACCAACGTGCCGAAGGGCACACGTTTGCGCTTGCGCGGGTCAGGCGTGAGGAAAATGGGAGCATTAAACTCGAGTTGCATGGCAGATTCAAGGCGTTTGCGTGCCACGCGGATGTAATTGGGCTCCAATTCGACGCCGATGAAGTGCCTTTGCAGTTTTTTAGCCATTGCGCCGGTGGTTCCCGTGCCAAAGAATGGGTCCAACACCACATCCCCGGGTTCGGTAGTGGCAAGCAGCACGCGGTAAAGCAGCGCTTCCGGCTTCTGGGTGGGGTGGGCTTTTTTGCCGTCTTCTTTCAAGCGTTCCTTGCCGGTGCAAATCGGCAGGAACCAATCCGAGCGCATCTGCAGCTCGTCATTCAAGGCTTTCATGGCGCGGTAGTTGAAGGTATATTTCGCGCCAGCCTCTTTTTGCGCCCAGAGGAGGGTCTCGTGGGCGTTGGTAAAGCGCACACCGCGGAAGTTTGGCATGGGGTTGCTCTTAACCCACACAATGTCGTTCAGGATCCAGTAGTCCAGGTCCTGCAGGATGCTGCCCACGCGGTAGATATTGTGATAAGAACCGATCACCCAAAGCGTTCCGGTAGGTTTGAGCACGCGCCGGCACTCGCTGAGCCACTTGCGCGTGAAGTCGTCGTAGGCTTCAAGGCTTTCGAATTTGTCCCAATCCTCGGTGACCCCGTCCACCTTGCTGACGTTCGGACGCCAAAGGTCGCCCTGCAGCTGCAGGTTGTAGGGCGGGTCGGCAAAGATCAGGTCCACCGAGTCTGCCGGCAGGGTGGGCAGCACATCGATGCAGTTGCCTTCGATGATGGTGTCGATCCAGGGCGCGAGCGGATTTTCGGTCATGGTGTCTCAATTGTACTCGTGAGAGAGTCAATTTGTGCAAGAGGTGCTCATCCAAAGATTACTTCTAATTTCGAACGCTCCGCGGTAGATAACGACTAAAGTTAGCTGTCTCTCGAGATGTAAATTCCAGACCTCCTACTTAATGGCAAATGGACATTAATAAGTGCGATTCATATCCAATAACCAGTCCAGTAAATAGACCTGATGGACCCCACCATGATTGGCAGAAGCGGGTATATCGTCAAGCGTCAAAAGCACACGAGGAAAGTTATCAGGGATTCCACTAAAAGCCTCTAATTCTCGCTTCAGCGTTTCTTCCGACAGGACCGTAGTTGCCACCTGGTAGTAAGTCAATTGGTTTTTATCGCTGGCAACAAAATCCACCTCTCTATCACCGACTTTTCCAACATTTACCCTGAAATTTCTACGAAGAAGTTCCAGGTAAACAATATTTTCAATCTGGTGCCCCAAATCTGGAGAAGCGGGAGGTAGCAAATAATTCCTCAAGCCAGTATCAACGATGTAGTATTTTGACAGAGTCTTCAAAAGATTGCGACCCTTAATGTCAAAACGATCTGCTTTATAGAAAATAAAGCTTTCTGTCAGGGCTTTAAGATACTTGTCTACTGTGTTAACAGATACTTTTCGTCCGGAAGCGTTGATACTGTCGGAGATTCTTTTTGCCGAAATCGGGCTGCCGATACTGCTACTTAAAAACCTGACAATGTCTTCCAATAGCGTAATATCTGCAATTCCCTCGCGAGAAGCCACGTCTTTGAGCAGTATCGTGCTGTAAATTCCTTCAATATAGGTTCTGAAGGTGGACTCTGATTCTTCAAGCTGGGTTAAAAACGGGAATGAACCAAAATGCAGATATCGATTGAATTGCTCGCGCACAGGCTCGGATGCTGCACCAGAAGTCGCAAATTCTTTAAAGGACAAAGGCAGCATTTCAATCAGAACATATCTACCAGAAAGCAACGTTGCCAACTCCCCGGAAAGCAGATTAGCATTGGAACCCGTGATGTAAAGATCTACGTTTTCTTTAATGTATAGGCTGTCAACAGCTTTTTCGAAATTCAGACATTGCTGAACTTCATCCAAAAATACGTATGTCATCCCCGATTCTATTAACCTTTTTGCAATATAGTTATGAAGCTCTCGATAATCGAGGAGGCTTTCAAATGCCAAGTCTTCCAGGTTGATGTAGATTATTTGCTCCCGTTTTACCCCTTCAGTCAGAAGAAGGTCGATATACTGCTGGAATAAGGTCGACTTTCCACAACGCCTTACGCCAGTGACTACCTTGATCACTTGCTTGTCACGCCAGCCTTGCAATGTCTTTAGATAGATTGTGCGTTCAATCATCATTCACCTCTCCTATATTATACAGATCGCAAATAATTTTGTCAATATTTTGATATATATCCTGATTTTTCAGAGTTTTGTCAATACATTGACATTGTTTGAATTAAGGAAGATTGAACAAGGATTTGTTTCGCCATTCTAAGTGGTATTGTTTATAATCCCCTTCAGGAGTACAAACCATGACCTCTCTCACACCCGCATACCCCAAAGACTTCAGCTATTATTATCCGATCCACGTGCGTTACGCCGACCTGGACACGCTGCTGCACGTAAATAACGTTGCCATCATGGAATATGTCGAAACCGCCCGCACCGGCTACTATCGCGCCACAGGAATCTGGGACGGCACAATGTCCGGCGGGTTTGGCATGGTTGTCGCTTCAGTGCACATCGATTACCTGGTTTCCATCCAGTTTGATGATGAGGTTCGCGTTGGCGTCCGCACTGCTCACGTTGGCGGAAAGAGCTTGCGTTTTCAGTTTCAAGTGGAAAGCGCTGACGGTGAGACTGCTTTCGCCCGCGGAGAAGCGGTGATGGTTGCTTTCAACCACGCTGAAAACAAATCTCGCCGTGTCCCACAGGATTGGCGCCAAAAGTTAGCCGCGTTTGAACAGAACGAGGAGTTCCTGGTATAAAACCAACCAACACCCCAAACAATAGCCACTCCTTGCGTTTATCGGATGGTGATCAAACCAAGATTCCACCACAACGAAAAATATGTGCTAGGGATCTCCCAAGCAGAGTTATCACCACCTTCGCGGAGGTAGTGGTATCCTTTTCAAATAGAAACGTATGTACAGCCAGTCCTACAGCAAATGCGCAAAAACTGGCAATTCTTAAGCACGACCAGGAGTTAGAAACATGAACCAGGAACAAAAACTCTCTTTACCCACCATCGACACGCCTTACATGATCGACTTTCTGACCAAACTGCTCAACACCCCCAGCCCAACCGGCTTTTCGAGCCAGGCAATCGCGCTGCTGGAAGAAGAACTGGCCGCCTTCCCGGAAGTCCGCACCGAATGGACGCGCAAAGGCTCGCTGCTCGCATTCCTGCCGGGGGAAAATGGTCCCGATGCCCCGACTACGCGCGGGCTGACCGCCCACGTGGACACCCTCGGAGGGATGGTGCGCGAGATCAAAGCCAGCGGCAGGCTCGAGTTGACCAGCGTGGGCGGCTTCGCCTGGGGGAGCGTGGAGGGAGAAAATTGCCTGGTTCACACCCGCGAAAATGGCACTGTGCGCGGAAGCCTCCTGCCGCACAAAGCCTCGGTTCACGTTTACGATACCGTGCGTGACGACAAACGCGATGCCGCCAGCATGGAAGTGCGCCTCGACGCGCGCGTTTCGAACGCCGCAGAAGTACGCGCGCTCGGCGTCGAAGTGGGCGATTTTGTCTCTTTTGATCCACGGGTGGAAGTTATCGACGGGTTCGTCAAATCGCGCCACCTGGACGACAAAGCTTCCGTTGCTAACCTGCTGAGCGCCATTAAAACCCTGCACGATCACGACCTGAAGCCTCGCGAAAGCACCTGTTTCCTCTTCAGTAATTTTGAAGAGGTCGGGATTGGAGGAAGCAGCGACTTCCCCGCAAGCCTGGAAGAACTGGTGGCGGTGGACATGGCTGCCATTGGCGATGGGCAGGCTTCGGATGAAACTCACACCAGCATTTGCATTAAAGACGCCAGTGGACCTTATCACCACGAGCTTTCCAACAAACTGCGCGACCTGGCAGCGGCGTATGACATCCCGGTGAAGGTGGATATTTACCTGCATTACAGCTCGGATGCCAAGGCATACTGGCGCGCCGGAGGGCATGCCGCCGTGGCGCTGATCGGTCCGGGCGTGGACAGTTCCCACCACTACGAGCGCACCCACACGGACGCCCTGGTGGATACCACCAGGTGGATTTTGGCTTATCTGCTGTCGTAATATCGGGTGTCAGGGGTTATCCGCGAGTAATAAATGCCCAATTCTCGAGGGTTTCCCTTCGCGCAGCCAGGAAACCCTTGAAGCAAAGTGGAGTTTCATTCGTAGGTCGGAATGCGCCTAACTTGCGCACTCCGTCGAAGATGTGGGTGTCGGAGTGAGCCCGCGCAAGTTTCATAGAATATCAAGGTAACGGAACGGTCTCATTACACAGCTACGCTGGTACTCCGTCCGACCTACGAGGCTGGTCCAAATGTGATGTTGTTCGTAGGGTGGATCATCGTGCTCGAAGAGTATGGCGTCACAAAGCATATGCATGAACACACCAAGTTATAGCCTACCCACCGCAGCACAACGGAAACGATTAATCAATGCTTAACGTTAGGAAGATTGCTGTTTTTGGTGGGTTGGCTATTTGGATGCCAAGACAGAACAAGATACTCTCACGCCATACTCTGCGAGCACGATGACCGCACCCTACAAAGAGATTGTGCTTAGTTGTAAAAGATTGCCCCGTAGGGCAAAATTGGAAGCACTGTGCACATCCTCACTCAGAATCTTTGGGTGCTTCCAATCCGCCGTGTGCAGTTAAAAAGAGTGTTGACTGCGGTGGTAGAGTTCAAGCAAATTAAGAAAAGGGCTTAAAGTTTGACTTCCGTGCGGCCAGTCAGTTTGTTTTGCACCCAGCAGACCACCTGGTCCACATGCTGCGGGCTGGAGACCAGATCCAGGTTATCGGTATTGATGATCAGCACCGGGCACTGGTCGAAGGCGTTCATCCAATCTTCATAAAGTTGATTCAAGCGGGTCAGGTATTCCCTGGAAATACCGGCTTCATAATCCCGCCCGCGTTTAGCAATACGCTGTTGCAAGGTATCCACAGAGGCGCGCAAATACACCATCAGGTTTGGCGGAGGAAGCAGCGCAGCAAGAATGTGATAAAGATCCTGGTAGACGGAATAGTCCCGCTGACTAAGGTCGCCCTGCAAATAGAGGTTGTGCGCGAAAATTTCAGCATCTTCATAAACGCTGCGGTCCTGCACAACGGACCCCTCTGCCAGCAGCAATTGTTTGTGAATTTTGAGTCTTTGAGTTAGAAAATACACCTGGGAATGATAAGACCAGCGTTCCATATCCTCATAAAAGTCTGCCAGGTAGGGATTCTCCTGATGGGGTTCATAAAACGGCGTAAAACCCAATCGCTGACTGAGGATCTCTACGAGTGTGGTCTTGCCTGAGCCGATGTTTCCTGCAATCACGATAAATTTTTCCATGCAATCTCCTCAACGCTTCCCTTTTTTGGTCAACTTTTGGTGAGTTATTCATTCTCCGAAAGCAGCTTCAGAACTAATTATAAACAAGTGTGTTTTAAATGATGAATCGCAAGCCCATTGTATAAAGCTATTGGTTGTAATTGTGATTGTATTGCTATATGATTCATTTTAATAACTATAACGTATCTATCTATAAAAGGAGCAAAAATGTTTGAAGGATTAAATTGGTTATGGACTATTGTTGTAGGCGGCGTGGCTGGTTGGCTTGCAGACCTGGTTGTTCCAGGTGTTAAAGTTGGCATCCTCGGTGCAATTATCGCTGGTATCCTGGGAGGTTTCCTGGGCGGCTGGCTGTTTGGCTTGCTCGGACTGGCAACGACCGGAATCATTGGAATCCTGATCGCTGCAGTGATCGGAGCTATCATCGTTCTGTTGGTCTATCGCGCTATCGCGAAAAAGTAAATATTCGTTCATATTAGTTCAGAAGCCGGCGCACGCCGGCTTCTGTGTTTTCTGACTAATTGCGATCTTTCTGTCTTGCTTTGAACACAAATTTCTTAAGGTAAGCTCCTTTGGATAAGTGGAATGTAATTGAAGTACTCGACCGATGGCTCCGAAATCGTAAAGAATATGGCGGTTGGTGGACCCCACAAGCCGCTTCCGTCCACAGATTCAACAAATAGCGTATGCTGACCAAGCGTTAAGCCGGCGGTGGAGGCGTTAAAGGTGCCGGAATAGACAGGTGTCGGAGCATTAATAGGGACTATTTACCAGCCGGAGCCGGCGATCCAGGAAGGTTTGTCAATGGAGTATTTTATCGAGATGATGTTTTGTGAAAGTATCCCGCCCTCATGACTGCTATAGAGCGTGTCATTGGCGGTGTAATTGACCAGCAGGCTCTCCCCCGGAAACACCGGATTGGGCGACACTGAAAGGTTGGTCACCTCAGGACCATACGTGAGGCGGTAAGGTTTGCGCGCGATCTTGATCGCCCGCAGCAAGGCTTGCTGGTTGTCAGGGTTGATCTCGTTTTCAAAGACGCTGCAGCTCTGGTGGAATGTAAGGCCAACTTCAAAGCAAAAGCCGGGCACGCCCAGTTCACCATAAGCCCAATCATCTGTCGAACCGGTGGTTGGGTAAAGCTCGGTCGATTTTTGCGGTGCATAATCGTTATAGTAAGCGAATTTGTAGCTCATCACGCGTAGACTGGCATCATTTGGGGCTGTACCATAGGTGTAGCCCCAAGGCCAGAGCACCAATTCTGAATAGCTGTGCAGGTCAATGAACATGCCAGTGGCAGTCATCTCAAAAACCGGGTCACTGGGGTTGGGACCCTTCTGGTCCGGGAAGATGCTTAAAACATAATTCGTGATCGCCACAGTCTCTGGTTCTGAACCAGCAGTTGGTCCGGAGTAGGTTTCACCACATTCACCAGAAATAAATTGCCATTGATAAGGATAGTTGCGGTTGAGGTCTGCGCCTCTGGAAGAAGTGCCACCGCAGTAATTGTTGTTGGTGTTTTTCCGCCAGAGGACGCTGGTATTAGCCTCGTCCTGAACCCGTCCATCTGGATTGGTGGAAAGCACCAGGTGGACGCGGTTGTAATCCAGCAGCCATTGTATGTCAGCGTCAGTTTCGTAATTTTCAAGCAGGTACTCCGCCAGGCGCAGGTTCAACTCCGGCGGCGCCCATTCGCGGGCGTGGATGCCGCTCATGAAGAACGCGTCCGATTTCGGGACGGAGGGGTTATTGCGGTTGGTTAATACCAGCACTTCCATATCCCAGCCTGCAAGCTGATTTTGCGTCTTTTCCCACGAGTCGCCGATATCGAGCAACTCAACCAGGTCCGGATATTGCGCCGCCAGGGTGTCCGCGGAGGCATAGATCTCGGTGAGCGTGCGGTAGCAGGGATAGCCGGGAATACCCGTGGTTTGTCCGGCAAGCGGCTTGACCTCGGTGTTGATTAGAGCGGTATAAGCGCGGTCAACCGTCCAGCTGAAGCCCTCTGCAGCTAATGCGTCGCGCGTGACCTGGTTGCTGAAGATTTTGACCGTCTGCGTATCCGAATCGACCTCAACCACATCATAGCGGTTCGCCAGGTCAGCCGACTGATCGCGATCCACATAATGCACGATCAAAACCTGCGTATCTGGCAAAGGATCGCTTGCCAGCACACCTTCTGAATGAATCAAGGTGGTGAGTAACAGAATCGCGACAAGCCCCAATAGACAGGTACGCAATATTTTCTTGGTCATTTTGTCTCCTTGCGAGTAGAGTTGACGGAATAAATGTGCGGAGATCCGGTGAGCCTAAGCGGGAGACCGAAACCAAAGAGATTTTAACATAGAGCCGGATTGTTGAATCAAAACCCGGCATTTTTTGAGATCAGTCGACGCGGTTCAAGCGATTTTTTGAGGCGCTTTGCGCAGAGAGTCAAGAAACTCTGTACCTTCTGTATCCTCATCAGCGATCAGGTCTTGCAGCGAAGTGCTCTTGAGTTGATTGGTCAGCACCTGTTCGGTTCGGATCCAGAACCTATGCAGTGGGCATGTATCCGAGAATGGACAACACGCAGGGTCATCAATGCAACCTGCCAACCGGACAGGACCTTCCACCGCGGTCAGCACATCATAGACTGAAATCTCAGAGGCTGGTCTGGTCAGAGCTACTCCACCGCGCGCGCCCCGCCAGGTGGTGATGAGCCGCGCGTTCACCAATTGGGTGTTGATGCGCGAGAGGAAAATGCGCGACATGTTCATCTCTTCAGCGATAACGTTGGACGGAGCCCTTTTGCCAAAGCCCAAACGGGCAAGGTAGAGCATCGCCCTGAGCGCGTAATCCGCTTGATTAGTAATCTGCAGCGACATAGGTTACTTTCCTCCTCGCATAATTACAAATTGATAGTGAATTCTATCACTATTGTGACGCAAGAGGTATGTTTTTTTTTCTTTTATGGTTTTTTGAAATCCACTGCTCTTGAATATCTGTTTCCACCATTTACAGTGGTAACCATCTGCCAAGAAAGTGCGTCAATTTCGCTAAATTTACAAGATTTTCCCTTGAAGTTTGTTGAAATTCCCCGGTTTTATCGTATACTTTAATTATCCGTTATCTCATTGTTCACTGATGTCTGTAATGTTATGTTTTTTTGCTCCCAAAAAGGGATTTACGTAATAATAACACTAGAAAACTCAATAGAAACTGTCTGCTGCTACCTAACAAATTTGTTCTGTCTAATTTAGTAGGATGTCTTGCTGAAAGGAGGACCCGGGAGATCAAAATTAAAAATTTGCTCTGGTTTTCTTCGTGTTTGTTCGTGATTCGTTCAGGAGGTAAAGTAATGTCCAAGCTCAAGCTATTGTTTGTTTGTTTTCTCATCATTTGCCTTTGTTCTCCTTCAGCCTCTGGCTCAGCAGGGAATATCATCCAACAGGGACCTCCGGATTGGGAAGTAGTAGGTGATCAAGAAGATGCGCTTTTTGGTTTGACAGTCTCAGACGCAGGGGATGTCAATTGTGATGGCTATGATGATGTTATTGTAGGGGCAAAATTTTACGACAACCCCTCTTACATAGATTCAGGAAAAATCTTCGTTTATTGTGGTTCAGAGGACGGTCTTTCAAGTCTGCCGGATTGGACTGCTACTTCCCCTACTCTGGAATCGAGTGGCTATTTTGGTGCCGTGGTTGCCTCTGCTGGCGATGTGAATGGGGATGGCTGTGCTGATATTATGGCTTCAATGCCCAATCGCAACGGTGCGACTTCAGACGTAGGAGCGGTTTATGTCTGGCATGGCTCAGAAAGCGGACCAAGCTCCTCTCCAAACTGGTATGCTGAGCACACTACACTTTACGCGCATTTAGGCTGGAGCACGGGGAGTGCTGGCGATGTCAACGGGGATGGCTATGACGACATAATCGTTGGCGCTTATCGCTATGATGGTGTAGGAGCATCTGATGCCTATGTCTGGTACGGTTCAGCAGCGGGTCTGGGACCGAATGGCACTCCGACCAATGCCGACTGGGCAGTCCACACCGACAATACTCTCAATGGGTTTGGAACGCGAGTAGGTACAGCGGGAGATGTCAACGGGGATGGATATGATGACGTTTATGTTGGCGCGCCCGGTTATGACAACGGTGAGGTAGATGAAGGCAAGGTTTTTATCTGGTATGGATCAAGTACAGGGCTAATTGAATCACCTTCAACGGAAAACGCAGACTGGGCAGCGGAATCAAACCAATTAGGAGCCAGGTTTAGCTGCCATCACATGCAAGGACCGGATAATGGCTGTGTTGGTACGGTTGGAGATATCAATGGAGATGGCTACGATGATTTTATGATCGGAAGCTATGAATACGATCATCCCGACGGTGAGGGTGATGAGGGTGCGGTTTTCATGTGGTATGGCTCTGCTACGGGCTTAAATGAGGGTGTTCATGGAGATTCTGACAATGCCGAATGGGTGGTTGAAACTACTCAGGATAGTGCCCGGCTTGGAACCGGTGTCAGCAGGGCGGGGGATTTTAACGGGGACGGCAGGGATGATGTGATGATGAGCGCTTATCTCTACGACTACGATGAAGTCCCAAATAGCGGTCTGATTGTGATGTGGTGGGGCAGTGAAGAAGGCTTACACAACACTGCCAGCGTGGAAGATTATGACTGGATGGACGCGCCGCCGTATGGAGGAAGTGCCTTTGGCTGGGTGATTTCCGACGCCGGAGATGTAAACGGTGATGGCGCTGACGATATTATCGTTGGCGCGCCTTATAGCGATGGTACACTGGCTGATGTGGGACTTGCCGCAGTTTGGTATGGAATGGCGGTGGAACTCATATATCTGCCATTGATCCTCAGGTAGACCAGGAGAAACGCTTACGGATAAATTAGCGGAAAATTTGAACCGCGCTTGACCCTTATGTTGTGGTCAACCCAAAACTGACCACAACACTGACGATTTCCCACTGCGAAACCGCCTAATTGTTAGTATTGTAGAAAATTTTTCCGGATCAGATAAACGCGCTTCTTCTGGCTATAAAGATAGAGAAAATTTCAAAATTAATCACAGAGAGTTGGGCTGGAGTTTTGTTTGCCCAACTCTCTTTTGTTTCGCTATCTGTGAAAAAGTATTTCCAGGCAGTCTTTCCTTCTAAGGAAGCTTATGGGTAAGCCACTGCTGCTGACCATCGGTTTCCACCCTCAACCAACGATAATCGTCAGCCCAGAGGGCGTTGCCTGCCTTTTCACGCTCTCCATCCCCAGTCAGCACCCACACCTGCGCTTCGGGCTCTTCCAATTCTTCCTGCCAGGGCTGCACCAGCAGCGAAGTCGATGGAACAGGCTCACCCGGATCTTCAAAAATGACCCAGCCAGTAAAACCTGTTTGATTCAGGACCAGTGCCTGTAACTTTTCATCTGCCATCTTAAAGCTGAGATTGCCCGGTCGGAAATCAAGCAATTCGTCGCCAGTCAGGCGTGTTTGGGCAATGCCCTCAGCGGCAAACGAACTCCAGAGCCGTTTTGAGATCTGCCGGTCATCCGGGTCGCAACCCCACAAGACCTGCGCCACCTTTACCTGGCGCGTCAATCCGAACAAACCTGAAACTTGATCCTGCCGACAATCAGGAATGATCACCACCTCGAGTTTGCGCTCAAAAGGAGGCAATAAGGATTCGATCTGCTCGCTCAGAATTGCGGGTTCCGACTGCCCATTCACCAATACATACTGCCCTGCAGGGTTGCGCACAAGCAGCATGGGTGTGCCGGACTCTCCAAAGATAGTTATACCCAGCCGCCCATCCGGCAGCGCAGCCACACTCGCCCACAAAGCCAGGCTGAGGCTGCCAAGCGCGACCAGTATAAAGGCTGGTTTGGTAAGCAGTCCCAGCCATTTTCGCCATGGCAATCCAAGCACGAGGATTGCCAGAATCAGGTAAGCCAGCGTTACCCAGGCAAAATCCAACCTTGGAACCTGCAGCCTGTGCGGAAAGCTGTTGGCAAGCCAGAACACCATCCGGTTGGTATAAGCGGCAAATGGCCAGGCGATCCAAGCAAGCACCCGACCTAGCGGGAGGCTCATTAAACCGACCGTCATCGCCAGCAAGCCGAGGATCATAACAAGTGGCTGAACGGGCAATATCAGCGGGTTGGCTATCAGGAAGACCCACGAGAAGTTCCGGAAGTGGTAGAGCAGCAAGGGCAGCACTGAGAGCTGTGCCACCAGCGTAATCAAGAGATATTCACCAATCCAATTGCTGACTCGGGAGCTAGCTTCCTCACCAATCCGGGCATTCATCCAAAGCGTCAGCCTGGCACTCAGAGGCGTGGCAAGCAGCGCCAATCCAAGCGTCGCCATCGCGGAAAGTTGAAAGCCAACATCCCAGGGGAGGTGCGGGTTGATAAGCATCATCAATAAAACGCTGATGCCCAGGTTGTTGAGGCTGTTTCCGCGCCGCGCGATGGAGGATGCCACAACGGTAAATGCCCCCATGAAGGCCGCACGCATCACAGACGCTTCTGCTCCGACCAAAATTGTGTAGAGAAGCAGCACAATGATGGTGAGCAGACTACCTTTCTGCGCCCCAAGACGGCGTGTGAACACATGCGCCACGATGCCGGCGAGCACCGCCATGTTGAATCCCGAAATCGCGATGATATGACTAGTGCCGGTGATGGAATATGCCTCGCGAGCCAGCGGAGATATCTGGCTTTCATCTCCCAGCAAAATCCCGCGCAGCAAGGCGTTTTCAGGAGCAGGGAAGATAGTGTCGATCACCCGCGCGCCTTTTTCCCGCAAACCATACAACAGCGCGAGCAGCGGATTTCCGCCACCGCTTTCCAACCGATATGCCCACCCATACTGACTGTAGGTGTAGATGCCGCGGTGGTTGAGATAATCGCGCCAGGATCCCCCCGAACCCGCCGGAGGAGCGATCAGCTCACCTGTCACTTTCAGACGGTCGCCATACTTGAAATCAAACCCTAGCGGAAGGGAAAGCAGCACTTTTCCCTTAACTTTCTGAGTATAGATGCCTTTCTTCTCCAGCCTTTCAGCCGAGATGACGTAGCGGACGGAGGAGCCAGAGGCTTCAGGGGGCTCCGTGACGGTTCCACTGAAACTGACGATGCCCTCGCCAATGTAGCTGCTAATATTCGAATCTGTGTTTGAGGGAAGGCTGAGCTGGTAAAGCATGCCGGTCAGGCAGCAGACCAACACCAGCATCGTTGCCGGCACCTTGCGCAGTGGCTTCTGACGCGGCAGGATGAGCAGCAAAATCAGGCATACCACGCCCCCTGCCAACCAGATACCCCAGCTAAATCCCGACCAGTCTGAGAGGAGCGAGCCGGCGATGGCCGCCAGACCCAGCCAAAAGAAGGGCATAAAAGCGGGTATGTGGACCTTGGTATCCTTCAGGGTGGGTTGACTGGCTGCTGAGCCGGTTGAGGTAGCTTGGTGCGGAGACTGCTGCTGAGGCGTACTGCTGACCGTCATCGTCAGGGGAGTTCCTGCAGTATCTGAAGGAGAGATTCAAGTGCTTTTTGCGCCAGATGTTCTTTGACTTGCAGGCGGCTGCCTTCGAGCAGGAAGTGATATTGCCGGTTGATGTCGCCAAACGAAATGCCGCACCAGCTCGTGCCGACCGGTTTGGTGGGCGTGGCACCGCCCGGACCGGCGATGCAGCTGACCGAAAGACCAATATCCGTGTTGAAAGCCCGGCGAGCCCCCCGCGCCATCTCGCGCACCACCTCGGCGCTCACCGCGCCGTGCTGCTTCAAGGTATCCCAGCTTACGCCCAGCAAATTGACTTTGGCTGAGTAGGCGTAGGAGACGATGCCGCCCATGAAGTATTCCGAAGAGCCAGGTACGTTCGTCAGGCGGTGACCAATCAGCCCGCCGGTGCAGCTTTCGGCAAGGGAAAGCGTCAGCTTCTTTTGGAATAGGAGTTTTCCGATCTGTGTTTCCAGGTCATCGTTCTGCATATTCGCCTCCATCACCACGGATTGTGGCTGTTGACTGTCGAGCGCGTTCCAGGCCCGAATCAGGTCGTGGGTTTGGATGTACGCGGCAGATTCTGGACTGATTATGCCCTCTGCCGCCAGATCCTCGGGGCTCTCGCCTGCCTCCAGGCGCGTTCTGATCTGCCGCGAGGATATTTCAGGGATCGAAAGCTCTTCGAGATAGACCAGGTCAGCCCCCTGATCCTCCAGCAACTGGAGGTAGCCAAAGTTTGGTTCGAAACCCTGCCGCGGGCTGATGACCAGCAAGGCGGTTTCAAGCAGGTGCTCCCATTGGAACCACTGCCCAAAACTGGGCTCGTCGCCGCTGAAGCTGTCCACGCCAATCAGAAAGGCGATCTTCAGACCCGGGTCAGTCAACTTTCGCAGCGCGTCAAGCGTTTCGGAGGTGAAGTTTGGGCGGTTGGAGCTTTGCGCCAGGCTTTCTTCAAGGCGGCTGACGCTGATTTTCATCTCTGGCTGCCCCAGTTCCTTGAAAATCTCATCAGCAGCCAACTGGCTGAGGTCATAGCGGTGCTCAAAGGTCAGCGGCAGGGATCGCTTGACCATGTCCTGCAAATTGTGATGGCGGAAAACCGGCATCAACATCACCTCTGCCACCTGCTCTCCCCGGGCTTGCAGTGCGCGTACTGCCCCTGTCACCAGGCGAACATGACCTGCATGGATTGGATCTGCTGAGGTGCCAAAAACCAGCAGGAGGGGTCGTTTATCTGCTTTCATACCTGATTTCCTGGGATTTTTATTTTTTTGACCGCTTCCAGCCAGAGGGCGCCGCTGGCATCGCTGGGCATGCGCCAGCCTGCCCGCGGTGAGAGGCTGAGCCCGAGCAGCTGAGGTCCGTCCGGGCTGGCAGAGCGTTTGAACTGCTGGCTGAAGAAGCGCCGATAGAAGGTTTTGAGCGTGGTCAGAATTTGTGCTGGCGTGTAATCATCCTGAAAACACTCCACGGCAAGTCCAAAGACTTGATCGGGGGTCATTTGCCTGCCGATGGCATAAAAGAGGAAGAAGTCGTGCAGCTCGTAAGGTCCCAGTACTTCTTCTGTCTTCTGGGGGGTTTCGCCTGTTTCGTCCAGCGGCAGCAATTCCGGTGAGATGGGTGCCCGCGCGATGTTTTGGGCAATGGCTTCGCCTGCCTGCCCGAAGAGGAACCTTCCAGCCCACACCAAAAGCCGCAAAAGCAGGGTCTTTGGCAGACCACAGTTGACGTTGTACATGCTCATGTGATCCCCGTTAAAGGTACACCAGCCGAGAGCAATTTCGGAGAGGTCGCCCGTGCCCACCACCAGCGCGTTTTGCTGATTGGCGAGGTCCATCAGGATCTGGGTGCGCTCGCGAGCCTGGGCATTCTCGAAGGTAACGTCATGGATTCCCTCGGGATGATCAATATCTTCCAGGTGCATCGAAATTGCAGGACCAATCGGGATTGTGCGCTGCGTCACGCCCGCCAGGTCCGCCAGCGAAGTGGAACGTTCGCGGGAAGAGAGGCTGCTGCCCGGACCGGGCATGTAGATTGTGAGGATGTCCTTGCGCTCCAGTCCCAGGCGGTCGAACGCGCGGCAGCAGACCAACAGCGCCTGGCTCGAGTCTGCCCCACCGCTTAAGCCCAGGATCACCTTGCGCTGGCGCGTGTGCAGCAGGCGCCGCATCAGACCCGAAGACTGGATCTCCAGTAGCCGCGCGAATTGTTTTTCAGGCGCTTTGGTGCTGATAAATGGAAAGCGAGCTGGCTGCCCGTGCTCTATCACAGTCTGCGGGAAAGGAACCGAAATTTTCGCCGCTGGATCGACAACCGCCTGGATAATCTGGGTTTCGAATGTAAGTTCTGGAGCTGCTGCCAGGCAATGCCCGTTTTGCCAGATCTCGGCTTTTCCGGAGAAGACCTGGTCGGTCGTGGATTCACTGGCACCAGCAGAACAAATCACTGTAACGCCCTGCCTGGTGGCGGGGTCAAAAGCGGTCTGTGGAAGCTCCACAGCCGGCGCAAGGGCAGGCAAATCGATCAGGTTGATCAGCAAATCAGCTCCCGCTGCGCCTGGCGGCTGATGACCGAGCAGAATTTCAACCTCTCCGAAGCGGAATGAGTGGCTGGCATTCAGAGGCAGCGACCTGCCTCCCAGTTTCACTTGAGGTTGCACTGGCAGGAGGACTGAGGGGCTTAGTGCCGGGCTGTCCGGCCAGGGGGCAAGCATCAGCACTTCCACCTGCCCGCCGCTGAGTAGCGCCACACCGTCAAAGACCTCTTCTCCAACCGCCAGGGGAAGCCCCAGCAGCACTTTGGAGGGAGTGCCGGCGGTCAGAGGAGCCAATTCAGTCAAGGCCTGCAGTGCCGCGTCTTGCAGCAGCTTCTGGCGGAACAGATCCCCACAGCTCGCCCCGGTCAGGCACAGCCGGGGGAAGATGATCCAATCCGAATTACTGGGGTTGAGGCTTGCTAGGGCGTTTTGGATTTGCGCACGGTTAAATGCCACGTCCGCCACGCGGACTTCCGGAATCACCATTGCCAGGTGTAAATTTGAACCCGTTGAATCTGTTTCGTTTTGCATATTGAAACTCTAACCTAATCATAACAAGTTTTTTGCAGAAAACTGATAAAATCAACAGGTTATTTAAACCCACAGGCGGTGGCTTATGAAATCTGGTTTGCGTTCCATTAAATTATTGCTAATCCTGGTTTTGATCAGTTTTATTGGCATCACCCCTGCCTCCTCGGCAAAAGAACTAAATTTGCCTGACCCATATGATTGCTACCGGTCTTACGTAACTATTAATAGTCGCATGGCTGAGCTGACCGATCTCTACCCAGGTCTGGTTCGCGTGAAAACGATCGGTCAAAGCTTTGAGGGACGTTCTATCCAGGTGCTTCAACTCGGCACAGAAGTTGAAACCAACACCAAACCCCGACTGGTGCTCGTCAGTGGGCTGAAAGCCAACGCGCTGGCTCTGGTGGAACTCAACCTGCTGTTTGCCGAAAATCTGCTGGAATTATATGGAGAAGATGCCAACGCCAACTGGCTTTTGGAAGAAACTGAGATTCATTTGATTGTAGTTGCCAACCCGGATGGCAGGCTGATCGCCGAGCAGCAGGCGCTCGATGGAGACATTCCAACCTGGACCAAAAATAGGAATCTTGAGGGATGTAGCACTGGCGATGGGGGTGTGTTACTCGACCTCAATTTTAGTTACGAGTGGGCACCCATAACCACAGATGCGTGCGCACCCAACTATCCAGGTCCATTAGAAGCCTCAGAACTTGAAACCCAAGCAATAGAGGAATACCTGGAGCAAATCCTGGCGCAAAATCCCGAAAGGTCTCTGGTCATCGATCTGCAAAACGAAGGCGATTCCACATTTTCTGACATGCTGATCACCCCCTTCCTTTACAGCAAAATTGCGGAAAATCTGCTTGAGGACGAGCTCTATATGATCGCAAACAAGCTCACTTACAATAGCCAGCCGATGCCTCTGCGCGGCAGCAGCGATGATATCAGGATCCTTACTGGGAATTTAACCGACTTTGCCTTTAGTCAACTCCATGCGCCTTCCCTGCGTTTCAACCTCGGACCGCAGATGGCTGGAGGTGACGTTACCAGCTGCTGGTATTTCAACGAGTACCTGGAACCCGAGGGATTGGCTTCCCTTACCCGCGCTGCTCTGCTGGCAGCAGGATCCTTAGCCCAGGCACAAGGACCGGAAATTACTTTCACGAACATAGAAAATAGCTTCTATATCTCCCACATTGTGGGACAGGCAAATGATATGAGTTTTTATAAGCTTCCGCTCTCCCAAGAAGAATACAGCGCGGTTCATCATGTCTCTTTTTCTGTTGACACCCCTCCCTGGCAGACAGACGCCGTTTTTACCCAGGTCAATTGGTCTGAGCCTGTTTCCGAAGCTCCATTCGCGATGGACTTCGAGCATACCTTCCATTTTGCAGAACTGACGCCAGGCAAACACATGGTTTACTTCCAGGCATGGGATACAGACCCTTCGGGGGAGCCAGGTCAGGCAGGCATGATCAACGCCTTTGAAATCAGCGTGCCTTTTTACACCTTTGTTCCGCTCTTAATTCGTTAATTCTTTTAAAGGATTTAACTCTTTTATTTTCATTATTTAATTAAGTAGTAATAAGTAATAGGGGCTGTTGAAAGTGGGGAAAACCGTACTTCATGGCGGAATATTGCTGGTCTGAACGGGGTGGAAAGATGATTTCTTCTTTCCACAGCTGTCTGTGGATAATTTGGAGTTGTTTTACTGTTATCAACAGGGACATGAGACCTGAAAATTGATGAAGGGTTCCATCCACAGTCGGTCCAGATTTATCCCCGACGTTTCAAGAATTCACACCTGGTAATTCACAGACTCTTGGCTGGATATCCACAGCAAAAGGGCAGTTTATCCACAGGTTATTCACAAACCGTAATTCTGACGGTATTTTCTGAGGATGGTATCGCCGGCGTCGATGAAGTGGTCCAGGGCTTGAAGCAGGTCGTCTTTGCGCTCAGGAACAAAATCAAGCGCGGACAGGAATTGCAGCCAATTCTCCTGTTGGGCGGGCTCATCTGCCAGCACCACGTCCGCCTGGCGCCAGGTTTCGAGCATAGGCCAGAGCACGGCGTGCAGCGCGTCGCCCTCCGCCAGGGCATCACAAGCGTTGAGGAAGTAGCCCTTGCGATGGCGTGAAATGTTCGGCGGGCAGTTGGGAATGGTGCTGGCGCTTCGCAGGGCAAACTCCCAGGCTGGACGCCAATCGCGGTATAGATCCAGGCTCATCTTGTCATTGCCAACCAGCCTGGCAAGCTCCCCCGAAAGAGAGGCTTGCCCGAGCGCCTGAGCACTTTCGGGAAAGGCGATCATAAAGCGGCGGATGGTCAGAGCAGGTCCGTTCAGGGCAGCGATCGTGTTGGCGGACGCGCCAGTGGTCTTGAAATAAAGGTCCATCCATTCCTGAAATCTGATCTCCTGCTCATCGTTGAGGTCGAACCACTGCTGACGGGCTTTCTCATTGAATTTTTGGGCACGGGCATGGATGTTTTCAGGGGTGTCGAATTGGGAACTAACGCCTGCTTGGATAAATTCGAGCCAGTGATTGGTGTCGTGGAGGATATTGCCGTGATTGCAGAGCGAAAAGCCGATCCATGGGTTCTGCCGCAGGCGGCGATGATAGGTGTAGTAGGACTGGTGATGGTGTTCGATGTCGAGCGAAACCTCGTAGGTCACCCGCAGCACTTCGCGCGATTGGGCAGGATATTCCTTGTGAACAAAGACCATATCTATGTCGGTTGTGCCGCCCAGCAGGGGTTCTTCGCTGGTGACGGATCCGGTCAGGTAAACCGCAACGATGTCGTTTGGCTGACGCAGCCTCCTGGCAACGTGGTCGCGTGCGGTTTTGGTGAGCATTTCCGTATTGATGCGCATGAGAACTCCTTAATCGGACAGGGGCAAACTTTCCTGGTAGGGCACAAGCTGCAGAGCCTGGCGGATGCGGTTGATCATGTACTGCAGCGCCTGTGGGTTAGCGATGAAATCGAGATCATCAGTGTCGATCACAAGCAAACGCTGCTGCCATTTTGGCATGTTGATGAAGTTCTCGTAGGCTTCGGCCAACTCCTCGATGTAAGCCCGTTCCATGCTGCGTTCGTAGGGGCGATCTCGGTGGGCGATGCGGTGCATCAGCGTGTCGGTATTGGCGCGTAAGAAGACCAATAGATCGGGTTGGGGGATCTTATCCGCCAGGGCAAAGTGAACCTTTTGATAAATATCGAGTTCATCTCCACCCAGGTTGATCCCGGCAAAGAGCGCGTCTTTATCGAAGGTGTAATCTGAAACAAGATTCCGATCCGCCGCCAGGGTGGATGGAATCACCTGGTGTTGATGGGTATAGCGGCTCATCAGGAAAAAAATCTGGGTTTGAAAGGCATAGCGCTGTCGGTCAGCATAAAAACTGCCAAGAAAAGGATTTTCCTCAAAGACTTCCAGCAGCAGATCAGCCTCAAAGGCTTTATGAATTAGACGCGCAAGGGTGGTTTTTCCGACACCAATGACACCTTCAATGGCTATGTACACAATCGTTCACTCCGTCTGATTGAGATATTAAAAATATACCACAAAGGACTTCCAAGGCTAACAGACAGGCAAATTTGAGCCCTTAAGCTGCTCGTGCAGCAGACGCGCGGCTTCGATGAATTCCGGCAGATAGCGCATGGCATCGGTGCGCGGACGGGGTAATGTGATGGGCAGGTCCATGATCAAACGCGCTGGACGGCAGGTGAGCACCAGCACGCGATCAGCCAGAAAAATTGCCTCTGAAATGGAATGGGTTACCATCAAGACGGTTTTGCGCCGCTCGTTCCAGATGCGCAACAGTTCATCACCCATGCGTTCGCGGGTCAGCGCGTCCAGCTGACCAAAGGGCTCATCCAGCAGCAATATTTCCGGATCCTGCACCAGGCAGCGCGCGATTGCAACCCGCTGAGCCATCCCACCGGAAAGATCGTGGGGATAAGCCTTTTCAAAACCCTCGAGCCCCACCAGGTGGATCATCTCCTGGGTTAAGCTGGAAATTTCTGCGTCAGGGCGGTGATCGATCTCGAGCGGCAAGCTGATGTTATCCCTGAGCGTTCGCCAGGGGAGCAAATTCGGTTTCTGGAAGACCAGTCCGGTTAGTGCCTTGCCCTCAGACCCGCCCGGAAACAGCACCTTTCCACCCTTAGGCTGAATCAAACCCGCCACAGCTCGCAGAAGCGTGCTTTTTCCACCACCTGAAGGTCCAACAATGCAAACAAAGGCATTGCGCGCAATCGAAAAACTGATTTTGTCGAGAACCTCGAGGCTGCCGTCGCTGTCAACGAAAGACACCTCAAGATCACTCACCTGCAGGGCAATCTCACTGGGTGAAAGCGTCACTGAATGCCTCCCTGACATCAATTTCATTAGTCATTAAGCCCAGGTCGAGCAAAACGGTCTGCATATTCTCCCAACGCTTAACCTGTAACTCCGAAGTGTCTGGTTCAAGCCGCCAAATCTTAATCGATTCCAGCAAAACCTGCTTTTGGATGGGATCGTCAGCTGCCAGATTTTCCACGTACTTCCGGCTGACTTCGTAAGCCATGTCTGGATCGGCGGCTGTGGCTGCCAGGGCTTCATGCATGGCATTCACCATCGCCTGGACCAGGTCAGGGCGCTCGTTCACCGATTTCTCATTAGTCACCAGGCAGTTGCCCACCAGCGAGAGAGCATCTGCCACTCTCAGAAGGTCAATTTCGTAACCCCGGGCTCGCAGTTGCACGGGTTCGTTTGCCAGGTAGACTACCACTGCATCCACTTGTTCGGTGACCAGCGCCTCCACCTGCGTGAAGCCGATCGATCGCAGCGCGTAATCGGCATCGCCCAATCCGGCGTGGGCAGCCAAAGCCTCAAAACCGATATAGTTTGCGCCGTATAGTCCAGGCAGACCGATCACCTTGCCGCGCAGGTCAGTCGGCTCGCTGATCTGGCTGGTCTTGAGAGAAGCTACTCCAACCGGATAGTCTTTGTACCATTCACTCACCGAAATTACCGGCAAGCCCTGGGCGCGGCTGAGCAGCACCTGCTCACCGGACGCAATCATGAACTGCTGATTGTCCGAACCTACCAGCGCCACCAGGTCGGCTTCGTTGCCATAAGCCAGGCTCACTTCCAAACCATATTTGTCAAAAATCCCCTTTTCAATCGCAACATAAAACGGAGCGAACTGGATGTTCGGAATGTAGGTCAGGTTGAGTGTGACTTTTGTGATGGCGGGTTCCGGGCTGGATGGTTTGCAGGCGGTCAGTGCCAAACAAATGATCAGTGCGAAAAATATCAACCGTTTCATTGTTTTCTCCTTAAACTTCCTTACGCCAGGTTTGCCATGAAAGGACTTTATTCTCAAGCAGCAGCACCAGGCCGTAGAGGCTGGCTGCCAGCACTACCAAGCAAATGACCGCCACAAAGACCAGGGCGGTGTCATACTGACCGCGACCAACGTTGATCAGAAATCCCAGTCCGCGGTCTGAGGCTACCAGCTCACCCACAATCGCGCCGATCACCGACAGACTCGCCCCAACACGCAGACCGCCAAGGAACACCGGCAGAGCGGCAGGGATTTCGAGGTGGCGCAGTGTCTGGGCAGGGGTAGCTCGCAGAGAACGCATCACTTCACGCAAATCAGGTGAGACATCCCTCAGCCCTACCAGTGTGTTAACCAGCACCGGGAAGAAAACCGTCAGAGAGCAAATAAGCACTTTGCTGAGCAAACCCGGGCCGAACCAAATGACCAACAAAGGTGCAACGGCAGCCATGGGAATGGACTGACTGCCCACCAGGAAGGGTGAGAGCAAACGCTCAGCCAACGGGGATTTGGAAAGGGCATAGCCAAGGAGCGTGGCAGCACTAATACCGAAAAGCAACCCCAGCAGGATTTCCCCCAAAGTAGCGGAAAAGTGGCGCCAGAGCAATCCAGTTCTGAAGACATCAATGAATTTTTTACCTACTTCGGCAGGGCTGGGCAGGATAAAGCCTGGCAGATTCAACACTATCACCAGCACTTGCCAGATCAGCAGGAAGAGTAATAAGGATAATAACAGCAGAAGCAGACGGTTTCTGCTCAGGCGCTGCCAGAAACCAATCTTAATGGCTGAAAAAGGAGTCTCATTCATGGTTCGATTCTATTGCTCCAGGTAGTTGAGTATACGATACTTGGGGGTTTCCTTGTAGGTCAAGGTCTTTAAATTGGAAATCGAGATTCGATCTCGGCTATAATAACAGAATGCAAACAATGACCCCCTTTATTCCCAAGAATATCCTGCTGATGCCGAATGCGGCGGTTCCAAAAGCCTCGCTTCTGGCTGACCGCATCTCTGCGTGTCTGAAAACACACGCCGTGAACCACAACATCTTCTGCTACGATTACGAGCATCCTACTCAGCTTCCCAAGATTGAAGGACACGACCTGATTATCGTCATAGGTGGAGATGGCACGCTTCTGAGAGCTGGTCACTTCTGCGCCCCGCTCGATATTCCCTTGCTGGGCGTTCAGGCCGGACGGCTGAGCTTCCTGGTCGAATTAAACGAGATTGAAATTGAGAGCAACCTCAAGCGTTTGCTTTCTGCAGATTACCGTATTGAAAGACGCATGATGCTCCAGGCTGAGTTTCTCGAAAATGGCGAAGTCAAGCAGCGCTGGGATGTGATCAACGAAGCGCTTATCTCGCGGGGGAGAGATGCCCGTCCAATCGAAGTGCGTGTAGACCTTAATGAAGGCTACATGATGTCCTACATCGCCGACGGTCTGATTGTAGCGACGGCGACTGGCTCTACGGCTTATGCCCTGGCTGCCGGGGGACCGATACTCCCGCCAGAACTGCGCAATATGCTCGTTTTGCCCATCGCACCGCACCTTTCGCTTGACCGTGCTGTCGTACTGGCGGAAGGCGCGGTTGTCAACCTGCACGCAATCAGCGATTTTGAGGTGGTGTTCAGCGTGGATGGCACGAAACCGATCTCCATTGGTCCAGAAAACAACATTTGCGTTACAGCGAACAAAAAATCCCTGCTGATGGTGCGATTTGGTGAACCCAATTACTTTTATCGCGATCTTGCCGGCATACTACAGCGGAATCCGATCCTTGAAAAGAAATCCAATGGCTGAACAAGACCCTATGGCTGATCAAAACGTAAGCCTTGAAGAAAACGCGCAATTGCGCTGCAATCGCTGCAACAAACCCATCACCCCCGCGACAGCGATCCTGACGGAAACGGGCTATCGCTGTGCTGAGTGTGTGCGCGCGCAGCAGCGAACTTTTGATACTACCAAAAAGCTTGACCCATTTTTGGGCTTTGCTGTTGCTGCCCTGATTTCTTTTGCTGGCAGTTGGCTGGCTGGTAGACTTGGTTTTTTTACGATCCTGGTCGCTCCAGGAGTTGGCACGTTGATTAGCAACGCTGTACGCCTGGTGGTAAGACGCCGGCGCAGCAAGGCGCTCAGCAAGGCTATCCTGGTTGGCGCTATTGTTGGCGCGCTGCCTCTGCTTATTTTAGCGATTCTGCCGCTGCTGAGCGGCTCGGGACCGCTTCTAACAGGCGGCGGCAATCTCATGCCGCTTATCTGGCGCGCTGTTTATGCTGCCATGGTTTCCTCCTCGGCTTATGCTCAAGCAAAAGGGTTGCGTATTTGAGGGCTTATGCTGGAAGAACTGCGCATCCGCGATTTCGCCATTATCGATGATCTGACACTCCAATTAACCTCTGGACTGGTGGTCTTTACCGGTGAGACAGGCGCGGGAAAGTCTATCATCCTGGACGCACTGGGGGCGATCCTTGGAGCGCGGGTGGACACGACCAGCATCCGCAAAGGGGCAGACCGGGCGATCGTGGAAGGATTCTTCCGCCTGGATGGACCCGAGCGTGAGCCGATCGCCGCACTGCTGGAGCGTGAGGGGCTGCTGGAAGAGCCGGACCGCGTCTGGCTTGGGCGCGAGATCCGGGCTGAAGGAAGGACAATTGCCAGGGTGAACGGTCGGACGGTCAGCTTGAGCGTTCAATCCGAGATCGGTGAAGCTTTGGTGGACGTGCATGGTCAATCTGACCACTTATCCTTGTTGAAGGTTCGCAATCACCGTGATCTGCTTGATCGTTTTGCGCACGACCAGGACAACCTCAGTACATATCAGGGTCAGTTCAGGGACTGGTCGCTTTTGGGGAAACAGTTGGCTGACCTGAGCGCCATTGAACAAACCGCCCGCGACAGGGCAGATATGCTGAAGTACCAGATCCAGGAAATCGGAGACGCGCGCATAAAACTGGACGAGGAAGAGAGTCTGGCGCAGGAACGCACCCGCCTGATGAATGCCGAAACGCTGAGCTCGCTCAGCCAGTCAGCGTTGACATTGTTGGATGAGGGCACCGAAAGCAGTTCAGCTGCCACTGACTTGCTCGGGCAAGCCGCTCGCGACCTGGCAGAACTTGCCCGCATTGACTCGCAACTGCAAGCCTTGGCGCAGCAAGCTGAAGACGCTCTCAGTTCGGTATCTGATCTTGCGTACGAGCTGCGCGGCTACCTGGAAGGGATCGAGTTCAATCCCAACCGGTTGGATCAGATAGAAGAACGCCTTGATCTCTTTAATCGTCTGAAACGGAAATACGGCGGTTCGCTGGCTTCGGTTCTGGCACATTTCCAGGCTTCCACGGTAGAGTTGGAAAAAGTGGAAGGCGTAGAAGACCAGATAAAAGAAGTGGAGCAAAAAATAGCCCACTTAAAGGAAAAGCTCAGCTATTCCGCTTTACAGCTTTCCAATCAGCGTAAACTGGCTGCCAGCCAGCTTGCCGATGGCATGGAGCAACAGCTTCACCTGCTTGAGATGGAAAAAGCCAGGTTTCAGGTTTCTCAGACTGTGATGGAAGCAGAACAGGGGTTAACTTTGAGCAACCGCAAACTCGCATTTGACGCTAACGGTGTGGACCAGATCGAATTTTTGATTGAAACCAATCCGGGCGAAGGGCTTAGGCCGCTTGCAAAGACCGCTTCCGGTGGAGAGACCTCACGTTTGATGCTGGCACTCAAAACCGTGCTGGCAGAGGTGGATCATATCCCGACGCTGGTGTTTGATGAAATTGACAGCGGAATTGGCGGTCGGGTTGGCATGACCGTGGGTGGAATGCTCTGGAACCTCGGGAAGCAGCACCAGGTGCTGTGTGTCACCCACTTGCCGCAATTGGCAGCGTTTGGTGATCTGCACTTTCACGTCAGCAAACGCAGCGAAAACGGGCGCACTTCCACGCAGGTGGAGCGGCTGCAAGGAGAGGCGCGCGTGGAAGAATTGGCGGCAATGCTTGGCGCCAGCACACCTGTGACATTGGAGTCGGCCAGAGAAATTTTACGTGCAGTTGCAAAAAATACTAGTACAATATAGGTAGATTTTTCACCAAGCATAAATCATTGCCAGCTTAACAACTTCATCAAAGAGCGCACGAATGGTGCTGGAAGGGAAAATATGGCCAATCTAGACGATGTCCTTGCAGTCATTTTAGGTGGAGGTCAGGGCAAGCGGCTCTATCCGCTCACTGCTGAGCGCGCTAAGCCAGCTGTCCCGATAGCCGGAAAATATCGCTTAATTGACATTCCGATAAGCAATTGCATCAATTCAGGCATCTATAAAATATCTGTCTTGACTCAATTCCTTTCGGTCTCGTTGCACCGGCATATCACTCGCACCTACAATTTTGACAACTTCCACGGTGGGTGGGTGCAGGTCTGGGCTGCGGAGCAAACCATTGAAAACACCGACTGGTATCAGGGTACCGCCGATGCGGTCCGTAAGCAGATCCTCGAGATCCGCTCAAGTCGTTCGAAATATGTGCTGATCCTGGCGGGCGATCACCTCTACCGCATGGACTATTCAAAGATGGTTGAGTTCCACGTAGCCAATGGCGCGGATATTACCGTAGCGGTGCAGCTTGTGCTAAAGGAGGACGCCTTCCGCTTTGGCATCCTCAAGAGAGATGAAGACGGACGCATCACAGACTTTGCTGAAAAGCCTAAAGATCCGGAGCTGCTTTCGAAATTAGTCAGTCGTGATGACCCTGAATCGCCCTATCTCGGCTCGATGGGCATATACATCTTCAATGTGGACATGCTTGCGGATGTGCTGCGGCCTGATTACACCGATCATAAGTTTGATGACTTTGGTGGTGATATCATTCCGTACCTGATCCGCACCGGCAAGCGTGTCTTTGGCTATAACTTCGAAGGATACTGGCGCGATATCGGAACGATCCGCACTTTTTATGAGACCAATCTTGAGTTGGCCGAGGAGCATCCGGAGTTTGACTTCTTCGATCCTGACCATCCCATTTTTACCCACCCACGTTATTTGCCTGGCTCACGCGTGACCGGAACGACTTGCAAGAGTGTCCTTTTGGCTGAAGGTTGTGCCATTGAAGACGCTGTTCTGGAACACTCACTGATCGGCCTGCGCAGTGTGATCGGGGGCGGCACGATAATAAAAGATACTATCGTGATGGGCGCGGACTGGTACGGCAATCAATCCAATGGTGCGCCGCTTGGAATTGGACGCAACTGCAAAATTCAGTGCGCAATCATTGACAAGAATGCCAGCATCGGTGATAACGTCATCATCAAACCTTTCCCAATAGATCACGAAGTGGATCATGCTCTCTACAAAGTGCGGGAGGGCATCGTGGTGATCCCAAAGAACACCATTATCCCCGCCGGAATGATCATTCAGCCTTGATTTTTGATCCAAACGCAAGGGCTCTGACAATGCCAGAGCCCTTTTTGTGTTAATTACGACCGTAATAACTGATAAACGGCTATACCAAATGCGACGGAAACATTGAGCGAAGTTTTCTCACCGGACATTGGTATGTACAGGATCTGATCTGCTATCCGCAGAATGGCGGGATCGACCCCCGCAGGTTCACTGCCTGCCACCAGGGCTACCCTGCCTGCCAAAGGCTGTTTGTGATGAAATTCCTGCAGAGCAAAAGCGCCAGGGGTGTACTCTAGCGCGAGGATCAGGCAGTGATTGTCCTTGAGTTCTGCCAGTGCCTCTGGCAGGTTGGAGCGATAGCTCCACTTTATGTTATTTTCAGTCCCCAGGGCGGTTTTGCTGATCGCCGGCTGTTCATCGGGAGTGGGAGTGATGCCGCCAAGCAGCAACTCTGACAGCCCAGCTCCATCTGCAGTGCGAAAGATAACCCCGACGTTGTGTGCCGAGCGGATATTGTCGAGCACGCCGATTAACTCAAAGCCAGGCTTTGGCGCGGCAGGTGGCTTTTGGGCGGGGGAACCAGCCTCATGCCTTTCAAGAGGCGCGCCGCAGCGTGGGCAGTAGCGCCCATCATAAATCTCAGCGTCAAGGGGGAATCGTAAGTTACAGCGGGAATTACTGCATTCAAAGAACGTGTACGTTGATTTAGCGGATTCCATGGGTCAATTTTACTTCCGGGGGATTAAAAGTGTTAGGCGCCTGGGTGAGGGGGGCACCCAAGCGCCTAACTCCCTATAGTATACAAGAAAATTGGGAAATTGCAAGCCAACATTTTCACATAAAGGGAAGATTTACGAAATTCCTACAAACGTTAAACTTTCGTTAATAATTGCCTGCAAGATTCTGGATACTCAGCCTCCAATAATTGCCTGCCCCGTCTCGGTGCAGTAGGGCAAAATCTCGTAGCCCTGCATGATCAGCTCATGCAATACCAGATCCAACGCCTCGATCGTATTTTGGCGGTCTTCCCCGCCATCATGGAACAGAATGACTCTGTCGGGCTGTAACTTGTCGGAAAAGTTCGCCAGGATGGCTTCAGGAGCGAGCCCCGCCCAGTCGCGGGTGTCCAGGTTCCACATTGAGATGCTGTAACCCATGCGTGTCGCATAGGCGTAAACGGTCTCGTTGGACTTGCCGTAGGGCGGTCGCAAACATTTTGTCACCTGGCTGGCAAGCTCGGGGTGATCTTTGAGGGCGTTGCGGATGGATTGCTCGGTATCACCCACTTCAAGGGAAAAGCCTTGAAAATTAAGCGTGGTTAAATCGTAGTGGTTGTAGCTGTGATTGGCAAGCGTGTTCCCGTCACTGGCGATCGCAAGGACCGTGTCCTGAAAGGTGGACGAGTTGCGCCCGATCATATAGAAGGTCGCGTGAGCCTGGTATTTTCGTAAAACCGCCAGCACCTGGGGCGACCAGACAGGATCGGGACCGTCATCGAAGGTGAGGTAGGCTTTCTTTTCCGGATCGGCGCTCGGCAAAGGTGTGGTGTCTGCCTGGTCCTGGACCTCAGACTCGGTCCAGTTTTCGACAAAAGCGCTCAAAGTCTGGGTTTGGCCAGTCTCAGAACCCGGATCAGCCTGAACTGAACCCGAAAACGGGAGTGACAGGATCAATGCCAAGGTTAGTAAAAGCCAAAATTTTCTCATAATCACCCATGTGAATTATAGTTGGGCACCACTATTTTGCAAGGCGCTGTCCAGTGACTACGGTGTTGAGCTCATATTTGTCGATTCGATGATGTTCCCGGGCATTGTCTGCCAGTCCTTGCCGTTGTTGGCTGTCATGTAAATGCGATTGTCGACCAGCGTTTCTGGGGTGATAGTCGCTGTCAGGAATCCGACCTGGTCGTTGATCATATTCACAGATACAGGAGTGATTGCCGGGGGTAGTCCGGAGGTGGTCTCGGTCCAGGTTAATCCGCCATTTGCGGTTTGCCACATCTTCCCCTGTCCATACGCGACACCAGACAGCAGCGTTCCAAAATCAAAAAACTCGACATTTTCAAGCGTTCCCACATACTGCCAAGTTTCGGCCGTATCGGTGGTGCTGCAAAAGTAGGTGACGCTATTACCGTTGGGCAGGTAGGAGCGGATGGGGAGGACGGCAGTGGCGGCGTCGATCCGGAGGATCTTATCCACGCTGGTTTCCTGGCTTTCATCCAGAGGTAAGCCCTGGCATTCAGATTGTAACCAGGAAGTGCCGCCATCAACTGAGCGAAATAAGTAAACTGCGCCTGGTATAGGCACAGAACCAGCAACTAAGCCAATATCAGAGCTGAGAAAGCCGAAATAACTCTTGATTCCTCCTGTGGGAAGTCCGCGATCGTCCGGGTCGGCAAGGTCGTGCTCAAAGCGCAGATCCCAGCTTTGTCCGCCATCGGCGGTGTGGTAGAGGCTGACGTATTGAGAGCCTGCGCCAACTCCCTGGTCAGAGAGGATGTAGCCCTCAGCAGCGTTGAGAAACGAAATTTGACCGCAGGGAAAATCCAAGTTGTAGGTTTGCCAGTTATGACCGCCGTCAATTGACGCGTAGAGGATGGCGGAAGATTCAGATTCGGATTGGCATATGTAACCAAGGTCGCCGTTGGGAAAAGAAGTGCTGGTTCCCCAGCCGGATCCCCGAGAAGACAGACCCGCCGGTGTGACTGTGAGCCAGTGTTCGCCAAAATTCCGGGTGTTGTAAAAGTGAGTTTGGTCTGCGTTACTCGCCCAGCCGTGACCCCCAACGAATATATTCAGCTTAAACAAGGGTGTAAGGTAGGTTGGGGTTGAGGTTGGGGCTCCAATCGTTGCCGGAAGAGTGGGCTCTGGTGTGCTGGTAAGCGCGGGGGAAGGGCGAACGCAGCCTGTGAGCACCAACAAAACAGCAGCCAGGGTCAGAATCAATCGTTTTGTCATCATTAACGCCTCCAAATCGTATCGGTCAGAAAGGATGATGCACGAACTGTGCCCATTTTACCGCTCAATCGGGCGGTTATGTTTCACGTGAAACGAAAGATGCCCACATGATTCCACGAATCCATGCAGAGGTAGGGGTAATTCCGAGAAGAGGGTCATAGCGATATTGTTTCAAGTGATACTCAGGGCAGTGAAAGGATTTTTTCGAAGTGATTTACCGGCTTAAGAATTGGGAATTGTTTCACGTGAAACATCCTTACTGCAAAAAGCTGCTGTCAACCCGGTTTCTCATTTTAGTTCCCTTAAAACCCATTTCTCACGAAAAAAATCGTCTTTTTAGTCATAAGTGAGAGACTCGAGATTAACCGATAGGGCGGAATGCGCCTCCCTGCCCTCGCAGCGCAGCTGCAAGGGTTTGCGCACTCCGCCAAGTTAATCCATGTCGGAGTGAGCCTGCATCACACTCATGCCGTATTAACATCCCAAGGCAGGCTCATTACCCTGACGGGCACCATGTCCGACCTACTCCTGATTATTTCAAATTAATGTCGTAACACCCATTTCTCACGACTAAATTCGACTTTTTTCACCCTTGTTTGACAAATTAGGGTTTCCAACAGATGAACGGGTTGGAGAAGTCAGAATTGTTTCACGTGAAACATTCTTATACCTGAGAACCGCCGAATGCAAAGAATCCTTGGAGTACTCGCTCAGTTCTGATAATAAATGGGGGATTTAAGGAAAAATGTCCTCGGCGCGATGCGAATAAGTGCCCTTGGGGTACTCGCTCAGTTCTGATAATAAATGGGGGATTTAAGGAAAAATGTCCTCGGCGCGATTCGAACGCGCAACCGTCTGCTCCGCAAGCAGATGCTCTGTCCATTAAGCTACGAGGACGTTTCTATAAGAATTGCGATTCTAACCCCATTCTCAATTTGGGTCAAGGTCAAATTGAACCTGTGTCAAATTGAACCTGACGCTCTGGCGGCTTTGCGTGCGCACATTTGATTGCCAATAACCTCCGAATATCTCTTGCCTGGTGATCATCTCTCTTTGAGCATAAAAAATAGGGTGCTTCTGTCTGGTTGGCTTAATCCTCTGATTAATCACAAAAATTCACATTTCAAGTCGTTTTCGCGCTTTTCTCGTTTATACTCAAACGCAACACACCCGTCACTCACTCAATTCACCCTGGCGGAAAAGGAGGAAGCTTTGAAACAACTGATCACTGGAAACGAAGCTGTCGCTCGTGGAGCCTGGGAGGCAGGCGCGCGCTTTGCCTCGGCTTACCCGGGTACCCCCAGTACTGAGATCCTGGAAAACATCGCCACCTATCAAGAGATCCACTCAGAGTGGGCTCCCAACGAGAAAACCGCGCTTGAGTCTGTTATCGGCGCGTCGTTGGCAGGCGCACGGGCAATCGCTTCGATGAAGCACGTTGGTTTGAACGTAGCCGCAGACCCCTTCTTCACCTTTGCCTATATGGGCGTCAACGCTGGTGCGGTGGTGGTGACCGCGGATGAGCCCGGTCAGTTCTCGTCCCAGAACGAGCAGGATAACCGCAACTACGCAAAAGCCGCCATGACGCCGATGTTCGAGCCCTCCGACAGCCAGGAATGCAAGGACATGCTGATCGAGGCTTTTGAGATCAGCGAGAAACACGACATTCCGGTGCTTTTCAGAATGACCACGCGCGTCTGCCATTCCAAGAGCCTGGTGGAGCTGGGCGAGCGCCAGGATGTACCCCTCAAGCCTTACGTCAAGAACATCAAAAAGTACGTGGCTGTGCCGGCTAACGCCCGCCCAATGAAAGTAAAAGTTCAGGAAAATCAAACAATAATGAAGGGCTATTCAAACAACTGCCAGTGGAATCGCATCGAGATGAACGAACCGAGTGTCGGTATCATCTGCTCTGGTGATTGTTATCTCTATGCTCGTGAAGTCTTCGGGGGTGACGCTTCCTATCTTAAACTGGGTTTCACCAATCCTCTGCCAGACGACTTGATTCGCGAGTTTGCTTCAAAAGTTGAAAAGATCTACATTATTGAAGAAAACGACCCCTACATAGAAGAACATGTGCGTGCCCTGAGCATCGCCTGCGACGGCAAAAACCTCTTCCCGCGCAATGGTGAGATGAAGCCGGAAGTGATCCGCTCGGTGATCTATGGCGAGGAATACCCCGTGGACGAAGAGGTCAGAGAGGCTGTCATCCCGCGTCCGCCTACGCTCTGCGCTGGCTGTCCACATCGCGGCTTCTTCTACGAGCTCGGCCGCCGCAAGAACGTCATGGTGTCGGGTGACATCGGCTGTTACACGCTCGCATCCGGCGCGCCGTACCACGCCATGGAGACCACTGTCTGCATGGGAGCCAGCATCAGCCTTGGGCATGGAGCGCAGCAGGTCTTCGACACCATCGAGGGCAACAAAATGCGCGTAGTCTCAGCGTTGGGCGACTCGACCTTCTTCCATACCGGCATCAACTCCCTTTTGGACGTTGCCTACAACAAAAGCAACCTGATCACCGTCGTGCTCGACAATCGCATCACCGCCATGACTGGTCAACAGGACAACCCCGGCAGTGGACGCACGATCCAGGGCGAAGTCATTGAAGCCGTCAGTATCGAGGCGATCGCCCGTGCTTTTGGCTTCAGGAATGTGCGGGTTATCGATCCCAACCAGCTGACCGAGGTCAAAGAGGCGCTGGACTGGGCTTTGGCTTTGCAGGAACCCTCTGTGATCATCACCCGCTGGCCTTGCGCGCTCAAAAAGCAGACCGCCCTTGATAAAGAGGAGTTCAAAGGTTCCTTCACCTCGGTTTACTGGGTAAACGAAGAGGTCTGTATTGGCTGCAAAAAATGTACGCGGACTGGCTGCCCGGCGATTGTCTTCCAATTTGCCAAGAAAAAATCATCCATTGACCCGGAAAAATGTGTTGGCTGTAGCGTGTGCGCCCAGGTGTGCCCGAAGCAGGCTATTCAGAAAGTGGAGGCGTGATGACCACTAAAAACATTCTTTTGACCGGCGTCGGGGGTCAGGGTACCATTCTTGCCAGCAAGTTGCTGACAGAAGGGCTGCTTTCGCAGGGCTACGACGTCAAAATGAGCGAAGTTCATGGTATGTCGCAGCGGGAAGGTCCGGTGCTAACGCATGTGCGCTTTGGTGAGACGGTCTTCTCGCCGATCGTCGAAGCCAAAAAGGCAGATGTGATCATCGGTTTTGAGGAACTCGAGGTGCTGCGCAACCTGGAATACCTGCGCGAGGACGGCAAGGGGGTCGTGATCCTCAACAAGGTGCGTGTCAACCCGATCGGGGTGCAAAACGGCAGTGATAAGTACCCGGAAAACGCGGCTGAATTGATCAGCGCGCGCGCCGGCAAGGTGATCGCCATGGATGCCAGCGAGGAAGCCCGCAAGCTCGGCAATATACGCGTGATGAACATCATCCTGCTGGGCGCCAGCGTGCGCCAGCTTGGGCTGGAGGAAATCGATTGGAATAGGGTCATCGCCGAAAATGTCAAACCGCGGTATGTGGAACTAAACCAGCAGGCTTTTGAGCTTGGCAAAAGCCTGAGTTAAGTCCAATCTTATAACAAAAGCTGGCTCAAGTTGTCCGAGCCAGCTTATTCTTTTTAATTCACAAATAGTTTAGCGATTGACATTCATCGGCATAATGATGTGCCTGAAGCTGTCGTCCCCAACAGGGCGGAGCATGCCGGGAGTGTTGGCAGCGTTGGTTTCCAACAGCACGTTGGCGGTCTTGATCACTTCCAGGGCTTCGCGCAGGTAGCGAATATTGAAGGAGATCAAGAGCGGTACGCCGTCCACCGAGGCGTCCACGATCACTTCGGATGAGCCTGTTTGCTCTGAGGTGGCAGAAATCTCCATTTGTGGACCACGATCCGTGCTTCCGGCTTCGGGCTGGATATCCAGGCGGGCGATGTAACTGCCCTCGCGGGCGATGATCTCGGTCTGTTTGCAGGCTTTCAGAAGTTGGGCGGTGTTGAGCACGGTGCGGGTCTTGAATGTGGATGGGATGATGGCCGTATAGTTTGGGAAGTTGCCTTCGATCAGCTGCGAAACCAGTTCCGCGTCCTTCAGACGGAAGATCACCTGTCCGCGTCCGGCTGGGAATGACATCAGCAGGGTCTCGTCGCCGTTGACCGCAATGCGTGAGAGCTCGCTGAGGGCTCTGGCAGGGATCAGGGCTTCAAGATTTGGGGGGGGTTTATGCCCAATGGCAGCTTTGCTGATCGAAATGCGATAGCCATCTGTAGCAGCCATCTCTAATTCGTCTCCCTGGAAGCTCAGGTGCACGCCAGTCAGGTTGGGGCGGGTATCTTCTGTGGAGGCGGCGAAGACCACGCGCTGGATCATTTCTTTGAAGTTTTCGACGTTCAACGGGATGGCGGTTTCGTCATCGGGCGAGGGCATGGGCGGGAATTCTTCCGCGCTGATACCTTTGATGTCGGTGTTGAGCGTGCCGCATTTTACGTTGAGGGATTGGGTGCGTTCGTCCAATGACATGGTCACTTCTTCGTTGGGGAGGTTGCTCACGAGGTCCACGAAGGTGCGTGACGGCACGGTCAGCCCGCCTTCCTCACTGACTTTTGCTCCGATCCAGGCGCTGATGCCCAGCTCGAGGTTGGTAGCCGAGAGTCGCAGGCGCCCCTGGTCGGTCTTGATCAGGATATTCGAGAGTACAGGGAGAGTGCTGCGGGAAGTTACAGCGCGGGCAACCACGTTGACGCCGTGGGCAAGCTGCTGCTGTTGAACGATTGCTTTCATGAGATCCTCCACAAATGGCTTTGTTAATCTGATTAAGTATACCCGTAACGGGATAATTTTTCCAAAAATATGTGCCTAACTGACAGAGGGGAGGTCATTAAGTTTATCCAACGTCTTCAGACTTATCTCCACCAGAGCCAAATTGATTAATCCATTTTTGTAGTGCCCGAATAGTAGCATTGCCTTGGTCATATAAATTTGAAACCTTGTCAAAGTTTTTTTGAAAAATTGCAGTTTGATAAATCTCATTGTGCTTTTCTAACCATTCCGGTTTAGCATCGAAAATTTTATTAGATGCTTCGCATAAAGCTACCGCTTTATTTCCAAGCGTAACTAATAGTTCACCCGAGTAGTCATAATTATGTATTGATTCTCTCTGAAAGCCATTGAGGTAGAACATTTTTCCTCTTCCGAGATTTGATGGGTGAACATACAGACTTAGATCACGATAAAATTCATAGGCATTTTCACCTAATAAATTCTCTGTCAAAAGCCTAAAGTCCCACCCGCTTTTGTAATCAAAAGATGAGTACTTCTTCGCTCTTTCTTCCGAAGGATCTTCGATGATATAGGTCAATGTCATCAATGTCTCCCACATAGATCGATACAATATCTCAGACTCAGGAAGGTATCCTTTGAACAACATGAATTGTGACGCCCTAAGCAATCTTCTTCCTCGAAGACAAAAAGAGTAAGATATACCTTTGTTTGAAAAATAATCCCAAGGGCCATTGTTTAAACTTAACCACAAATCTACTGTTTCTAAACATAAAAAAGAGTAATCAATTTCTGCTTTTTCATGCGCATAAAGATTTAATGAAAACAAAATCTCAGATGTTGATCTTCGATCTTCGGTATATTTAATTTCGTCTGGATCGTTATTGTCCATACAGAGCTTTCTTAGGAATAACAGAACATATGTTTTCTCAAATATACAAAAATAGTAATCAACACAGAACAATTATACACACTAAGGTAATGGTTTGTTCTTGATACCCTCGTATGAATTTCGCGCTCATTATAGAGCAGATCCACAACAAATATTTTTATAATTCTCCAAATTTGCACCTTAATACAATGATAGGTTGCACAATTAAAACCCCCCTCTCTTTAAGGGTGGTATACCATTTTTTGAAATGAGAATGACAATCCCGGGTGATATAATCCAGCCAAAAGGACACCCTCCGTTTGAGGAAGAGACGACATCATACCTAGAAGGATAGCTTGCCATGCCCTCACCTGCTGGTCTGGAACCAAATCAGCAAAATCTCCTTGAAGAAATTCTAAAAGGTGTTCCGCTCTGCCTGACACCCAGCCAGGCTCCCGAAATGGATCAGGAAGAAGCTCTGCGCATCATCGACCTGGCAGAAATTGGGGGCATCCCGATCGTAATCGACGGTGGTTGGGCGGTGGACGCGCACCTGGGCTGGCAAACCCGCCCGCATTCCGACCTGGATATTGCCATCAACCAGCAGTATCTGCTTCGATTTTTGGGCATCCTCAGCCGCTTGGGCTACGGGCATGTGCCGCGGGACGACCATTGGGAGCACAATTTCGTGCTGCAGGATGGCGGCGGGCACCAGGTGGACATCCACTCCTACGTCCGCAACGACCAGGGGCAGATTGTCGGCGGGGTCGAATACCCGGGCGATTCGCTTACAGGTCAGGGCAAGATCGGTCATGCCAAAATCCGCTGCATCAAAGCCGACTGGCTGGTGGATTTTCATCTCGGTTTTCCCTTCGATGAGAATGACTACAACGATGTGAAATACCTCTGCAACCTCCACCGCCTGCCTTTACCCTCTGATTATCAGACCTATGAGGATGCCCGGTATACTAGCAAAGCGCAGGACCCCTGGACAGTGCTGCAGCAGTTTAATGCACGCTTACCCCAAACTACCGCGGAGTATCTCGCGCTGATCAACTTGCTCGATAAAACCCAGGTCGAGCGCCTAAGCTCCGAAACAAAGGCGAAATTCCTGGAAGTGCAGGAAGCCCAATCCGGGGCTGAAAACGTCACCATCGCAGATTTGGTCAAGGCAGGGCTACGGTCGGGTGTGCTGTTGATTGAGGACGAGCAGGCAATCGGCGTCTGCGAGCTCATCCCACTGGCACCTCCCACTTCAGAGGAGGAAACTGCGAACGGGGGCATGCGATGGCAAGTTCGGCAGCTTAGGCTGGTAAAACGGGCAGATCATGCTTCGCTGTTTGTGTTTCTCTTGAAGGCTGTCATCAACGAAGCCTGGCGGGCGGGCGGCAACCACCTGCAGGTTTCGCCTTTGGATGACATCACCCAGCCTCGCCCTGCTTTACCCGGGCGCTATGATGCTGCGGATATCGGCTATGCCAGTTTTTACGCTCGCGCTGGGTTTAAGCGGCTTGAACCAGTTCCCGCCAGCCACTGGGGCATCCAGCATCAGTAGCCTGTTGGCATCCCAGCCTGCCATTTCCACTTGGACTGGGGTATAAATTAGATATCCTTCCAAAGATCAGAAAGGACTGCCATGTACACCATATCTCTCACCCCAGACATGCAAGCCAGCGCGCTCGTGTTAGGCTGTATGCGTCTTACGAGGCTCACAGGTTCTGAACTGGATCAGCATCTCAAGACTGCCCTCGAACTGGGCATCAACTTTTTCGACCACGCCGATATTTACGGCGGCAATGGCACCTGTGAGCGCCATTTTGGCGAGTGGCTGCGCGCCAATCCGAGCTTGCGCTCCCGGATGCTTATTCAA
The DNA here is from genome assembly GCA_002435825.1 of Anaerolineaceae bacterium UBA6133. Lineage (GTDB taxonomy): Bacteria > Chloroflexota > Anaerolineae > Anaerolineales > Anaerolineaceae > Mesolinea. The sequence continues at coordinate 59,411 of DIVL01000066.1, forward strand.
TCGAAGTGCGGCATCGTCCAGAATGAAGCCCGCCAAAACGTCGCTTTCGACTTCTCTTTCGGGCACATCATCAAGTCTGTTGAAAATTCCTTGCAAAACCTGGGAATTGAGCAGCTCGACGCACTGCTCCTGCACCGCCCGGATGTTCTTTTTGAGCCGGAAGAGGTAGCAGCTGCGTTTGATGAGCTCTACGCCAGCGGCAAAGTGCGCGCTTTTGGCGTGAGCAACATGCACTCCCGCCAGATCGAGCTGTTACAGAGCGCCACCAGCCATAAACTGATAGCCAACCAGCTCCAGTTTGGTCCCGGGCACACAGGCATGATCGACCATGCTCTGCGCATGAACACGACACTGCCTTTTGCCGGGGATTTTGACTCAGCTACGCTGGACTATTGCCGACTGCACGGCATGACCATCCAAGCCTGGTCGCCTTTTCAATCCAGGTTAATCGCAGGAACCTACATGGACAGCCTCGATTTTCCAGAGCTGAACGCCGCGCTGGAAGCGGTTGGGCGCAAGTATGGCATCACCAAGAATGGGGCGGTGGCAGCCTGGATCGCGCGCCATCCGGCAAAGATGCAGATGATCGCTGGCACGATGAACACCCAGCGTCTGCGTGAGATTGCCGCCGGGATGGACATCCCACTCAGCCGCGAGGATTGGTACCGCATCTATTCCAGCGAAGGGCGCGACTTGCCGTAGCACACAGGTTGGCAAGGCACTTGTCATTGAAGTTAAGGCTTCTGGGGCTATTAATTTGATCAGAAAGATTAACTGAAGAGAATTACTATGTTAGAATTATAAAGTCAATCAATAATTGTTTCTAGAATAAGAAAGTGCTGAAAGCTTTTAAGCAAAGAGGAGAGATCATGATCACGGTAAAAGAATATCAAAGTCTGCTGAAAGGCAATCTGGAGGTCATCAACGAACAGATTAAAGGTGTGAGCGACTCTGAGATGCTCATCCAACCTCCCAACGGCGGTAACTGCATGTTGTGGACTTTGGGTCATCTGACTGAGAGCTTGATCACGATCCTGCATTTCCTGGATGGAGAGAAACCAGAGGGTTTGGCCGATCTGAGCCGATTTCAAAGGGGTTCCGAACCTATTCTTGGTCCTGAGCCGGGTCTGATGACGGCTTCTGAACTGATGGCTGCTTATGAGGTGCTGCACCAGGCGGTACTTGAGAAGTTTGCGCCGATGACTGATGCTGATTTCGACGAAGAAGTTCCAGGTTTTGGGCAACCTGCAAGGCGCGGTTGGATGCTATTTTTCATGGAATTTCACCACGCCTACCACATCGGTCAGCTGGAACTTTTGCGCAACCTGGCAGGGCATACTGAAAAGATCTTATAAGATGGTTTTTCCAGGCGATTAGTGCTTTCGCCCTGTCAGACTAACGCAAGGGCCTCTTTTACCGCAATCACCGCCACATTCGGGTGCAATTGGAGGATGGAAGCCGGCAATTGCGGGTCGATGGGACCCTTGATCATCCGGGCAATGGCAGAAGCTTTATTCGGTCCACTCGCCAAAAGCAGGATCAATTTTGCGCTGAAAATCGAGCGCATGCCCATGGTGATAGCCTGTCGCGGCACTTCAGCTTCGCTCTCAAAGAAACGGGCGTTGGCTTTGATCGTTTCTTCATTCAGATCTACCAGGTGGGTTTGCGCAAAGAAGAAAGTGTGGGGCTCGTTGAAGGCAATATGACCGTTATCCCCGATTCCCAGCAATTGGATGTCAGTGCCGCCGAGCGAGGCAACCATGCCGTCGTATTCCGCGCAGGTCCTGGCAACATCCTGGGTAAGCCCGTCGGGAACATGGGTGTTTTCAAGGGGGATATTAATGTGGTCAAAAAGGTTTTGGCGCATAAAGTAACGGTAACTTTGTGCATGCTCCGGGCTCAATCCGAAATACTCGTCCAGATTGAAAGAGAGCACGTTTGAAAAATCAAGCTCCTCATCCCTATGGAAGCGGACCAGCTCCTTGTAGGTGCCAACGGGGGTTGAGCCCGTGGCAAGCCCCAGCACACTTTGCGGCTTAAGCTGCACCTGGGCAGCGATGATGCGGGCAGCCTTGCGGCTCATATCGGCATAATCAACACAAGAAATAATTTGCATGGCACACTCCAAAGATGGTTTATCGGTAACAATATTATATACCGATACATTTCGAAACAAGCCCGCAGCCCTGAAGCCCGGGTATAATTTGGGGAACGAAAAGAGAAAGAGGAGAGCATGACGGATAAATTAGCCTGGATAGATGAAGAACTTGCAAATTTGAAGGAAACCGGTTTTTATAACACCATCCCCATAATGGATTCTCCGCAGGGAGCCTCCGTGGTGATCAATGGTAAACGGGTGCTCAATTTCTGTGCCAATAACTACCTTGGCTTAGCCAACCATCCCCGCCTGGTTCAAGCGGCTACCCAGGCCATGCAAAAGTATGGCGTTGGTCCTGGCGCGGTTCGGTCGATTGCAGGCACCATGAGCCTGCACCTCGAGCTCGAAAGGCGCATGGCGGAATTTAAGCATGTCGAAGCCGCGGTAACATTCCAGTCTGGCTTCACCGCCAACGGTGCAACGATCCCGGCTTTGGTCGGCAAGGAAGACGCCATTTTTTCGGATGAGCTCAACCACGCCTCGATTATCGACGGATCGCGCCTCTCTGGTGCCAAGATTCACCGTTACGCGCATTGTGACCCGGCGGATCTCGAGCGGGTTGTCCGGGAAGCTGCCGGTACCTACCGCCGCGGATTGATGATCACCGATGGTGTCTTTTCGATGGACGGCGACTATGCTCCCCTCGATAAACTCGTGGAGGTGGCTAAGAAATTTGACCTGATGACCATGGTTGACGACGCGCATGGCGAGGGTGTTTTGGGGGAAGGCGGTCGCGGCATCGTGGACCATTTCAAGTTGCACGGTCAGGTGGACGTTGAAGTTGGCACCTTCAGCAAGGCCTTTGGAGTTGTTGGCGGTGTGGTTGCAGGCAATGCCAGAATCATTGAGTGGCTGCGCCAGCGCGGACGCCCGTTCCTCTTCTCATCCGCGGTAACGGTTCCAGATACGGCTGCCTGCCTGGCAGCGGTGGACCTACTGGAAGAGTCCACCGAACTCGTGGATTGCTTATGGGCAAATGCGCGCTTCTTCCAGTCTGAAATGCAGAAGCTCGGCTTCGACATCGGCAAGACCCAGACCCCAATCACGCCCGTGATGCTGGGAGAGGTGCAGCTGGCGCGCCAGTTCAGCCGCGAACTGCTGGCTGAGGGCGTCTTCGCAGGCTCACTTGGCTTCCCGACCGTGCCAGTGGGCAAGGCGCGCATCCGTGTGATGATCTCCGCCGCCCACAGCCAGGACGATCTCGAGCAGGCTCTCGACGCCTTCGATAAGGTGGGCAAGAGGCTTGGCAAAGTCGCGTGATACCGACAGGTATTTCAAGCATCTGAAGATATAAATAAACCCCTCTTCGACGTTCGAACGAAGAGGGGTTTTATTTAATTGTTTCAGCTTATAGATAATCGAGCGTAGTAATCCGATCTCGTGCTCAGTGAATCAGGGATTTAATTGAGGTCATCCATGACCGGAATACCTTACCCGTCAATAAACACCTTGCGCAGGGCTTCCAATGCAGTCACAATCTCGTTGCGTTCCCCTTGCATGGCTAAATTCTCACCGCTGACATAAGAACCAATCGATTCAAGCGTGTCTTGCTTATAGGCAACGACGTTATTCAGGATGGAAGCCGTTTTAAAACCCCTTAAACTTCCAATTGTGAACAAAGCGGCTGTTTCCATGTCTGCGCCAAGCACACCCTGCCGCGACCAATAAGCGTCGATTTCGGCTTCCTGATCAGTGTAAAAACTATCATGGCTGCGAGCTATCCCGATATGGTGGGCAAAGCCCCGCTCTTTGGCAGCCTCGATGCAAGCAAACATCAGTTCTGCGTCGGGAACCGCAGGGAAAATTGCCTGGCTGTAGGTTTTTGAGGCGCCGTCGTCCTTGACTGCACCGTTGACAATGATGAGATCGCCCAATTTCACCTTGGGTTGCAGCGCACCGCAGCTGCCAACGCGGATCATTGCCCTGACGCCGATGTTGTGCAGCTCTTCTGCGGCAATTCCAGCTGATGCCCCACCAATACCTGTGGAGACTGCCAGCACAGGCAGACCCTTATAGGTGCCTTGCAGACTGCGAAATTCACGATTGTAAGCCAGTTCGGTTACGTCGCTCAGGAAAGGGGCAATACGGTCGAGCCGTGCTGGGTCGCCGGGTAACAACGCGCAGCGGGCATTGACAGTTTCATCGAGTTGAATGTGAGGTTGCAGCATGTTTCCTCTTTTCTTTTGGGATGGGCTTCTCCCAGTATAATTGTCTCTACCACGAAAATCAAACAAAAGGACTGGTTATGCCTATTCTAAACTTTGGTTCACTCAATATTGACCATGTATACCGGGTGGACACTTTTGTGCTCCCAGGCGAAACCAAACACACCAAATCTTACACAGTCAACAGCGGCGGCAAGGGGCTCAACCAATCCATCGCGGCTTCCAGGGCTGGCAGCCAGGTGCTTCACGCTGGTATTGCTGGCAGAGATGGCGGCTTTTTGGTCGAGATGCTGCAAGCAGCTGGAGTGGACACCTCGTTGATGCTGACTTCATCGGAGGTCAGCGGGCATGCCATCATCCAGGTGGCGGATTCCGGACAGAACTGTATCCTGCTGTATGGTGGTACGAATCAAATGCTTACTGAAGACTATGTGGACCGAACGCTGGACGCATTTGGCAATGAAGGTTTTGTGCTGCTCCAGAACGAGACCAATCTGGTAGGCAGGATTATCGAAAAAGCCGCCAGGAAGGGCTTGAAAGTGGCATTAAATGCTGCTCCGTACGCCGAAAATGTGAATACTTACCCTATCAACCAGCTCGATTGGCTGATTGTTAACGAGGTTGAAGGGGGAGAAATCATCGGCGGGGTGGCGGACGAATCCTTGCTGCAGCGGTTGGCTGAGCGATTCCCTCAGGCTGGCATTCTGCTCACGCTCGGGTCACGCGGCGCGCAGTGTTTTCGGGACGGTCATTTCGCCAGCATCGGCAGCTGCAAGGTGCAGGCGGTCGATACCACGGCTGCCGGCGACACCTTCAGCGGTTATTTTCTTTCCGGCGTGCTGGAAGGGTTAAGTCTGGCTGAGACGCTGCGTCTGGCGACCGTGGCTTCAGCGTTGTGCGTCCAGCGGCCAGGTGCGGCAGATTCCATCCCAACCCGGGCTGAAGTGGAGCAGGTGCTAAAAGAAGGCACGCTGCAGGTTCCCGAGGTGCGAGAATGGTAAGGTTGCTTTACATCGACTGTTGTATCCGACGGGAACTTTCCCGAACGCGCATCCTTGCCGAAGCCGTTCTGGCAGCGCTGCAAGCCAAAGGTGCTTACCAGGTGGAAAGATTGTGCTTGATGGATGAGCCTTTAATGCCATTGAGCGAAGGGTTCTTTGACCAACGTGAAAGCTTGCTGGCGGAACACGACTACCTACATCCCCGATTTCGCTATGCCCATCAATTCAGCCAGGCAGATCGGGTGATTGTGGCGGCTCCATTTTGGGATCTGAGTTTTCCCGCTTTGTTGAGACTTTATATCGAGAACATCAGTGTGGAAGGCATTACCTTTGGCGTGGACGAGCGCGGCCCTCATGGCTTATGTAGGGCGGAACGACTGTTATTCCTGACTACTCGCGGTGGGGACTATCGCCATTCGAGGCTTGAGATGGGCGCAAGATATTTAGAGGCTTTATGCGAATTTTGGGGTATCCCGCGTTTTGATGTTGTTGCCGCTGATGGGCTCGATTTAGGTCGGGAAGAAGTAAAGACGATTCTCGACCGGGCTATCGAAGAGGCGCTCACATCGGTGGAGGATTTCTAAAATTCTAAAAAGTGGAGCATAGAAAATGGCAAAGTTAATCATCAGAAATTGTGAGGTGATGACCTTCGAGGGGCAAGTGCCGCACTTTCTTCCAGCCCAGGACATCCTGATAGAGGGCAATCAGATCACCGCCATTCAATCGACATCTCCTCTGGCACAATCAGATTGTCAGATCATCGACGCGGCAGGTATGCTGGCTGTGCCAGGCATGGTCAACACCCACGCGCACGTGCCGATGGTGCTCTTTCGCAATGCCGGACCAGACGTGAACGAGAACGACTGGTTTAACAAAGTCATTTTTCCGCTCGAAGCGAACCTGACGCCCGAAGATGTCTATTGGGGTGCCATGTTGGGGCTGGCCGAGATGATCGCAGCTGGCATTACCTGCGTCGCGGATCATTACTTTGAAATGGATATGGTCGCGCAGGCGGTGGAAAGAGCGGGCACGCGCGCCAACCTGGGATGGGCTGTCTTTGGGCATCAGGGTTACTCGCAGTTTGAAGAAACCATTCGCTTCGTGGAACGCTGGCAGGGCAAAGCCAATGGTCGCATCACTACCTGGCTTGCGCCGCATTCGCCCTATCTCTGCGATCCTGACTTCCTGGCACGCTGCGCCAACGAAGCAGCCCGGTTGGGGGTTGGCAACCATATTCATGTGGCGGAGACTTCCGGACAAATTACCTTGTCCCTTGAACGTTACGGGAAAACACCAGTTCAAATATTGGAGGACGTTGGTTTGTTGGATCAGCCCGCCATCCTGGCGCATTGTCTCTATCCCTCTGACGAAGACCTTGACCTGCTTGTGGGTAAAAAGGTGGGCATAGCCCAGGCGCCAAAAACTTACCTGGCTATGGCAATGGGTTTGGCTGACCTGCCTAAATATCTGGAGAAGGGGATAGCGGTCGGGTTGGCAACGGATGGCGTGGTCAGCAGCAGCACGCTCGATCTGTTTGAACAAATGCGTCTGACCGCCCTCTCTCAGAAGAACAAGGCCATGGACGCTGAAGTCATGTCAGTCGACACAGTCCTGGACCTGGCTTTTCAGGGGGGAGCAAGGGTCTTGCGGCAGCCTCGATTGGGCAATTTGAAAGCCGGCAACCTGGCGGACGTGGTGCTGCTGCGGCAGGATCGACCGGCGACACAACCGGTGATCAACAAGGCTGCCAACCTGGTTTATTCACTTGATGCTAGGGATGTTGACACAGTGATTTGTGATGGCGAAGTTGTTTACCAGGGAGGAAAGCACCTGACATTAGATTTGGTCGAGATTATGAGTGAAGTGAACGCCCGCCTGCCACACTTGCTGAAAAAAGATTTGTCTAAAAAAATCGCTGATTATCCGGGTTAGCTGATAGGTCATAGCTGATAGCTCATGGGTGATAGCGAAACCCTGTTCTTTCATGGTACCCAGAGGGCAGGCTTCGCACTCTGGAGACCATGAAGGGCATTTGACCTTTTGGTCGCCATCCTTCATTCTTCTGATAATTGGAGACCTGCGGTCAAGACCCTCGCTCGGTCAGATCCCACTCCACTTTGCTTCGGGGATTATCAAGACCGGCGAGAACAGAGATCGCCGGTAGGGGCGAAGCATCCTGGATTAGCGCATCAGATCAGATAAGGTATTTTTGTTGGGATGCTTCGCCCCTACGACCAGTTATGTCTGCGCGGTTAGGCACCTGCATATATGGTTGGCGGAGTACGCAAAAAGCCCATGCTGCCCTACGATCAATTATTATGGCAGGCTTGTAGGTCGGAATGAGACCGCCTCGTGACCTTGAAATTTCATGAAGCTTGCGCGGGCTCACTCCGACGTTAATTAACTTGGCGAAAACATTGGTTTTCTTGGCAGAATGCGCAAAAGAGGCGCATTCGGCCCTACCAAGACCGTCACTGGCGAATTGAGGGCACGATACATTCGCACATCACATCGTTCACGGTGCCCTCAATTTCGCCCTACGGGCTAAGAGCAGGGTTTATTGGCGGAGTACGCAAAAAGCCCATGCTGCCCTACGATCAATTATTATGGCAGGCTTGGAGGTCGGAATGAGACTGCCTCGTGACCTTGAAATTTCATGAAGCTTGCGCGGGCTCACTCCGACATTAATTTACTTGGCGGAAACATTGGTTTACGTGGCGGAGTGCGCAAATGAGGCGCATTCCGCCCTACCAAGACCGTCACTGGCGAATTGAGGGCACGATACATTCGCACATCACTCCGACACAATTACTTCGTCAGCAGATCGAACAATAACTGCAGCACCCCGTCCTCGTCCACCCCCAGGGGGATGGTGGTTGAGGGGCGTTCAACAGCGATCTCGACCGATTCCTCACCGATGCCCCTACCCTCCTGTGTGCTTGTGAAAATGTGATGGTGTTTGTCGGCAATGGTTTTACCCAAACAAAGACCTTCTGTCACCACATACACAGGTACCTCCTCACACCTGAAAAGCTCTGGTGCTAAAAGATACGCAATCACCGCGGGGTCATGGGTGTGGATGGCACCCTTCATGCCGTATATCTGTTCATGAAAGGCTTGGTAGCAAGGCTGAATTTTCTCGAGAAGCCCTACCGCAGGGTTGCCAGCCGCGTACAATTTTTCAAAATACTCAGGACTCATGACGATTTTGGTGGTGACGTCCAGTCCAACCATGGTGACTTTCCAGGGAGCAGCAAAAACGACCTCCGCGGCATGTGGATCGTGATAAATGTTGGCTTCAGCGACAGGTGAGATGTTACCCAAGGCAAAGGCGCAGCCGCCCATCAAGACCACTTCTTTCACCAATGGGGCAATGCCAGGCTCAAGGCGGTATGCCATGGCGATATTGGTCAGTGGACCTATTGGCGCAAGAATCACCTCATGGGGGTTTGCCATGATAGCATCGATAATAAACTGAGCGGCATGCCGCGGATCCGGCTTTCCATGTGGGAGGGGCAGATTCGTGTTGCCAAAACCATCTTTGCCATGCACACCGGCCGAAAACGCGTTGATTTGGTGCACAAGCGGCTGACCGCAACCTTGAGCGACCGGGATATGGTCATTTCCTTCCAACTCTACCAAGCGCAAGGCGTTTAAGGAACAAAGCTCAACTTCAGTGTTTCCAAACACGGTGGTCAAACCCAGCACTTCGAGATCTGGGGAATGCAAGGCAGCCAGGATAGCCATGGCATCGTCAATGCCCGGGTCGGTATCGATAATGATCTTTTTTGGCATGTTATTTGACCTTTCTTGAGATATTCACAGAAAGTCTTCTCAAGAAGACCTGCTGAAACCTCTAACTGAAAAGTGAATGAGTCTTAATATTTACTCATTAGCTCAAAAACCTGCCTGACGAAGGCTTCACGGTCAATATCCATGGCTACAAAGCCATTCTTTTGCCATTTTGCATCGCTAAACAGATCTGTTACCGTTTTTCCCTGGGTGATTGTGCCCTTGGTTTCCACTCGAATACCGGCAGGATACGCTTTGAATATGGAATCATCCGCGGCATACAGCACTGCAGCGGGATCGTGCATGTTAATACCAATGATATCCAGTCGGCGCATAAATCGCACGATATCTTGCACAACATCACGGAAGAAGACAGCTTGTTTGCTGCCCATTGCCGCGATCTGGTCAAGTTCGTCAGGTGTCATGAGTGCTTTCATGGTCATATCCAAACCACACTTACGCCGGTCGGTCTCATCACAATTGTCCAGAAATTAACTACATGCAGGGGAGTTTCTCAGCCGCATCTCCTTTATCAGACGATCTTGCAGGGTTGCATTGGCACGCTCCAGCCGCCCTTTTGCCTCGGGGGAGTTCGCGCAAATGAGTTTCACAGCCAGTCCGCTCAAAGCGCGTTGGAATTGGGTCACAGGCTCATATTCAAGTTTTTTTGAGCGATTAGTGCGAAAGACGCTAAAACGATCACTATAGAAACTCATGGGTAAACCTACTTCCTGAAAATAACGCTTACACACTTCTCCATAGGCAAAAAAGCTTTCTTCCTCCACAAACTTGAGGGCCAGCAACTCGCTGGCGGCATCATCAATGAACACCAGCAAGGTCGCTTTCTCAGTCCGATCTTCCAGCTGGGCATGCTTCGAACCATCACTTTGCTCTGACATGCGCCATTTAACCATCTTTGTTTCTTTTTTGGCATGTTATAATCCCGGGAGGAGAGGATCCAATGCCCCTTTCATCCCGCGCTAAAGCCATTCTTCAAGCCCTTTTTGTGACCATGCTTTGGTCCAGTTCCATCATCCTGATCAAGAAGTATCTTATGGATGTTCCGCCGCTGGCTTTTACTGGTATACGCTATATGCTGGCTTTCCTTTTCCTCCTGCCGGGTTTGCTCAAACGCAGAGGTGAAGTAAAACAGCTGAGTTCCTTTGACTGGCGTTACCTGGTGATCCTGGGGCTGGTTTACTATACGATCACGCAAGGCGGACAGTTTTTGGCTTTGGTGCACCTGGACGCGATCACGATGAGCCTGCTGCTGAGTTTTACCGGTCCGATGGTGGCGGTGTTGGGGTTGATCTTCCTCAAGGAGCCAGTTTCCCGTCTGCAGTGGAGCGGTATGGCAATCTTCCTTGCCGGCGTCCTGGTTTACTTCCTGCCGGTGACGACAATACCAAAGAGCGTTTTCGGCATGGGGCTGGCGCTATTTACGATGATCGCCAATTCAGTTGCTGCAGTGATGGGACGGGGCGTGAATCGCGACCAACGCTTGGATCCGATGGTGGTGACGGGCATCAGCATGGGCATTGGCGCGGTGGTATTACTGGGGGGTGTTGTTGTTTTTCAGGGCCTACCACCACTTGACCTGAGGGTTTGGCTGCTGCTGCTGTTGATCGCGGGTCTCAATACCGCGCTTGCTTTCTGGATTTGGAACCGCACCCTGCAGTCATTGACGGCGATGGAATCGAGCATGATCAACAATTCCATGCTGATCCAGATCACGTTCCTGGCTTGGATCTTCCTGGGGGAAAGCATCTCACTGATCGGGCTGATCGGATTGATTATCGCGGTGGTTGGGTTGTTCCTGGTGAACTGGCAGCCGGCGAAACGAACCGCGTAATTCCACAAGGCTGTTTTCTGTCTTAGGGATTCTCAAATCCACATAGGATGCCTCTGAATTATCCCCCAGATTTCTCCACGTAAATTAGGAAAGCCTGCGCTTACGCAGCCACATCCAAAAAGGCTGCACCAGCTTGCGAATCGTATACTTCAGGGTCAACAGGGAAAGCTTCTTGCCCCCGTCGCGGTAGTGCACACGCAGCATCTCAGGCCAACAGCGGTCATCCGCGGCGATGGATTTGGCCCCTTCGTGCAGGCGAAATGCCGCCCAGAGCTCGGGCACGTAGAGCAGCGGTGCTTGCTCAGCCAGGCGCGTCCAGAGGTCGTAATCCATGGCAAAGTAAAAACTGTCGTCCAGTGGTCCCACTTTGCGCCAGAGATCCGCGCGGAAGAAAGCGGTCTGTTGCGGGATGTGCACGTAGCCGCGGCGCAACTTTTTCAGGTCAGTCTGGGCAGCCGGGAAATTGCCGATGATTTCACCTTCTGCGTTGATCCAGTGGCAGTCGGCGTAAACCATGCCAATCTCGGGGTGCTCTTGGAGCTGCCGCACCGCCGCACTGACAGCGCCGGGATAGAGAATGTCATCCGAGTTGAGCCACGCCAGGATATCGCCCGTGGCACGCGCGAAGCCCTGGTTGATGGCATCGGTCTGCCCTTTGTCCTTCTGACTCTGCCAGTATGCCAGGCGATCGGCATACTTTTGGATGATTTCCAGGCTGCCGTCGTCGGAACCGCCATCGATGACGATATATTCAATGTTCGGGTAGTCCTGCTCGAGCACGCTGCGCATGGTTTGGTCAAGGAAGCGCGCCTGGTTGAAGGAGGGGGTGATGATGCTGACTTTTGGTTGATCAGGCATGCTTTTCCTCCTTGTCCTGGCGATTTTGATAGTGTTTCAAGCGCCAGTTGGCGTAACTCTGGTGTAAGTTTTGCACGCCGAGCGCACCCAGGCTGGCATAGCCCATGCGTTTGAATGTTCCCTTTGAGATGGAAGGCGCCAAGCGCAGCATTTTCGCGTACGATCGCAAGGCGGGCTTGAACTGACCGGCTTCCACAAGGTAGAAGGCGTTCAGGCGGTGCGCCCCCGCCCAGATTTTGTTGAACAATTGGCCTGAAAGCGGATAAAAGCGTTCATCCTCGCACAGCCATTTCGCAAGGCGGAATGCTTCCGCGCCAAAATCCTGGGCATGGGCGATGTTCTTGGCGTCCGAGTGGATGCGGGCTGCCGCCCAGACGGCTCCGGGCACGTAATGCGGCTCGGCAACCGCAGCCATTCTGAGCCAGAGCTGCACATCGAGCAGGTAGTTGTAGCTGAGGTCGAGGCAGCCGGCTTGCTCCAGCACGGGGCGGCGCATGAAAACCCCGGGCTGACCAATAATGTGAAAGCTCATGAGTTCCGGCAGCTTCCAATCGCCATAGCGCATCAGGTTGAAGGCACTGCCGTGCTCGTCAATCGACTCGACATCGCTAAACACAAAAGAAGCTTCAGGGTGCAGTCGGAAGGCTTCCACCGCGCCGGCAATTGCGCCAGGGTAATAGAGGTCATCCGAATTGAGCCAGCCAATGATCTCGCCCGTGGCTTTGGAAAAGCCCTTGTTGACGCCATCCGCCTGACCCTTGTCTTTTTCAGAAACCCAACCGGCAAGCCTTGGGGCGTATTGTTTGATGATCTGGACGCTGTTATCCGTGGAGCCGCCATCGATGACCCAGTATTCAATATTGGGATAATCCTGTTCCAAAACAGAGCGAAGCGTCTGCTCGAGGAAGGCAGCCTGGTTGAAAGAGGGGGTGACGATGCTTACCAGTGGAGCGTGTTGCATTTTCTCATTATAGCCTGCTGTGGGCGTTGGCGAAAACGGTTCTGACCCACTGATCAGCTTTTACCCAAACAGACTGTCGTAATTGACCTTTGCGAAGATATCCAACTTCCCGCCGATAGTCGCGTCCAAGACGCGCCTGCCAGCTTTTTCGTAAGCCTGGCGAGCCATGCGGTAGCCCAATTCGGAGGTCTCCAGGTCTGGCAGTTGCCAGCGGAAGCCCTTGCCAAAGTAAGCTGCTGAGAAATGGTTTGGGTCATCCCCCTCGGATTGCACCGTAGTGTTCGGTTTGCCCTTGGTGGCAAAGCTGTGGTCCACGCCAATCAGGATCACTTCTTGAAAGCCCATGTGGTAAGCAAGCTGCAGGCAGACATTGGTTACCGTGGCGCCTTCCCAAACCCGGTTGCGCACATCGGTGGCGAATTTTGGGGTGGTGTAGGTGGTGTAGATAAAGTGCATCCAGTCATCCATCTGCAGCCACTTGCTGGCGCGCCAGGAGAAAAACTTGGGCATTTGCAGGGCATTGAATTCGGGCACGGACTGCTCCACCACCAGGTCGTTGACGCAAACCAGGCAGCTCGGGATGAAACCGAGCTCCTCGGATGCAAGAAAAACCCGATTCATGCCAATGGCAAACTCGTTCTTCAGCAGGCTGAGGTCGGTGTTCTTCAGTGAAGGACCGTTTCCGACTATGAAACAACGTTCTCCTCTATGGCTATCCTTCAACTGACCTAACCTGCGGCGGGATTCACGACGCCAGGGGTGCAGGTAAGCCGCGGGCAGCTCAGGAACACGCTTAAGGAAGTCGTAGCCATTACGGGCAAGGCGACCCAGCGCGGATACTTCGGAGGTTGGTTTCGATTGGCTCATACTCACTCAGTGCTCAGCCGGCAAGTGGCGCCACCATCAGCCAGCAGCCCCTGCCCGGTAATAAAGCTGGATTGGGCATTGTCGGACAGGAAATAGATCACCGAAGCAATTTCTTCCGGCATCCCGACGCGTCCGTTGACAGTTTTGGCAGCCAGAGCTGCCAGTTGGCTCTCTTCAGAGGCTTCGTTACCCCGTCCACGGTGGAAACCGGCGCGCAGCATGGGCGTGTCGACTGCCCCGGGCAGCACAGCATTCACGCGAATGTTATCCGGCGCGAACTCGATCGCCATGGCGCGGGTCAGCGCAAGCAGTCCGCCTTTGCTGGCAGCATAGGCAGCGATATTGGCGCTGGTCGCCACGGCGTGCACCGATGAAACGTTCACGATCGCGCCGCCGCCTTCTGCTTTCAACAGCGGGTAAGCCAGCTTGACACCCAGGAAGACCGAGCGCAGGTTGGAAGCCATCACCATATCCCATTCCTCAACAGTCGTCTCAACCAGGGGCTTGGTCACCTGGAAGCCGGCATTGTTCACCAGCACATCCAGGGTCGGGGTGAATTCGGTCGCCTGGACGAAGATTTTCTCGAGGTTCTCCGGCACGGAGATGTCCGCCTTGATGAACATCCCATCAGCGGGGAATTCCGGATAAACGCTCTGACGGTCAACCCCGATCACGCAAAAACCGCGTTCATGGAAATGCTTCACGGTCGCCCGCCCGACGCCGCCGGCGGCGCCGGTGATCAGCATGGTTTTCTTCGAATCACTCATAATAATTCCTCTCCGTCAGAATTATGCGCTTTTTTCGAGCGCTTTAAGGCTGGCGATATCGCCCACCGGAATATCAAGCCCGATCAGCAAGTTGCGCAGGGTGTTCCAGTGGATCCGTTCCCAGAAGAAGGGGCTGCTGTTGGTGTTGTGAGGGGAGAGCAAGACGTTGTCCATCTTTTTCAGAGGGCTGTCAGCTGGTAGAGGTTCTTCTTCAAAAACGTCCAGCGCGGCGCCACGCAAACGCCCCGTCTGCAAAGCTGCAACCAATGCTTCTTCATGCACAACCGGACCGCGGCAGCTGTTGATTAAGACCGCGGATGGCTTCACATGCGCCAGCGATTCGGCATTGATCAGATGGTAAGAAGTGGGATTAAGCGAAACATTCAGACTGATGTAATCCGCTCGCTCCAGTAAATCTTCCAATCCGGTCATCTCAATACCTTGCTCAATAATGAAATCCGGTTCAATTTCGATGATGTCGTTTGCTAAAATATTCATACCAAAAGCCCGGGCACGTCGGATAACAGCCTTGCCAATATTGCCAACGCCAATCACACCCAAAGTTGATTCCATGAGCGTGTGACCGGAAATTTTCTTCCATTCGCCCGCCTTCATCGCGTTATCCATCCAAGGGATATTACGAGCAAAGCTAAGCATACAGCCCATTACGCTTTCAGAAACAGGCACGGTGAAGGCATTGGGGGTGCGACCAATCATAACACCATACTTTGCTGCTGCTTCAGCATCAATCGCATCCACTCCGGTACCCCATTTTGAAATCACCTTCAGAGTTGCCCCGTTGGCAGCAATCACTTCTGCAGTATATCGGTCATCGCCACAAATGGTGCCCTCATATTGACCAGCAAATTGCAGCAATTCATCAGCTTCAAGTCTTTCGTCCACTTCTGGAATAACTACGTTCAAACCAAAAGACTCCAGAATTGGGGTGAAACGAGCCATGGAGGGGATCATGTAAGGTGCGGTGATCAGAACAGTTCTCATAATACCTCGGTTAGTTTAGTTTTTGCATTAAGGTTTCAGCGATGACAAAATCCAGCTCCACGTCGATATCCGTGGCTTCGCTGGCGTCAATCTCGAACATTATCGGTCTCTCACCCAGCCGATTGCGCCTTGAAATCAGGGTTTCGCGGGTGAAAAGGTAGATGCAGGAATTTTCTTCATAGATTGGGGGAAGGTCCTGCGTGCGCAGGAGAACCGCCGGGTTGTGGTTTACCGCACGCCCAAGTTCGTCCCACAGGCGGGTTTGCAGCCGGGTAACGCCAAAAAGGGAATCATACTCCGGGTAGGTCTGGCGCAGTTGCTCGATGGCGCGCCGGATCGTATCCGCCTTGAGCAGTGGATTGGTGCTGTGGGTCTGCAGGTAGAGATCCGCGGGCACCTGGGCAGTATCGTGGATCAGGATTTCGTTGGTAGGGGTGGTGTCAGCGCGCAATTCTTCCGGGCGCAGCAGCACCTTCACCTGCGGGTAATTCCGCGCGAGTCCTTCAATCACTGGCGGCGAATCGGTATCCACCACCACCTGGCTGATCGTTTCAACTCTTAGAAGGGTCTCGATGATATGCGCGTACAGCGGCTTACCGGACATCGGGCGGTAATTCTTACCGGGCACGCGTTTGGAATCGTGGCGCATGGGCACCAGGGCAACGATCTTTTCGAGTTTCATTGTGGGTCCTCCTTGAGCATAAAATCCCCATCGTGCAGGATACCGTCATGGATGGTCTGCAGCGTAACCGAGTTTTCGGGCAGCAGCGCCTGCCAGGGGAAATCTTTGAGGGTCACATACCCCACCCAGACGCCATCCGGCTTCAAAAAGTCTTCGAAGCTGAGCGAGGAGCGGTAGAGCTGCCAGTAGAGGAAGCGGCGGGCGTTGTGCTTGAAGTGCGCCGGCACCTCAACGGTATCTGTGTCCAAGAGGAAGTCGAGTTTGGCCTGGTAGTCGGCTTTAGTTTCCGGCAGCCATACCACATCGGAGGCGGTGAAACGCGCTTTTCCAGCCGAAAGCACCGCCGCGCTGAGAATGGAGGCTTCCAGCCCGATGGTGGAATTGTAGATCAGCACAAACTTCGCCATGCGGATCAGGTCGTAGGAATTGACGTACTCTTGGGGCGGGATAAAGTGCAGATTGGGGATATTGCTTACGCCGCGTACTTCCGCCCACTCTGCGACTGATTCTTCGCTGGCTTTGCCAATGCGGGCTTCATCGGGGTGGGCACGGATGACAAACAAAGTCTCAGGGTGCGCTTTGGCGGTGTTCAGCAGGGAATCGAGCCAGGTGAACATGTCTTCAAACACCACGTTGGCGTGCGGTTGACTGGTATCAAAGATGACGTTGGTGAAGACCGGCACCATTTGTTTGAAACCAGCTGCTTTTTGCAGAAATTCCGGTCTGAGCCCGCTCATTTCCGGCCAGAATTTGACCCCCGCCATGTGGAAATCCCCTTTGAAACGCTTACTCAGATAATCATCCAGGCGTTGATTTTGGGTTTCATTAAGTTGGAAATCCGTAGGAATGTCCAGGTCGTAAGCGGTGGCATCCCCTTCGGTGAAATAGGCGCTGAAGGGACGCATGCCGACTTCGTGGCTGATGACGCGGATGCCGTGCTTGCGCGCCACCCAGCGGGCGACAGCTTCGGGGTACTGCATGCCGTTGAAGACCACCACTGTTTGAGGTTGTGCCTCCTGGACCAGCGCTTCAAACTGCAGTGCCAATGAGTAAGCCGAACGAATGTATTTCCTGAACAAAGAGCGTGTCAGTTCGTCGTCGTTTAAGTGATGCCTGCGCAGAATCCAGCGCATTGAGGGCAGGGCGAGCTTGCCAAGGGGCAGATCGGCATAAGTGAAACGGCTTAGCTGATCAAGCCCAAGGGGCGCGAGCAATCCTTGTGGAAGTGCTTCAGCATCAAACCCGAAAGGGACCACCTCTGAATGCCCGAAAAGGGCTTCGGATTGCCGCATGCATGCCCTACAGGGAGGATGGTGGTGCATGGCGTTGCGTTTCGTGCCGAAAACGCAGGGTGACAATCCTTGCTGGCACACAAAATGAATCACGCGCACGCCGTTGAGCTCAAGCGACCAGGCGCTCAGGGCGGCAAAAGCCGCATTCAGGCTGGTGCCGCTCAGACGCGTTGAGGCATCAAAGAAGATTACTGGCGCCGTGGTTCTTTCGGGAGCTGCTTCAGCCACCCGGCTTGAAAGGGCAACAAAACGGCGATCGTTGGCACGATGTGCCACCTCAAGCTTCGCGCGCCGGCGCACACGCTCAACCAACTGTGGGATTTTCATCTTACTGGCTAATCCGCCTCAGTTTCTTGATCGAAGATTGTTCGCTGTCGTAGACCTTTTTGATACCGTCACCAAGTGATTTTTCCGTCACACGGATATACTTGACTAACGTAGCAATTCCCTGTGGTTCCACTGAAGCGCTTTGATCAGAGCCCCACATGGCGCGGTCAAGCGTGATATGGCGTTCCACCAGGCAGGCACCCAGGGCAGACGCAACCACAGTAGGAACCAGACCAACCTCGTGCCCTGAATAGCCAATTGGGCAGCGGAAAGCCTCACGAAGAGTCTGTACCATTCGCAAATTCAATTCTTCTGGCGGGCAGGGGTAAGAGCTGGTGGTGTGGCACAAAACCAGATTATCTTCCCCTATGAGATCAACCGCCTCTCTGATCTGCTCCATGGTGGACATGCCGGTCGAAAGAATGATCGGTTTACCTGTCGCACGGTACGCGCGCAATAGTTTTTTGTCAGTCAGCAAAGCTGAAGGGATCTTGTGAGTGGGCGGGTTGAATTTTTCCATAAACTCAAGAGATGGAATATCCCAGGAAGAAGCAAACCAATCGAGCCCCAGCTCTTTGGCATAACGATCGATCTCTGTGTAAGCAGCTTCGTCAAATTCGACTTTGTAGCGGTAATCAAGGTATGTGATGTAGCCCCAGGGGGTGTCGCGCATTTGACTTTGTTGTTCCAACGGTACACAAATTTCGGGAGTCCGTTTTTGGAATTTTACAGCATCAATTCCTGCTTTTTTGGCTGCCAGCATGAGGCTCATGGCAACTTCAAGATCGCCGTTGTGATTGATCCCAATTTCCCCAACGATATAGGTGGGTTGGTCATCACTAATTATTCGTTCACCAATTTTGACTGAATATCTCATATGTTCCTTTACTGAGCTAAGTAGCTGCCAATCAAGTGCATATCACATTGTTCTGTACACTTGATCCCGCGTGTCAACTTGAAATGGTCATCACGGAATTTTTGATAAGCTTCACCATTCCAAATATCGTACAGGCTTTGCGTCCGGGCATCGCCCAGGATAATCTCGTTGTTAAAGTCTTCGACGCATTGGGCGCTTTCACCATTCGATTTGATCGTCATGGATGACCAGGGGAATTGGCAAAATTCCTGCCAATGGATGGAGGCGGTAGTCTGTTTGTTATCCTCATACCACATTTGATCCTGGCTCTTGAGGTAGACATAAACATCCAACCCCTCAAAGGCTTCCACTAATTTCTGATATTCATCCTGCTGCCAGGGTTTGTTCAGGTTGATCATGGTGATCACGATGGTAGTTTTGTAGTTTCTCTGAGCTTTCAATTCCAGCAATCGCAATATATTGCGATAGGCTTCGCTGAAGTTTGAGGCTTCACCCCGCACACTTTTGTGCCGCAGATCGTCGACACTTTCAATGGAATACTTCACCAAGCCCAAACCATTCTCGAAGGTTTCAACCGTGCGGTTCATATTGATATTGGCTGGATTGCACGAGAAGTAAGATTCAAGACCTCGTTCCGTCATCCACTTGACGTAAGTGGGGATGTTTTTGTCTAACAGCGGGTCGCCATAGCCATGAAGGACGATAACGCGGGGGATCTTGTACAGAAAAAAATGATTTTCGCTCATACCGTGCCTGGGCACACCGTAGTAACTTTCCGCAAAGTCTTCCCAGCGAGCCAATTGTTCCTGGCTGAAAGGTGAAAGTTGATCAATCACTTTTCTAAAAAGTTCAGGAGCCATGGTTTCGACTGATCTGGTCATCATGGTTGTGCGGGGGCACATCTCGCAGCGCATATTGCAGGCATTGGTGGTTTCGATATTGTACGCCACCGGATAGTGGCTGCGATAGCTCTCAAGTAGAGCCTTGAGTTCATCTTCTGAGAAGTGTTCACCGGACTTGAGACGTTTTTTGAGTTCGCCAACCTTCATATAGAATTCGATATCAATCATTGATGTTCAGTTTCCTTCTTTTAAGTTTTCCTGATTGCTTTGCTTTTCCATGATTTTTTCAACCAGTTCCCGAACTGCGCCTTTACCGCCTACTTGCTTAAGGACCAAATCCGCCTGCCTGAGCACCTGGGGATGGGCATCAGCTGGACACACAAAGTAACCAACCAGCGGCAGGACCACCAGGTCATTCAGGTCATTGCCTATGTAAATGATTTCGCTTGGGTTCAGATTTCTTTCTTCGATCAAGGTTTGGATCGCCTGGTCTTTATTCAAAACCGATTGAAAAACCTCAATGTCAAGCTTGCGTGCCCGGGCAGTAACAACCGGGTTGGTCTCTCGTGAGAGGATCATTGGCTGAATAGCCGATTTTCCTTTAAGCAAGCTGATCCCATAACCGTCAGAACGGCTGCAGCGCACGCTTTCGCCACCGTTCTGGTCAATGTAGACCTTATCATCCGTGAGAACGCCGTCGAAATCCATGATGAGGTGACTTACTTTATCTGGGAAGGATCGACGACTTTTAAGCGGATCTACTGCTTTAGTGCGAGGATCATTGATCAGCCTTGCTGAGTTCCAAAAATCCTCAATCGTATCAATGTCGACCGTGTACAACGGGTCGATCAACAACGCTAAGATCACATCACCCGTCAGGCTATGTTTGTTCAAAATTGTGTTGGCGCGGATAGCGTCAATATGCCCTGTTTGCCAATAGGTTGGCGGAAGTTCCTGGCGGGGAGCGTTATAGGGCTCTTTCAGGTTCGGCAGGCTCAAAAGGGGTTTAAGCTGGTGTGAGTCAGGCACTATCTGCCACATCTTGAAGGGGTTTTGTCCGCTGGGCACCACGCCGCGCACACAATCCGCCTGCGGGTTGGCGAGCATCAGCTCGATGGCTTCATCAATCAGGCCAACAGGTCGTACGGGTGAAGTCGGGCGCAGTTGGATGACAATCTCAGGCTGATAACTTTCGTTTTCACGCAGCCATTGCAGGGCATGTTCGAAAACGGGCAGGTCGGTGGTGTCGTCCTGGGCGAACTCTGCAGGTCGCAAGAAAGGTGTTTCGGCACCCCACTGGCGCGCAACCGCGGCGATTTCTTCATCGTCGGTGGAGACGATCACACGCGTCACATGCTGAGACTGCAAGCCTGCGGTGATGCTGTAGGCGATGAGCGGCGCGCCGGCGAAATCGCGGATGTTTTTGCGGGGAATGCCCTTTGAGCCGCCCCTTGCCGGGATCAATGCCAATACTTCGGGTTTGCCTACCATGCCGTCCAACCCCCATCGACCACCAGGTTGCTGCCGGTCATGTAACTGCTGGCATCACTGCACAAAAAGAGCATGGCTGCGTTCATTTCATCAAGGTTGGCCATTCGCCCCAATACGGTACGGGAACTGTATTGCGCCGTGAATATCGCGTCATGGTCGTTGAATACCCCACCAGGTGTAAGAGCATTAACGCGGATATTTTTGCCAGCATAATATGTAGCCAGGTATCTGGTGAAACCGAGCACACCCGCCTTTGTCACAGAATAATAAACCGGTTTGAACTGACGGGTTCCATCCGGTTGTTCGTAAAGCCTTTGGTCTGGACCAACCAGACCGTACATGGAAGAGATGTTCACAATCACACCTCGTCCTTGCTCCAGCATCAGCTGCACGGCAGCTTGCGAGGCGAGAAACATGCCCGTCAGGTTGACATCCAGCGCCTGGCGCCAGGATTCGAGCGAGTAGCCTTCAAACGCATTGGCACCCTGCGCGCTGGCGTTGGCAGGGTCAAATTTGGGGTCAAGCGCGGCGCTGTTGACCAGAACATCGAGACTTCCAAAAATTTCCCGGGCGGCTTGTGCCATGGCCTGGGTGGAATTGGGGTCGGTAACATCCACGGCAGTGCCTTCAGCCCGCAAACCCTGCTCGCGCAGGGTGAGGGCGTGGGCTTCGGCAGCGCTTTGGGCAAGATCTGCCACCAGGACGTTTGCGCCTGCCTGGGCAAGAGCCAGCGAAAATTGCCGCCCCAAAAGACCAGCACCGCCGGTGACGACGGCTGTTCTGCCGTGGAGGTCAAATTTTTCAAGGATATTACTCATGGTTGCCTCGTGTTGATATCGTTTGAATTCTACCATCAGGCAAGCCTGACCATGCAGCCGTCTTGGATCGCGGACTGCTTGATCGCCAGCACAAGCTCCTGAGCCCGGATGCCATCCGCGAGCGTGCAGTGCGGCAGTGTTTCACCCTGGCAAAGGCGCACAAAGGTCGCCATTTCTTCAAGGAACATCTGGCTGCGCTCAAAGCCTTCCGGTGGCACCAACAGGTTGGCTGCGCCGCTCTGCGCGTAAAAGACCTGGGCTTCCCCAGTGGCATTATCCCAGCAGATTCGGCCATTCTCGCAAGTAATCTCAAACGTGTGGGAAGGCGGGCGCTGATAGTAATCCAGATGCACGCTGGCTGCCTCCCCGGCAGCAAAGTGAATCAGGATGTCGGCGTGATCTTCCACGTCCAGCTCAAGTGCGCTCAGCTTACCGGTCCAGGCGCTGACGCTTTCGACTTCGCCCAGCAACCAGCGCAAATAATCTAAAGGATGCGAAAGCGTGTTCACTACGCCGCCGCCCAGGTCGGCGCGGGCAGCATAAGAGCGGCGGTAGTCCTCCCAGGGGTGCCAGCCAGGCAGGTATTCGCCCCAATTGACGCGCGCAGAGAGCGGCTTGCCAAGCTGACCGCTTTCCAGCAGGGCTTTTACCTGGTTCAACACCGGGTGAAAACGAAAATGGAAACCTAC
Source organism: Anaerolineaceae bacterium UBA6133 (assembly GCA_002435825.1). Classification (GTDB taxonomy): domain Bacteria; phylum Chloroflexota; class Anaerolineae; order Anaerolineales; family Anaerolineaceae; genus Mesolinea. The sequence goes on from DIVL01000066.1 coordinate 81,852, forward strand.
CATGGCCGGCTTGCTGCTCCGGATGAGTGCTGATTGCAGTTCGCCAAGCCCGGCGAGACCGTCGGATACCGGCTTTTCAATCAGCAGTGCCGCGCCAGCCTTAGCGGCAGCAATTGCCACTTCCAAATGAAGCGCGGTAGGATTGGCGACGATAACGCCAACGGGTTTTTCAGCAAGCGCCAGGCTTAGCTCTGTAAAAGTTGGTAAATCGCCAAGCTCCGCGTCTGGCAAGGTGGCTTGGTGCGTGCGGTAGAGGATGATGTCTTCCTGCCCAAGCGCGCGCAGATTGCGCAAATGGCGCCTGCCGATGGATCCTAAGCCCGCAATTAAGAATTTCACAACTTGCCTCCAAAAGCAAGTGAAGACAAATAATCAGCCGTACGTATACCGGCATATCCATCGGTAAATGTAATCTCATTTTTAACAAACATTGCACGTTCCAACGAATCTATTTTATCGTTATTCAGATAAGTGTTGAGATGTTGCCTAAGACTTTCAGAATCACTTGCCAATCTGCCAGCACCAGACTCGAGGAAGCGAGAGTGAGTTGGCCAATGATCAATATCACTTAACGCAAGCGAAAATTTATTAGGATCTTTCCAACCACCTGGTTCATCTAGTACGACGCTAATAATTGGTCGATCGTGGATTGCACATTCCACACACATGGTGGAATATACTGTAGTAAAGACATCAGCATGGGCCATCATCGATGTTTTTTCGTCCATATCCTCTCCAGAATAATTTCCCAAATCCCCTGCCAATGCAACCGGTTCAACAACGTGGACATTCGGCAGTCTATCTGCCAGCGCTAGAATTTGCTTACGTTCTTCGATAAATAAGGAGTCATTTAAAAAGTGATTGGGGTGCAAGCGGATCAGTAGTTGGGCTTGATAGTCCAACTCGTCGTTAGCAACCAAGTCTGCAAGAGTTTTGATGTTGCGATAGTTGGGAGAAAAAGTAACGAAACTGCTAGCGTAGGCAATTAATTTCCGATGAGGATCAAGCTTATGTTTTTGGAAGTATTTTTCTCTTGATATCAACCAGGATTTGTTAAAGTAGTTGTCGTAGGATGGTATACCGCCAACATTTACTTTTTCAGGATCCCAATCAGAGCCATCGACCAGCTCTTGTTTCTGTATATCAGACCAACAGCTTACGAAATCCAATGGTGCAGACGGTATTCCATAACTTGATGGGTTATCCCAACCAACAATTACTGCTCCGGACTTGATACCACGCTGGTGCGCTTCGCGAAGAATGTAGCGATCATTACGCCAGCCATAGGTACTGGAAACCACCAAACTTGGCTGATATTTTTCAAATAGGTCTCTGTAAATAAATGGAGTAAAGTTCATCTGGTATTGGACAATTTTTTGGCGTGCTTGACTTGATTTACGTAAGTATTTCACTACCATTTTTGCTAAGGGCATGAGTAGTTTCTGACGGCCTTTGGCTTCAAAGGCCACCTGGCGAATATAACTATCCATAGCTTCTGTATTGATGTGATCAGAGGTTCCAACTCTACGCAAAAACTGTAACCACCATTGCATGCGACTTTTGTAGCATTGGGCATATTCATCGCACTGGTCGTAACGTAAACCTTCTACGATCAACCCCTGTTGTCCAAAATGAGTCCTCACTTGCTCAACTAGGGCATCTTGAGTAAGTAGAACAACACGCGATCCGTTTTGAATCAGCCTCGAAATTACCTGGTTTTGTAAAAAATAAATAATTGCCAAACCATGGTCTGCTACTACAAAGATTGTGTTATTAAACAGCATATTTTTATTGTTCCTTCCAATAGATCCGAAAAATCCAATCGTATAGTCGCATGAGTGGCCACTTAATCAACTTGAGGTTTTTCAGCTTTAATTTTTTGGTCTCTTTTGTTATCGATGTTTGCATCTGTTCAACCCAATCTGGAATTTGATTACTCATATTATTCATATAAGGTTCCGGGGTCATTAACCGCAGATAGCCGGCTTCATTAACACGCACATCCAGTTGACGGACCTGTCCCATCGGTCGGTCCATTGAGAAAGGTATAAATTCATTGAGAATCTTTTTATATGCAATAAATTGATAATGCATCGCACCCACAAAGACTCGTTGTCCTTTGTAGGTAACTACGGTGTCTTGATGGGTCTCATATTGACGACGAGTATCCTCTTCTGAGGAGCCTAAACTCATCGTGAAGGATCGGAATGTCTCCCAGTCCAGAAAACGGGAGGTTTCGACCGTTGCATCCGGATCCTGCAGCGCCCAAGCAAGCGTACTGGTGTTATATACTTGGTTCATGGCAACAGGGCGTGAAGTAACCATGCCTACATTGGGGAAGCCTTCGAGGATTTTTATGGAATTTGAAAGCCAGCCTGGGAAAAAGTAGCAGTCATTATCCGTGAAAGCGATCACTTCCCCTGGAGCGGCAGCCAGCATGATATTCCACGCGCCGCCCTTGCCCAGATTCGTATCCGAAAGGATCAGGAACTGGATCTTGCCCTCTTGCTGCTTCTGGACGAGGTATTCGCGTACCTCCGGGCAGGAGGCGTTATCGAACACCAGCAGGTCGTAGGGCAAATCGCTATTCTCCCAGATGCTGCCAAGGCACAGCTTGAGCACATCGAAGGTTTCCGCAAAGAATCCGCTCATGAATGGGATGTAGTTCAACACAGCAACCGTGATTCGCTTCGGTTTTGCCACTTCTTTGACTGTTTTTGCAGGATTTTGCCCAACTCGCATAGCTTTCTCCTCTATTTCGATGCCAAATCCCGGGATGGCTGCATGATTTTTTGCATTTCCCGGTTTTTCCAGAACTCAACCCAGGCTCGCTTCGGCTGAAACAGGGTGAAAAGCAGTTGGGTTAGTGTGAAATTGTTGTTTTTGAGCATCGGGCGGTTCTGGAACTCCCGCAGTTTGCCCTTCCAGTCGCGCGGCATGGCTTCGATTTTGCCACCGACCAGGCGATGCGAGGCATCGTTGAGATCAAAAATGGTACGCCTTCCGCCTGCCAGGCGAATGTTCTCACCCGTTTCCGGCAGCCGGTAGTGCGGCTGTCCGTTCGGCAGGTGGCTGTAGTCATGGTTTTGGTGGATAATGTCGAGGTCAGAGGTGCAATCCACCACCGGCCAGTTTTCCTGTCTGGCTTTGAAGATCATCCAGTTATCCCATCCCGCGCGTCCGACCGTGAAATCCGGCATGTGCTGGAAACAGGCACGTGGGAAGACGAAATAGTCGCTCCCAGCCCGCTCGTGAAGTTTGCCATCCCGCCATGTGTGCCGGCGCAAAGGTTCTGCCCAATCGTCCTCAAAGTTTAACGGCTCGGTGACTTCCAAATCCCAACGCTGCCCCACCAGCAGGAACTTTGGCAATTTTGCCGCAACTTGTTGAGCAACCTCCAAAAAATTAGGGAAAAGAATGATGTCAGCATTGACATAAGCCAGCAGCGGGCTTTGGTTCGCCTCGCGACCGAGCTTGAAGATGCCGCTGATGAGGGGCGTGCCGAGCTGATTGACGGGAACATCCGGCAGATGCCGAAAACCGAGCTCAGCGGCAGCTTCCGCGATGCCCTCGTCGGAACCGATCAGAACAACCTCCACCGACTCTCCCAGCGCTTTCCAGCTTTTGAGCGCGTTGCGCTGGATCAGGGCGATGTGCGGGTTGGTGAAGGGCTTCGGAGCGGTGAACAGGGTCAGGGTTGGGGGCATCAGGCTTTGTCCTCCAGGGGCAGCCAGGTTTTGCCAGGCTTGAATTTGGTCAGCAAATCCCGTTTGAGCATGCCGACCTTCCTTTTCAGGGCAACGAGCCTTTCGGGGATTATCGCTAAGTTCTCTCCAGATTCACTCTCTGGACGGGCAAGCACAGTCAGATAGAGGTCGAGCGTCTCGGAACGTGGGTAGCCATGTTTGCGCGTGTGCATGATCTTGTAACCAGCCTGCTTGAGCATCTCAGCCAGGGTGTGTTCGGTAAAGCAGCTCAAATGCGCCAGTTCGTAGGAGTCGTGCGCGTAAAAGTTGGGCACTTCCACCAGCAAAAAACCGTGATCTTCCAACAAGGTGGTTTTAATCTCTCTCAGTGTGCCCAGCGGGTCTTCAAGATGCTCGAGCACGTGCATCATGGTTACCAGGTCAAACTTAGCTGTTTCGCTGGCTTGCAGTTGCTCGAGGGAGGGGTAAAGTTTGAAGCCCTTTTCTTCTGCCAGCTTGCGGTAGGCGTTGCCCGGTTCCACGCCGATCATTTCCGGTCCGTAAGCCTCGTGGATGGTTTGCATCAGCGTACCGGAGGAGGCGCCAATATCCAGCGCGCGCCACAACCGGCAAACACCATGATTCTGCATCAAATTAAGCTGGTACTCCGCGCGCAGGCGCTGCTGACGCAGGTCTTTGGCGGTGGGTTCTTCGGTTGATTGGTACAGCTTGCGATAGGTCTCTTCGTAAAAGGCAGGGTCCGCGGCAGCGCTTTCGCCGGGGTTCTGATAGACAAACCCGCAAGTTTCGCAGAGATAGTACCTGACCTTGAAGCCAAACGAGTCTATCTCGGAAATGACTCTGGCTCCTGATTTTCCGCACAGCGGGCAATGGAGTTCGGACGCGTGTTGATTAACTGTCATGAGGTGGCTCATTTCTTTCTGCTGTTTGCCCCTGTTCCAGCCCTTTTGCGCGGGAATCAACCGCAAAAAGGTTCTTGTGTTTCACTCCAGCCAACTGGGCTTGCCATTCAGGGTGGCGCGCGTTGGCATCCAGCAAGTCTTGCAGGGTGAAATCATCGCGGTCATTGAATTCAGCATAAACCTGGTTGGCAACTTCGAGGTCCTCAGGCGTATCAACTGTGAAGCGCAAGTGGCTGAGGTCTTTCTCCCAATCGGCAACGCTGATCTTGAAACGACCCGGCATGTCATAAAGATAAGGCATGACGTGTTCGCGTTCAAAAGGCTCAGCGGCTTCCCGCCAGGCGCGTTCAAGCGCGGCAAATGAGACCACCTCTGTGTCCATACCAACGGCAGTAGTTCGTCTAAAAGGCGGAGGCAGGCGGTTTGCGGTGAAGTCAGCGCAGGTCAAGTGGAAATGCGTGATCGTCCGATCGATCTCTTCCGGGTCGATCATTGGGCAATCTGCGGTCAGCCTCACCACTACGCTTGCGCCAGAAACCATAGCAGCCTGGTAGTAACGGTCGAGCACATCATAAAGGTCGCCCCTGAAGCAGGTAATCCCAGCTGTTTCGCAAAATTTTGCAATCGGCGCGTCGCTTGGGTCGGTGGTGGTCGCCACCATGACCTCATCCACCAGGCTGGCGCGGCTGGCGCGTGCCAGCACACGAGCCAGCATTGGCTGGCTTCCCACCAGGCGCAAGACCTTGCCTGGCAGGCGTGAGGAGCTCATGCGTGCCTGGATGATCGCAACGGTTTTAGGTTCGGTCACAGTGCTCCATTAAGGTGTCGGTTGAACGGCGTCGATCAGGATTGAGCCCACGCTGAGCTCAAAGTCGCCGATCTCAGCTGCCAGGTTGGCTGGTGTGGTGAGGTAGAGCGCCATCCAGAGGTAATCCGCTTCCTTGAAAAGGTATGCTGCCCAGGCAGTCGAGTCCTTGGAGTAGCTCAGCCGCGTGATATTGCGACCGCCAAGTTTGATCGAGTCACTGTCCACCAACGCAGAATCATTGCCGAGCACTTGCTCGAGACCAAGGGTGATCATGCTAATTGGCAATTTCGAAAAAGCCTTGTTGCGCAGGATGATCAGACGGGTGGGATAGACCGCAGCGGTACCGCTGTCATACCCATACCAACCGATATTGCCTTCGATGCTGTCAACCAGGCCTGAAAGTGGGCCAGACTCGCCACCCACAAAATCTTTGATCGTGGCAATGATTGTCGGCAGGGCACTGTCGATATCCTCCGCCACGTAAGAAGTTGGCAGCATGATCTGCATTCCATTGCCGTAGTAAAGCTGCATGCCGGTGTCGGGGGTTGGCGTTGGGGGGATGGACGTTTCTTTTTTGCCAAAGGAAGGCAGGCTGCACGCCACGGTCAGAATCATCACGACCAAGAGTATTAGCGGGATTCTGGTTTTCATAGAGACCCTCCTTTTGAAGAGGTCATGGCTTGTTCCCAGCACAGGAACAGCAATTGTTTATTTCGCCGCCAGTCGGCGCGTTTTTCGGCAACCTTACGGGCACGTGTGCCAACAGTGGGTAGATCGAATGATGGTATCTGTAAAAGCAGTTCTGCCAGGGCGTGATGGTTCCCATCCGGGAATAGCCAACCGGATTGCCCTTCGGCAATCCACTCAGCGTTGGCAGGGATATCTGACGCGATGGCAGGCAGACCGCAAGCCATGGCTTCCATCAAGGAGACCGAAGAGCCATCCACGTGGCTCGGCGTGAGGTAGATGTCCGCCGCTCCAAAATAGGTGATCAAGTCCTGGTTGGGCACGCGTCCACCCAAAAAGACCTTGTCGGTCACATTTCCTTCTTCCAGGATGGAGAGTAACAAGTCGCGCTGGCTGCCGTCTGAAAGCAGGATCAGGCGCAGGCTGTCATCCTTTTGGACAGCTTCAACGAACGCCCTGAGCAACACGTCCACGCCGTAGTTGGGTTCCCAACTGCGCAGGCAAAGCAAAACGCGCTTATCTCCCCAGCCATACCGTTCGCGCCAGACTGTACCGCGGACGCGGACAGCAGCCGGCGTGAAGTGGGACAGGTCAACTCCCCAGGGGAATATGCAAATTTTCTCAGGGTCAAAGCCCAGGTGCACCGCCTGTGCGGCGGAGCAGTGGGCGTCTGTGATCAAGCGCGCGGAGTGCCCCAGGGCAAAACGTGCTTTTTCAGCGGCGTCGGGGCTCACCAGCACATCGTGCATCAGGTCAAAGCCCCAACTCATGCTCAACAACGGTTCGAAACCGGTCCTCGCAACCAGGAACGCCAGGTCCTGCAGCGGTCCGGAAAGCACCAGGTCGGGTTGAACTGGCTTGAGCAGCTCACTGAGTTCCTGGGTCAGGCGGGGGATATCGTTTTCAGTCAGCTGGCTTTTGGTACCGCTCCATTCCAGAGCCTTTATGCCGCTGGGTGTGGGGTACTCCCCGGGGTGCAGGCGCAGCACGAACCCTTCGTGCCCGCTTTCCGCCAGGGCTGCCAAAAACCGTTGATCGTGCACTGAATCAGCACGCGTGAAATACAAAATACGCATCAGTTCCTATCCAAGCTGTGTCCAGCGTAGTTCCTGCCCGGCGGGAATATCCTGGCGGGCAATGTGTCCAACAACCAGTTCAATTTCATAAGGCATAATCGCGCCAGGTGTGGCAGGGCGCAAAACGTCGATCATATCGCGGGTCAGCGTCTCGCCAGCCTTGATGTCCTGCGCGGCACGCAGGCAGCGGCGCTGCACCACAGCCGTGTCATGCTCGTTTTCCGCAATGGTCTTATTGGCAGAACCCATCGCGCGTTCCAACTGGCGCGTGGCGGTAACCATCTCAGCCCAACTCGTGGGGTTCATGGCAAAAGCATGGTCGGGACCTTCGCGGTGGTTGTCGTCGGTGAAGTGTTTCTCAACCACGCGCGCGCCCAGAGCCACGGCTCCGAGAACGGTAGCGTGCCCGTGGGTGTGGTCGCTGAGCCCCAGGATGAGGTCCGGCCACATCTGGTGATAAACCTTGAGGACATTGAGGTGGATGCTGTCGAAGTTGCCGTCGGCAGCGGTGTAGTTGGTGTTGCACTGCATCAGCACCAGCTGCGGGTTCACCGCCAGGAGGGCGTCGACCGCCCGCTGAACATCGCCAATGGTGGATGCACCCGTGGCGAGCAGCACGGGTTTGCCCTTGCGCGCCATGCGCAAGCAGGCTTCGATCCAGGTAATGTCGCCAGAGCCAATTTTGTAGGCGGGCACAAAGGGGTCGAGCATGTCGATGGCGTCGAAGTCGTAGGGGGCGGAGAAGTAGGTGATGCCCACTTTGTCGCATTCTTCCTTGAGAATCGGCGTCCAATCAAAAGGCACAGAGGCTTCGTCATAAACCTGGGTCACGGTTTTCTTCCATTTTGCCTGGTGCGAGACCTGCGCGTTCATGTGGCTGAAGCCATAATCCGAAACGATTTCAGGTCCGCGGAAGTTCTGGAACTTGGCGGCATCCGCGCCAGCTTCGGCGGCGAGATGGATGAGGTGCAGAGCGCGTTCAAGGCTGCCGTCATGGTTGGCGGCGATGTCGGCGATGAACCAGGTGGGGTGATGTTCTCCAATCAGGGTGTTACCAATTTTGAGTTCCATGGTGCCTCTCCTTAGTGGGTAAATGAAAGTAATTTCTGGCGCAAGCCAGAATCAAGATCAGCGTGCAAGGCGCTTAAACCTTCAGAGTGACCTGGCAATGGCTTGCCAAGGGCAGCCTGGAGTTTATCGGTGTTCATGCTCAGGTTGAGCGAACGGCGGGTGGGCAGGTCGGAGTCGAGGGCGGAAATCGGACGGATCAATCTTGCGTCCAATCCGAATTCGCGCGCCAGGCGCATGCCAAAATCATACTTGCTCAGGCTTTCTGGCGCATAAACGTGATAGATGCCGCTCAGGCGCTTTTCGAGCATTTCCAAAAGCGCTTCAGCCAGGTGCGCAACATAAAGCGGCGAGAAAAACATGTCAATAAAGCCGTTCACAGGCTTTCCAGCTGTGAGGTTATTGTAGAAAAATTCAGCCAGGCTGCGCGTGCCGGTCAGAGACCAACCGTAGAAGACTACGCGGGCAATGGCAGCCTCGGGGTTTGATAGCGCCACGGCTTGCTCGCCCGCCAGCTTGCTTTTGGCATAGGTGTTCAGTGGATTGGGGGCGTCGGTTTCTTTGTAATTTCCCTGAGTGCCATCAAACACGGCATCAGTTGAAATATGGATCATGGGCACATTAGCTACCCGTGCCAGCTTTGCCAGTTCACCAGCGGCTTCGGCATTGACGCGAAAAGCGCGCTCAGGCTGCTTTTCGGCTGCGTCCAGGTTGGCTTGCGCGGCGCAGTTGATCAATGCGTCCGCCTGGGCGGCTTCGAAAGCTTGCTCCAGGTTCTGCTGGTCGCTGAAGTCCACCGCGCGGGTTGCAAAAGGCGCGTCAACCAGGGGGCGGGAGTTCGTCCAGCCCAGCACCTCATAGCCTCCATTTTGGGCAAAAAGGGCGAGGTTTGCGCCCAGCATCCCGCTGGCGCCGGTGACAAGAAGGCGGGTCATTATTTCTTCACTTCCGCTGTCAATTCTGCTTCGATCGGTTTGATGATGGCGTTAATGCCTTCCACATCCAGCCACTGGGTGTTGTTGGCGCTGGTATAGGTGAAACCTTCGGGAAGAGGGCGTCCTTTCTGAGCCCAGGCATGACCAAACCAGAGTGGTTCGCCAGCCGGCTGCACCACGAACATGTCATCCAACTCCACGGTAGTGCGGGCTTCGTCTTCAGAGATCAGGGATTCATGCAGTTTCTCACCTGGGCGGATGCCGATGATGCGGATTTCTGCTTCGGGAGCCATCGCCTTGGCAAGGTCAGTCATTTTCATGCTGGGGATCTTGGGCACAAAGAGTTCACCGCCCTGCATCTGCTCGATGCAGCGGATCACAAAGCGCGCACCCTGCTCGAGGGAAATCCAGAAACGGGTCATGCGGTCGTCGGTGATGGTCAAAACGCCGGTGGGGCGCTGTTTGATAAACAGGGGGACAACCGAACCGCGCGAGCCAACCACGTTACCATAGCGCGTGCAGGAGATGCGCGTGTTGCGTCCGCCAGCATAGGCGTTGCTCTGGACCATCAGTTTCTCAGCAGCCAGCTTGGTGGCGCCGTAGAGGTTGACCGGATTGACGGCTTTATCGGTGGAAAGCGCCATCACCTTGCTGACGTTATTCTCAATTGCGGCTTCGATCACATTACTGGAACCGAGGATATTGGTCTTGATGGCTTCCATCGGGTTGTACTCACAGGCTGGCACCTGCTTGAGCGCGGCGGTATGCACCACGATGTCCACGCCGTAAAAGGCGCGTGAAAGGCGCTCGCGGTCGCGCACATCACCGATGAAATAGCGGATCGAAGGGTGATCGAAGCCGCCGGTGGTACGCATTTCATGCTGTTTCAACTCATCGCGGCTGAAAACAATGATCTTCGAGGGGTGATACTCATCCAGCATCAGTCGGATGAATTTCTTACCAAAAGATCCAGTGCCGCCGGTTACCAGGACAACTTTATTCTGCCAATCCATAATTTCTCCTTGACGCTTTAGCGCGTTTTTACTTTTTAATGATAATCAGCGGATACTGACCTTTTTCGCCGAAGTAACGGGGGAACCACTCCTCGAGCCGATACAGCATTTTTAACCAGAAGCGACCGCCCCATTCGGGTTGGATCGCTGATCGTAAGAATTTTACCGATACACTACGCCAAACGCGAATCTCGTAAGGCAGTTGATCCTTCATGACGCTGTGGAACCATTTCGCGCTGGTTTTGAGCACAAAAGTACCCGCAGGGCTCTTTACGGCTTCACCGTTTTGCCCGTTTGTCTGCACGTCAGGGGGCATCTTGGGGGCTTCTTTACCTGTCCAGCGGCGAAGCCGATTGGCAATGCGCATGAGGAAGTTCATCGCCTTGCCCAGTGGCACATCCGCCCAGCCGTCTACGGTCACCATGCTGCGACCGGGTTTGAGAGCGCGATGCAGACCTTTGTAGACCCCGACCTTTTCTTCAATTGGGACGTGGTGGATGGTGTGCAGTGAGACAATCCCGTCAAAGGTGTCATCCTTGAACGGAAGATTGGCAATGTCGGCATTAACATAAATGCCCTTTTCGCCCAGGCGCTTACGGGCTTCCTGCAGGGCGACTACCGAAAGGTCCATGCAGACCCGATAGTGGTAGTCCTGGGAATAGGTCAGGTATTCGTCATATTGCACCGGACCCGAGCCGGCATCCAGCAGGAAGTCTCCCGTTGGCGCGAGATGGCGTTTGGCGCGCATGTGGCAGCGGTGAATGTATTCGGATGAAACCGGGCGCAGGTCTTCGTAGCGGGCGTTTTGGTAGACGCCGTCGGCTTCCAACTGCCAGCCGATCTGGTCATAAAACTGACCAATTTCTTTTTTGACGGAATCCTGACTCATTGGGGAGTCTCCTCTTGTTCGGAAAGTGAGGGCAGTCTTGCCAGACCGCGGGCAGCCCAGTCCAGCGGCTCGCCCAGCAGATAGCCCAAGGTCTGGGCGTAACGCTGCTGACCTTCGGGCGAAAGCACGAAGCGCATCGGGCGGGCTTCAAAGTCCTCGTGCAGCCACAGCAAATGCCATGGGAAGGGCAGCGAGAACTCAAAGAAGAACAAGTAAGCATAAAGCCAGGCTTGTTCCACCTGTTTCTGGCTCAGGCGCAAGGCGCTTGTGTCAGTCACCAACTTGGAGAGCATGCTTTCGTAATCCTGCCAGCTGGCTGGATCAAGCGTGAAGCCTTTTTCGGCGTAGTGGGTCTTGCCAGTGACCACCACCGGCAGCCCGGTCATCGCCATTTCCAATCCGACAGTGGTGGTGTAGACGATGCCAAAATCGGTCGCCTCCACCAGGTCGTAGGTGTTGGTCTTGTCGCCCGGGCGCACCAGGTGAATGTGTTCGGGTAGTTTGGGGAAGTTCTTTTCAATCACGTCAACCATCGAGGTGCCGTGGGTTTTGAGCTCACCGGGATGCACGCGGATCACCAACTGGGCTTTCGGGTGACCCAGGAACCAGTGGATGGTGCCAACGATCATCTCAGCCATGGTGCCCGAGATGCGCTGGCGACCGAGCGTGAGGCTGTCGCCGAGCACATTGGTAGCCAGCAGCGCCACGGGGCGGTCGTCCAGCCCCAACGCCTGGCGCACTTCAGAACCGCCGCGGGCGGGTGTCTGCTGCCATTGGCGGGCAAAATCGCCCCACAGCTTGGCGTTTTTGCGCGCAAAAGCAAGGTCTCCCACTGCCTTCCGCGCGGCTTCGGGCAGAGGCTGCCCGCCCAAACCCCGCCAAAGCTCATCGGTGTGGTGGCTCATGATCTCGTCGTCCTGCGCCAGCCAGATACGTTCGCGCTGGTCGGCAAACTCAAAGGTGACCGTCCGGATGCCAAGCATGCAGGCAATCTGGTAAGCCACGCCCATTTCAAGGATCGTGCCGTTGGGAATGATTAACACGTCTGGCTGGGAGGATGCCAGCCAATCGTAGAGCGCCATGGCTGCGTGGGTATTGCGCTGCAGGCGAAGCTTGTAGAGCTTGCTCCTGGTATCGGTTTCCTCGACTTGCAGGGTGTATTGCGTGTCGTAGTCCGAGACCTGCCGCACGATTTCCTTCAGCTCAGCGGGATAATCCGAAAATTTGACATCGCTGAAATCGAAATCCAAGAGTGGGACGATACGCATCACATCGCCAGCAGGTAAAAGAACTTGCTGGCTGTAGAGGTGCTGCATGCGTAGATCAAAATCAGAGATGGGTTGATCCCACTCGGCGTAGGGCAAGTAAGCCAGTTCCACCTGGTGCCCCTGCCCGGTGAGCGCCAGCGCCACCAATCCAGCCTGCTCGATCCAGTAGTGCAACGTGGCGAAAATACAGACCTTTTTGGGGGGATCCGCATTCAGCCTGAATTGTTTTACTTCTGCTACTGCCTGCGGCAGGACTTCCTGCAGCCCGGTGAGCTGGTAATGGGCGTTCCAGGGCTTTTTGGAGCCCTCGTATATCCAATAGGCTTCTGCGGCAAAAGGCAGTTTTCCAAGCAGATTTTTTAGGATCTTTTTCATTACACGCTGCCTTTCTGTTCAATTTCCCAACCAAGTATGGGGCGCACAGGACCCGGACGAGGCTCAGGCCAGTGCGTGCCTGGAGCGCCGGAAGCGTCCACGGAGAACGAAAGCGCCTGGTCATCCTGGAAGTAACGCCGGATGCCGTAAGAGCTGGCATTCACCCCCAGCAAAAAGCGCCCTTCGTTGAGCGTGTCGGGCGGGATGGTGCAGCGGCTGGTGTAGATGCCTTTTGGGCGGGCTGTGTATTCCTTGAAGAGTTCTTCTGAATCGATATCAAAGCTGGTGAAAACCGGTTCACCGCGCGTGGTAAAGAGATAATATCCGACACGCAAACCAGTGACGTCCTCCGTAAGTTCATAGTCGATCTCGATGCGTATCGGTTCGACACTGCGCACTGAGTCCGAGACATGGCCATTTTTGTCGAGGATGCGGATCGCCATTGGTCGAAATGGCGCGCTGAAAGCCGGCACCTCATCCACCTCCCAAAAGCGTTCGCCCAGCTTGGAAAGACCGCGGTTGAGGTAAAAATCCACTGCCTCCGAGGATGGCGCGCGCAGGAGCACCTTGCCCTTATCGAGCACGATGGAGTCCTGGGTGAGGCGCAGGATCGCAGACATGTTGTGACTGACGAATAAGACCGTACGTCCGGAATTGGCAACATCGCCCATTTTCCCCAGGCACTTGCGCTGGAAGTCGGCATCACCGACCGCCAGCACTTCGTCCACCACCAGGATTTCTGGCTCCAGGTGGGCTGCCACGGCGAAAGCCAGGCGCAGGTACATGCCCGAGGAATAGCGTTTGACCGGCGTGTCGATAAACTTTTCAACTTCCGAAAAAGCCACGATTTCATCGAAACGCGCTTCAATTTCTTTTTTATGCATGCCGAGAATGGCACCGTTGAGGAAAATGTTTTCGCGCCCTGTCAGTTCCGGGTGAAAACCGGTTCCCACTTCAAGCAGCGAACCTACACGACCGCGCAGTTCCCCATAGCCTTCGGTTGGGTCGGTCACGCGCGAGAGCACCTTGAGCAGGGTGCTTTTGCCAGCGCCGTTGCGACCGATGATGCCCAGGGCTTGCCCGCGTTTGACCTCAAAGTTGACGTCCCGCAGTGCCCATATGTGATCTGTCTCGTTGGAATGGTTTCGCTTGCCGCGCAGGCTGCTGCCGATGCGCGCCGCCTGGGCGGTGATCAGATCGCGCAGGGTGTCAGTACGCTGCTGGGAAGCGCCGATCTTATAGCGCTTGCCAATGCCCCGGACCAAGATGGATAAGTCGCTGTCCATCATCACACCACATCCGCGAAAGTTTTTTCCATGCGCCGGAAAAAGAACAAGCCCGATGTGAGCAGGAGCAATACTGCCAGGCTGGAAATCAACAAGGTCATGTCTGGCGGAGAGCCGCCAAAGAACGCCCACCGGAAGCCCTGCACCACCCCTACCATTGGGTTGAGGCTGTAGATATACCTGAACGTGCCTTCGGGGATGGTGGTGATGGGGTAGACAATCGGCGTGGCGTACATCCAGATCTGGATCAAAAAGGGCACCATCTGCTGCACATCGCGATACTGCACATTGAGCGCCGAAAGCCACAAACCCACCGCCAGAGCCGCCAAAACCGTCAGCAGGGTGAGCGGGATGACCCACAAAGCGTTCCAGGTCAGGGGGATCTTATAGATTGCCATGGTGATGAAGAGCAAAATCAACGAAATGATAAAGTCCACCATGGCTGACAGAACCGAGCTGAGTGGAATGATCAAACGGGGAAAGTAAACCTTGGTGAGCAGATTGGCGTTACCCACCAGGCTGATGCTGCTTTTCTGCAGAGATAGCTGGAACAGATGCCAGGGCAATAAGGCTGAAAGCGCAAACACCGGGTAGGGCAGACCATCTGATTCGACCTCGAGCAGTATGCCAAAGACAACCGTCATGATGGCGGTGGTGAGCACGGGTTGCAGCACCGACCAGGCAATGCCGAGCACAGCCTGCTTGTAGCGTACTTTAATGTCGCGCCAGGTTAAAAAGTAGATCAGCTCACGGTAGTGCCAGAGCTCTTTCAGGTCGATCCCCAGCCAGCCTTTGGCAGGTTTGAGGGTTACCACCTGGATTGAGGGGTTCAGATTAGCCTCTGCCATTCGCCCTCTCGTTGGCGTACCAGGCAATCGTGCGCTTTAGGCCTTCTTCGAAGTCGGTTTTGGCTGCAAAACCGAATGCCTCGCGGGCACGGGTGGTGTCGAGCTTGCGGCGGGGCTGACCGTTGGGTTTGGTCGTGTCCCAGCGGATCGTGCCGTTGAATCCGGTCAGACGCGCGATGGTTTCTGTGAGGTCTTTAATGGAGATCTCGAAACTCGAGCCAATGTTGACCGGTTCGGAGCTGTTGTAATTCTTGGTGGCAAGAGCTATGCCCTCAGCCGCGTCCTCCACGTAGATGAATTCCCGGGTTGGGCTGCCGTCGCCCCAGGCGACGATCTCATCTGCACCCTGCTCTTTGGCTTCGAGGCATTTGCGGATCAGCGCTGGAATAACGTGCGAACTGGCGGGGTTAAAGTTGTCACCCGGACCGTATAGGTTAACAGGCAGCAGGAAGATCGAGTTGTAACCGTACTGCTCGCGGTAAGCCTGCGATTGCACCAGCAGCATCTTCTTTGCCAGCCCATAAGGGGCGTTGGTTTCTTCGGGGTAGCCGTTCCAGAGGTCTTCCTCTTTGAACGGAATGGGCGTGAATTTGGGATAAGCGCAGATCGTGCCGATTGCCACGAACTTTTCGACACCCTTAAGCCAGGCTTGGTGGATGAGCTGCACGCCCATCATCAGGTTGTCGTAGAAGAATTCGCCGGGCTTTTCGCGGTTGGCGCCGATGCCGCCGACTTTGGCTGCCAGGTGGATGATGATATCCGGTTTGGCAGTGTCGATCATGCGGATGATATCTGCTTCGCGTACCAGGTCATATTCTGGATAAAGCGGCACGAAGATTTCGCGCGCGCCGTGTTCCTTGAGCCTGCGGATGAGGTGCGTGCCTAAAAAGCCGGCGCCGCCGGTGACACAAATGCGTTTAGTGGCAAGGTCAATAGCCTTATCCATGTTCGCCTCCAGAAAAGGTTGGATGTGAAGATGCGGGATCAGGCACACCTTCGGGTAATATCAGTGCAAGTTTAATGCCCTCGATACTGATTTTAGGCGCATTTGTTGACTGGGTCAACGCAACACCATGTTCAAGACAAGTGAGGCCAATCACCTCAGCAATTTCGCCCTCACCGAGGATTTGAACCTCGTTGTAGCCGGCGGCTTCGAGCTGTTCAAGGCAGCGATTGCTGCGCTCGCGTACGCGGCGGTAAAGGTCGAAAGAGGTCTTGATGTAATCGACGGTCAGGTTGGCGCGCAGGGCGATGCCTTCGGGGGTGATGATGTAGCGCAGTTTCTTGCGCTGGGCGCGCTTGACCTTGACATAGCCTTTGGAGATCAGGCGCTTGAGGTGCCAGTTGATCGTCCCCACGGCAACGCCGAGCTCATCCGCGAGCGTCACCTGGGAGATATCGGGGTTGGCTTCGATGTGGGTGAGCATCTCCAACGCGCGCGTGTTTTCTTGTTCAGTCAGTTGCGTTTCCATATAATTCAGTTGTTGAATTATAAGCTGAATGGTGTGGTTGTCAAATGAGTAAATGGGGACAAAGATTTCCCCTTGATGATAGGAGTTTCAATTTTGCTTTCACCTTAAGGAGATTCTGGCTAAGGCTCCGGAACGGGTTGTGAAAGCGCTTGCAGGTCCTCAAGTGGGATGGTGCAGATCCTGCCCTGAGCGTCGGTGATGCCAAAATCCATGACCAGGCCAAAAATCAACTTATCGTCCCTGACCTGCGAGAACTGGGGCAAGAGTTCCTGAGCTTCTGTGTTTACCGTGATTTTATGACCGTCATCGAGGGACATCAAAAACATAGCCGGGAAGGCGCTGGTCGGCTCAGACGGATCGATCCACGCCAGATATTTGTTGCTGAGATCGAAATTGGATGGCTGCTCACCCTGGACCAGCAGAGGCCACGAAAGCCCGCTTTCGAAATCAAAGATTTTAAAGATTTCAGGCAGTTGGTTGGGGCCTTGTTCAGACCAGGCTGCCAGCGGCCAGTCCATCAATGGATGTGAGCCTGAAATCTCCATAAGTTCTTCGAGCTGCTTGCTTTCAAAGCTGTAGAACAGAATCGGCAATGCTGCGTCCTGTGCTTTGCTACTGACGCTTTGGCTGATCATCAGGTACTTTTCGGAGACTGCCAGTTGGTTGTAAATCAGATCGGATTCCAGACCGAGCAGGGTTTCTTGAGTACCTTCAGCAAGGTTGAAGGCGTGGATGGTGGAAAGCTGCCCGGAGTCATCCTCCATCACGGTGTGGGTGAGGAAGTAGAGCATATCCCCCTGCAGTTCCATGTCGAGATAGATGACATTCTCGTTGGCTTCGATATTGTCTATCAGGCGCTGGTGGTCATTCGTTTCTAAATTGAGCACTTCCACGCGCCAACCCTGCACATGCATGGGGTGATCAAATATCAGCATCACCAGCCACTGCTCATTGACCCGCAGCGACTCGATGAACTTACCGTCCTCCGCCAACGGTTCAGCGATTTTTTCTCTGTTTGTTTCGCCAGACAGAAAGCGCCAGACGCTTCGCGAGTCACCACTCTGCACGCTGTAGTAGTCGCCTGAGGCATAAACAAGGCTGCTAAAGCGGCCAGGGTTGCCAGATGCGCAATAAGCTTCACTTAGCTCATTGGACCATTCCAGGAGGGTATCCTGAGGCGCAGCCTCAAAAGTGGGCAGTGGTTGGGGGCTTGGTTCAGCTGTGGTTTGAGGTTGATCTTCGGAGGGTGGAACTGCTGGCAGGCTGATGGGCAGCCCGCTGCAGGACGAAAGCATCAGAATTACCACCACAACCAGTAAGATGGTTGTTTGCCAAAAGCAGCGTTTCATGTCAACTCCTTTCTTGCCCTGTGTTGACGGGACAGGGTGCAGTCAAAGAGAACAATCTAATTGTAACCAATATTTCGAAATATTATGAAGCGGCGGTTGACCAAAGCCCACCCCCCGGCTTCGCCGACCCCCTCCATGGAGGGGTAAAAAATGGGGCTACGAACGACCAGCTAAGCTGTCGGACTTTTTGGAGTACTCAAAGATCAGGGAGTTTCGACGTCTTTCGCCCAATTGCGATTGGCGAGGTACCAGTCTACCAGGCGTTTCAACCCCTCATCCAGCGGCACCTTAGGCTCCCAGCGCAGTTCACGGCGGGCTTTGCTGACATCCGCCACGTTTTCAAATACATCCGCTGGATGGGAGGGGATATAGGTGATATCCCCTTTTTTGCCCAGAAGTTGCTCGAGTTTGTGCAAAAGCTGGTTGATGGTGATCACCTCGTGCCCCCCGAGGTTGAAAACATCAAAACCGACCGGCTTGAGCGCCAAAAGCGTGCCGCGGGCAATGTCGTCCACGTAGGTAAACCCGCGCGATTGCTCGCCGTCGCCGGTGATCGTGACCGGCTTTCCCTCAGCAATCCATTGGCAGAAACGGAACATGACCATGTCTGGTCTGCCGGCGGGACCGTATACCGTAAAGTAGCGCAAAACGGTCACGTCGATGCCATAGAGGTGGTGATAGGAGTAAGCAAAAGCCTCGGCTCCTTTTTTGCTGGCGGCATACGGTGCCAGGGGGTGTTCGGTGGGTGCAGTTTCTGCATGTGGCGGCTTGCCTTCGTTGCCGTAGAGGCTGGAAGTGGAAGCCAGGATAAACTTGGGTACCCTTTGGTGGCGGGCATACTCAAGCATATTCAGGTTGCCGAGGGTGTTGGCGTTGAGGTAGCTCCAGGGGTCGGTTGTGCTGGCGCGTACGCCGGCAATGGCTGCGAGGTTGATAACGGCATCCGCCGTGGGCACCGCGGCAGCCAGCCTGGCAATAAAATCGCGGTCGCTGATGTCATCGCGGATGAAATGAAAATTCGCCTGGGGCAAAAGCGCCTGCAGGCGATGCTCTTTCACGCGGACGTCGTAAACGTGGTTGAGGTTATCAACCCCGTAGACGGTGTGCCCCTCGCGCAGCATCAATTTGGCAACAACTGAGCCGATGAAACCCGCCGCGCCGGTGACGACGTACACACTCATCAGAGTTTGATCACTTTCAAATCGTTTTTCGAAACGTCTTTCATCGCATTGCGGGCATCGAAGATCAGTTGTGATTTATCGAGGATCATTTTGTAGTCGAACTTGTCATGATTGGTGATGATAGCCACCAGATCTGCTTTTTCAAGGAAGGTTGAAAGTTCTTTTTCAGAAAACATCTGAACGCCTTCAATCTCAATCTCAGGAACGTAGGGGTCATTGTAAGAGACGATGGCGCCCTTCTCTCGAAGTAAATGGATGATGTCCAGAGCGGGAGATTCGCGCATGTCGTTGATGTTGGGCTTATAGGAAACGCCCAGGATCAGGATCTTGCTCCCGTTGAGCGATTTCTTATAGCGGTTGAGGGCGTCCTGGATGCGGCTGACTACGTAACGCGGCATGTTGGTGTTGATCTCGGAGGCGAGTTCGATAAAGCGCGCGGTGTAATTGAGCGTCTTCATCTTCCAGGACAGATACAGCGGGTCCACCGGGATGCAGTGCCCTCCCAGTCCCGGTCCGGGAGTGAACTTCATGAAGCCGAATGGCTTGGTGGCGGCAGCGTCGATCACTTCCCAAACATCCACTTCCAACCGCTCGCACATTTGCGCCAGCTCGTTGACCATCGAGATGTTGATCATGCGGAAGGTGTTCTCGAGCAGTTTCGCCATCTCCGCCACTTCGGTGCTGGAGACAGGCACAACTTTTTCAATCGCCTCTTGATACCACGCCACGGCAACATCGGTACAAGCCTGGGTGATACCGCCAACGACCTTTGGGGTATTGTAGGTGGTGAAGTCCGTGCGTCCGGGGTCGACGCGTTCGGGAGAGAACGCCAGGAAGAAGTCCGCTCCCACTTTGAGGTTGGAATTGGCGATTAGTTTAGGCAGAACAAATTCACGGGTAGTTCCCGGATAGGTGCTGGACTCGAGCACAACGATCATGCTGCGATGCAGATAAGGAGCGAGATCCTCACTGGCTTGAGCGATAAAAGACATGTCAGGGTCGCCGGTTTTGCGCAGCGGTGTAGGCACGCAGATGGAGACAGCATCGATTTCGCTGAGGGTCGCATAATCGGTTGTGGCGCGGATACGCCCGTTATCAATGTGCTTGCGCAGCTGGGCGTTGCTGATATCAGAAATGTAGCTTTCGCCACGATTGACCATATCCACTTTTTCCTGGATGGGATCAATGCCCGTAACGTTAAAGCCGGCGTTGGCGAAAGTCACAGCCAGCGGCAGCCCCACATACCCCATACCGATCACGGCAATATTTGCACGCTTTTTCTGAATATCCTGAATCAGGTCTTCTTTTACCATCAATTCCTTACCTTTCATTTAAAACAGACTCAACTGTTCGGGGAGATTGGATTTTTCTTCCTTCTTTACTGATTTTGTCTCAGGGACGGGTGCTTCCACTTTGGGTTGCACGGGCACTTCAATTTTAAGCTGAAAAGGCGACTCTTTGCCAAGCAGTTGGCGTAATTTTGAAAAATCCTCAATCAAGGCGGGTCTCAATGCAGGTTGATGAAGGGCTGCCGCCGGATGATACATCGTCACGATCAGCCGCTTAGCAACTTTGTGAGATTTGCCGTGGATCTGGCTAATTTTGCCATTTTCAACGAACTTCGCCATCGAAAACCTTCCCAGCGTGACAATCACTTTGGGATCGAGCAGGGCTATCTGCTCGTCAAGGTAACGCGCGCAGGCAGCGAGCTCTTCGGGCATGGGGTCCCGATTGCTTGGTGGGCGGCATTTGACGACGTTGGTGATGAAAACCTCTTCGCGTTTTAAGTCCGCGGCAGCCAGTAATTCATCAAGGAACATGCCAGCCTGACCCACAAAGGGCTTCCCTTGCTGGTTTTCGTGATATCCCGGTCCCTCGCCGATGAACATGATATCCACCGAGGATGGCCCCTCTCCGGGCACGGCATTCTTGCGCCCTTTAGCAAGCGGGCACTTTTGACATTGGAGGATTTCCTCCCGAATAATTCTCATTTGATTCGTTTCTGACATACTTGTTTCCAATGACAGATTTTACCCCAAGAACATGCATTTAAGACGAAAGTGATTGTGTTAAGTTCCCAAGAAATTCAATGTCCAGGTGATCAAGATCCAAAAGCAGAGCATCTTCATGCTCAGCCTGGTAATAATTGGGGCGTAGGCCTACTGCCTTATACCCAAAGCCGTAATAGAGATGGAGCGCTTCGGTGTTACCCGAGCGCACCTCCAGCTGGGACTTCTCCGCTCCCCGTTCAGCAGCTTGCAGAAGCCCTTCCGCCAGCAGTCTGCGCCCGATACCGCGGTGGCGGTAGCCCGGGTGGACGGCGATGGTGGCAATATGAGCTTCGTCCACAACCAGCCAGATAACCAATGCCCCCACAATGGTTTGACCCTCAGGACCGTGCGGGTCTTCTGCGACCAGGCACAAACTGTAGTTGCTCGCTTTTAGTTCGTATTCAAAAGATCCCTGGGGCCAGGGATCCGCGAACGAGAGAGTGTCCAGGCCAGCGACTTGGTGCAGGTCGTCCGAGAGCATGCTCCGCAGCCTGATATGGCTGGCATCAGCGTGCGCGTTCATAGATCGGGCACATTACTCAGTGTGTGAACGTAAATAGGTGAAAGGCTAGCGGCATCATCTGCCTGCCCTGCCTGTATCTTAGCCCAGGCCAGTTCTGCCAGTACCGCCGGGCGTCGCAGACAAAGGCTGGGGGGTGCCAGGCGCGCCGTCTTCCACTTGCGCCCCAGGATCTGGCGTGCCTCGGCATCCATCTCACCCACCACGTAAATTGGAGACTTGATGGTGGCAGCCATTGCGCGGACATCATCTACGCTGATGTCACCAAGGGCTTGCCATATGCCTTGTTTGTATTGATAGCGCACGAAGGCGTACCTGCCCCGACCGACCTCCAGGAAAGCGAGCATGGGTCGGCGCAATCCGGGTTGAGCCGCGGCAAGGATTTCGAGCGAGGGAATGCCTGCCACGGGCAAATTTTGCCCCAGGGCAATGCCTTTGGCAGCACTGAGCCCGATCCGCAAACCAGTGAAAGAACCTGGGCCCAGCGCCACACCAACGCCGCTAAGGCTGCTGGCTTTGGTACGGGTTTTCGTGAGCATTTCTTTGATGGCTGGGATCAACTCAACCGTATGATAATTCTTGCTCCGCCAGGTCTGTTCGGCCAGCACATTGGTGCCGTTAAA
This sequence comes from Anaerolineaceae bacterium UBA6133, assembly GCA_002435825.1. Lineage (GTDB taxonomy): Bacteria > Chloroflexota > Anaerolineae > Anaerolineales > Anaerolineaceae > Mesolinea. Next base: position 103,910 of record DIVL01000066.1, read on the forward strand.
AAGGGCGATGCCGATCCATTCAGTGGAAGTGTCGATTGACAGTAACATGATTAACCTCCAAACAAAGCTTGTTGCAGCTTTTTGAGAATGGATTCGTAGCGGCGTCCATGCGGAGTTAGGATCAGATGGCGTTGGTCATCATTAATCCAGTCCATTTGAATCCACAGGTTTTCCTGGGGGAGACTGGTTTTCATGCGTTCCGCCCATTCCATCACCAGGACTCCATCTGTGAGCACGCGGTCCAGGTCGAGAATGGCGCTGTCGAGGGGGTTATCGGGCTGCAAGCGATAAGCATCGCAATGGAAAAGCGTGCTGCCATCCGGGCGTGAATATTCGTTGACGATCACATAGGTTGGGCTGGTGACTTTGCTGAGTGAACCCCAGCCCTGGGAGATGCCTTGCACCAAAGTTGTCTTGCCGGAACCAAGGTCACCCTCAAGGCAAACGATGTCTCCAGCCTGGAGCAAGCTGCCAAGACGGATACCTACCCGCCGGGTTTGCTCAGGGCTATGCGAAAAGACTTCAAAAGCATGCGGTAAAAGTATTGGCATCTTAACAAAAATTATACCTTAGCATTAGTGGAAATTCTGAGAAACCGTGATTTCGTATGCGTTTCATCAAGAAAGCCAGATCGCCACGGTCGCTTCGCTCCCTCGCGATGACGGGTGCCGATCCGTCTGCAACCAGGACGTCATCGCGAGATTTTTTGCCACGGACTGGATTGGAGGTATACCGGTTAAAGATCTGGCAAAAAATCGTGGCGATCTGCTTGTAATCAGTTGCGGTAAGGAATTCAGGGAATTGAGAACAGTACCCGTAGGGCGCGATTGGAAGTACTACATGCAATACTATGCGGAGAACTTGGCGTACTTCCAATCCGCCATCGCGCAATTCCTCAACCGAAGAATGCACCTTTGCCACGTAGATCACCGATGTCGGCGGATTGAGGGCACGACACACTCATCCATCACAACGTTGACGGTGCCCTCAAGCTCGCCCTACGAAAAAAAGTGCCCATGAAGCAGGGTATGGAGATCTGGATCCACACGTCAGCGCGAGCGAAGCGTGGCGATTTGCATGTAATTGGTCACGGAAGGCTAATGAGCTTTTACAAACTTGCTTAAGTTTGACGCTCCCTTGTAAGGTTGTGACCTGTGTAGGGCAGATCGCCATGGTCGCTTCGCTCCCTCGCGATGACGGAATAGTACCTGTAGGGCGAGCTTGGAAGCACTGCACACATCCTCATGCAGAGATCTAGATGTGCTTCCAATCCGCCATCACGCCCTACGATTACTGTGTCAGCAAAGCATGATGTGGCGATCCGATCGCAATGCGATATCGTTGATTAATGCGATTGTCAGAAATTACTCTCGCTTATTTCAACTTTTGGGATGTGCTTTTTCAGGCGCCGGTTCAACTCGCGCCGGCTGAGCAGGACCCGGTGTTTGCAGGTCAGGCAAACCAGCCCAATATCAGCGCCAAGCCGCACCACTTCCCACTCGAACCCGCCGCAGGGGTGTTTCTTGCGCAGGATCACTTTATCTCCAAGTTGCATATCAGGTATCATAGCCGGATTATAACACCGGCATGTTATAATCCCGCCATCGCTAAAGGATACCCCGTTCGGGATTTTGGAGCATAAATGAGTTTTGACCCACCCACACTTATTGCCAGAGTGATTACATTGATAATCGCGTTCACCTTGCACGAATACGCGCATGCCTGGACCGCAACCCGCTTTGGTGACTACACCGCCATGAACGCAGGCCGCCTGACGCTCAACCCGCTCAGCCACCTGGACCCGTTCGGCACGCTGATGCTGATTGTTGCCGGTTTTGGCTGGGCAAAACCCGTGCCGATCAATCCCCAAACGATCCGCCGCAATAACCCTGCGGGCGTCATGTGGGTATCTTTGGCGGGGCCTCTGACCAATTTGCTGCTGGCGCTTGTGGCTGCGATCCCACTGCGCTTCAGCCTGGTGAACATTAACCAGCCCTCGGGCACGATTTTCCCATCTCTTGGATATTTTCTGCTGATTTTTGTTTTGGTAAACATTACCCTCTTCATTTTTAACTTGCTGCCGCTGGCGCCATTGGATGGCGAGAAGGTTCTCTCGTTCTTTTTGCCCAGATCCTGGCAGCCCGTTCTTGATGGCATTCGGCGCTACAGCCCCATGATCCTGCTCTTTTTGGTGTTTTTTGGGCCGCGTTTGGGTTTTGACCTGATCGGAAAGCTCGTTCACGAACCCGTCATGGCGATCGCCCGCTTCCTGATCAATCGGTAGGTATCCTATGCCCTACTATTGCTACATGCTCGAATGCGCTAACGGAAGGTACTATACGGGCTGGAGCACTGACCCCTTCAGGCGTCTTAAGCAGCATAATGCTGGATCGGGGGCAAAGTACACGCGCATGAACGCGCCCTCCAGGCTTGTGTACGTGGAAGAAATGCCTGACCACAGCACGGCACTCAAACGCGAAATTCGCATCAAACGCTTAAAACGTCCCCAGAAAGCAGCTTTGATACATGACCTCTTGCGCAATAAATTGCCCGAATTACTGGCGAACCTGCAAAGTAAAGTTGTAAATCCAAACAGTTTCATCATCCATTCGCCGGCAAGGGTCAACCTGCTGGGTGAGCATGTGGATTACAACGACGGCGTGGTGCTGCCTGCGGCAATCGACCGCTATGTGACGCTGCGGGTGGACGTGTTGGATGAGCCTGTGGTGCGCCTGCAGGCTGCCGACCTGAATGCAGAGGTTGCCTTCTCACTCAAGGATCTGGCGGACAAAAAAGACCTCAATGGTCTTCCGCTGCCTAGATTTGCGCTGTATCCTGCCGGGGTTGCATGGGCATTGCAGCAGGTCGGGCTTCCCGTGAAGGGGATAGATGTAAGATACAGCTCAGATATCCCAATTGGCGCAGGTTTGAGCTCTTCAGCTGCGGTTCAAGTTGGCTTTGCGCTCGCCTGGCAGACTGCTGGGGAGTGGGACGTCCCAAAAATGGAGCTGGTAAAGCTCTGCCAGAAAGCCGAAAACGAATATGTGGGGGTTAAAGCCGGGCTGATGGACCAGTTTGCCTGCGCTTTCGGCGTGGCAGGACACGCCCTGGCACTGGACACACGCAGTCTCGCATGGCACACCCTGCCTCTGCCGAAAAACGTTGCCATTGTAATCGCTGATAGCGGCATTCGGCGCAGTTTGGCTTCCTCAACCTATAATAGCCTGCGCGCGGATTGCCAGGAGGCTGTTGAGCGGTTGCGAACCTGGTGCAGCAGCCTGACGTCTCTGCGGGATGTAACCCCGCAGTTTTTGCAAAACTACTTACCTGAGCTTCCCGAGCTGGTTGCTAAACGAGCTTTGCATGTTGTGGGGGAAATGGAACGTGTTGAACGCGCCATCGGCCATCTGGCAGAAGGCGATAGTGCCGGTTTTGGCTCGCTGATGAATGCCAGCCACGCCTCACTGCGCGATTTGTATGGAGTCAGCTGCCCTGAGCTGGATTTGCTGGTGGAACTGGCTGCCAGTCATCCGGCTTGCTATGGCGCGCGCCTGTCAGGCGCGGGTTTTGGCGGCTGCACGGTCAACCTGGTAGCACGGGACAGTTTGGATGATTTTATATGCTGGTTAAAAGCGGCTGTTCTTGAAAAAAGCGGGCGCGAGACTCAAATTGAAGTCTGCCAGGCGGTAGATGGCGCGCATCTTGTGATTTGAATTGACTACTGGATGCGCCGTGAGCTGATTACCAGCAAGACAACCCCGAAAATCACCAATCCTAATACCCCTAATGCCAGGAATTTGGCGTCACTGCTCATAATGCGGTTGAAAATACCCGGATCTTCCATGGGCGTTGGCTCTGGCGTAAGCTCCGCCAGGACCAGGGCGAGTGTGGCGGTGGGGGTCTGGGTGGGCACGGGGGTCATGAATTGAGCTGGCGCGTCGGGCGTGCCGGTAGGCTGACCAAGGTTGATCTCACCACCCTCACGGATGATCAGGATATCTCCAGGCAGGATGATGGAGTCTTCGGTAAGGTTATTTTTTGTCAGCAGTTCGTTCAGCGTGATGCCGTACATCTCAGCGATTGTGATCAGGAATTGCCCATCCAGCACCGTATGGCGAATGCCGCCATCCAGCCCGGGGGTGGCAGTTTGGGAGTAAAGTTCTACCGGCAGGGTGGGTATGGTGGTGGGCTGCTGTTGCGCCTCGGGGGTGGCTTCCTGCGGTGCTGTACTGGCAACGGCGGGGCTGAAGAAGCAAAATAGCAGGCAGCAGGTAAGAATTGCCGGCAGGGTATGCTTGAGAGTGTTTTTATTCATGAGGATGTTTGCGACTTATTCTGACTTCTTGCTCCATTATATACCAGCTTTGAATTGTCCTTGCGCAGCTGAGCTTGGTGCTTGCGACTCGCGGCAGGCAGGAAACCAGGAAAGGGGAACCAAATCCCGATTTCAGCGTCTGTTAACAGGAATAAAACCTGCAGCTGTAAGCCTACAGCCTCAGTTGCTAAACCTCAACTGACTAAACTATAATCTGGGATGATATGACAGAAGACACCACTCAAATTCCGGTAGCACCCGCGCCTTCCATACCCGCGAAACGGGCGAATGGTAACAAACAAATTGGTTTTGTTTTCATTTTTGGCGTTCTCCTGGCGCTGGCAGCGCTTTTTGCGATCGTTTTTGCCTTTGAAGCCAAGCATGAAAACGCCGTCTTTCCGGGCGTGTCCGTAAACGGCACTGACCTTTCCGGTCTCACGGTTGGTCAGGCTGTGGTCAAACTCAACGCGAGCCTGACGTATCCCAAGCAGGGGCAGATCTTCATCACCGATGGAGAGTCCCGCTGGGCTTTCACCCCCGCTCAACTGGGCTACACCTTTGAGCCGATTGGTGCTGTTGAGCAAGCTTACCAGGTAGGTCGGGGGCAGGGCTTGCTGGCAGATCTGAGTGGTCAGTTCTTTGCCATGCGGTCGGGCGTAAACATTGACCCGAGCGTGGTCTACGACCAGCGCGAAGCGCACACTGTGTTGCAGGAAATTGCCAGGCAGATTGATAAGCCAATGATCGAAGCTGCCATCACGCTGGAAGGCACGGAAGTGAAAGTCAGCGCGGGTCAAGTGGGGCGCAGGGTCGACATTGCCGCCACGCTCAAAAAGCTGGAACCTTATTTTCTGACCCAAACAAGCGGTACGATTCCGCTGGTTATTGAAGAAACTATGCCCGTGATCATGGATGTACAGGCAACCGCTGATCTGGCGAAGCGCATTCTCAGCCAGGATTTCACCATTCAGCCAGCCGATCCAAATTCCGCTGTGGGACCCTGGGTGATCAAGGCGCAGGACCTGGCGAGCTTGCTTCAGCTTGAACGCAGCACCGAGGGCGACACGGCTGGGTATCAGCTCAGCCTCAATCGCCAGTCCCTCCTCCATTACCTTGGCAGTATCGCACCCTCTTTGCGAGTGGAACCCGTGAACGCGCGCATGTTTTTTAACGATGAACGCAGAGAAATTGAGCTTGTCCAAAACGCCGTCATCGGCAAAGGTCTTGACCTCGATCGTAGCGTGGACCAGATCATCGAGCAGCTCCAGGCAGGGCGGCACGAGGCCGCCTTGGTCATGCAGGATGTTGAACCGGCAGTGAAAGATGACACAACGGCTGCCAGCCTGGGCATCACCGAACTGATATACGAGGGACACTCTTACTTCTATGGTTCTTCCGCGGATCGCCTCCAAAATATTCGCACTGCCGCAGCCAGCTTCCATGGCGTCATGGTAGCACCGGGAGAAGTCTTCTCGATGGCGAAATACCTGACCGACATCAGCCTGGAAAACGGTTATGCCGAAGCTATCATCATTGTTGGCGATCAATCAGTAAGGGGAGTGGGTGGCGGCGTTTGCCAGGTGAGCACCACGCTCTTCCGAACCGCGTTTTTTGCTGGGTTCCCGATCGTGGAACGTTATCCGCATGCCTATCGCGTCAGCTATTATGAGCAAGATTCCAATGGCTGGGTGAATACTAACCTCGCGGGTCTGGATGCCACTGTCTATGTGCCCATCGTGGATTTCAAATTCCGGAACGACACGTCTTATTGGCTTCTGATGGAAACCTACGCCACCGATTCCTCGCTCACCTGGAAGTTTTATTCCACCAGCGACGGGCGCAGTGTGGATTGGACCACCACTGGTGTCACCAACGTTACGCCGCCTCCAGAACCGATCTATCGCGAGGACCCAACCCTGCCAACAGGTACGATCAAGCAGGTGGATTGGGCAGTTTATGGCGCGAGTGTTTCAGTGCAGCGGAACGTCTACAAAGACGGGGCGCTTTATTTCACCGATTATGTTCATACCACCTATGTTCCCTGGCCCGATGGGTATAATTACGGTCCAGGAACGGATATTGGCGACCGCTAAACCCAGGCAAGCCAAAGCCGCCCTATGGTAAAATTTATCCGCCGTCGGAAGAATGTTCCGAAGGTAAATGATGGAGGCTGATGTGATCAGTAAAGAATTGTTCGACAAACTGGCTTGTCCCGTTTGCGTAAAAGAGAATGCCGGCACCCTGGAAATGTTCGGCGACTATTGGCTGATATGCCAGGATTGTGGTCGAAAATACCCCATTTGGGATGGTATTTTGATCATGCGCATCGATGAAGGCGATAAGTGGCGTGCCACTGAGAAGGAAGCCTTGCCCGTGCCTCCTCCCATGCCGGGATAAGCACAGCCTTGCCAGATAAAAGGACTTATGAAAAATACTGAAAAGAAACGGTGGGAGCTTCCCCGCGGGAAGTCCCTGATAGCCTTAATCGCATTAGTAGTTTTAGGTTTGGTTGGGGCATATTTCCTCTTCCGCTTCACCAGCGATTTTGTTGCCAAAGCGACAATCTTCAATCCTGGTGGCGCCCCAATCGTGAACGAGTCTACTGCTGACCCAAATATCACGCTTGAACCCGGGATCACTCCAACCCCAACCGCTCCGCCGCTCGATACGTTTACCATGCCCGACGCATGGGACGGCAAATCCCGCGTCAATCTCCTGGTGATGGGCATTGACGCCCGCAGCCCTGATGCCGCCAACCCGCTGACCGACACCATGATCCTCTTCACGCTCGATCCGGTCAACAACACCGCTGGCATGCTCTCTATTCCGCGCGACCTGTGGGTGAAAATTCCCGGCTCGGATTACGGCAAGATCAACACCGCCTACAGCATCGGCGAAAGTTTCCAGTTGCCTGGCGGCGGTCCGGCGCTGGCTGCCAAGACCGTTGAGAACCTGCTCGGTGTACCTGTTCACTACTTTGCCCAGATTGATTTTGAGGCTTTCGTTAGCTTTATTGATCAAATTGACGGCGTTAAGATCACTTCAACTGAGAGAGTGCAGCTTAACATCGTTGATACCAAGTTCTCACAATGGCTGGATCCGGGTACCTATACGCTTCCGGGCGACCTGGCGCTGGCATACGTGCGCTACCGCGAGCCAACCGGCGGTGATATTTCCCGCTCGCAGCGGCAGCAGCAGGTTATCCTGGCGATTCGCGATCGCATCCTGGAATTTAATATGCTGCCCAAGCTGATCCAGCGGGCGCCAGAACTCTATGCCAGTCTCTCCCAGGGCATCCGTACCAACCTAACCCTCGACCAGATCATCAAGCTTGGCATAAAAGTGCTCAACGACATCCCGCGCGACCAGATCGCCAATTCTGCCATCGGTTGGCAGGACGTGTCATCTGGCACCTCCCCGGATGGCTTGGCAATCTTGCGCCCGATCCCGGATCGCATTCGCGAATTGCGCGACAGCATTTTTGGTGGTGGCGGTGCAATCGACGTACAGGACCCTGCCACATTGCTGAACGTTCTGGCGGAGGAAGGCGCGACCGTTTCCATTTTGAATGGCTCGAGCACCGAGGGTTTGGCTGAGAGAACCGCAGAATACCTCAAGAGCCAGGGCATCAATGTGGTTGAACAGGGCAATGCCGCTTACACAGCGTATACCACGGTCACTTTTTATGGCGCCAAACCCTATACCCTGCACCACTTGGTTGATTTCCTGGCAGTGACTCAGCCCTACCGGGTGATCTATGCTTATGATCCCAGCGCGCCAATCCACATCGTGGTGGTTTTGGGCGATGACTTTGCTGCAAACAATACCTTACCCTAACCAAAGAGAAAATCAAGAGAGGCTGTCTACGAAATAGGCAGCCTCTCTTTTATTGTGTGTATTTTGGTATCAGTTAGCGAATATCGGTCAGTTAAAGCTAATTATGCAAACCCGCAGGATTAACAAAGACCCCCTGTAGCGTCAAAATCAGCCAGTTTTTGAGATAGCAAATCCAGCTGCTTCCGGCTGGTGTAATGGTCGATCGCCAGGGTAAGAATGTTGCTGGTCATCTCCACCGCAAGCGCGTTGCCGTTGAGCCGGGGATCCGAGACCAGATCTTCCCAATGGATGGTCAGACCAATTCCATTCTCACCCAAATAATCATTCAATTGGTCGCGCAAACCATCGCTGACATAGACCGGCAAGCCCAAAGGCATATTCCCAGGCTGCAGGGTAGGAAAGATCGGGGAGATTGTACTGATTCCGGCAATTGAGCTCAAGAGTCGGGTGTAGTTTTGGCGGCGAACCTGATTAATGGCTGACCAATCGAGATGTTCAATCTGTTGGCGCTCCTGCTCATCCCCCAGAACTACGCCATCGCTCGCGTAATAGGACTCAGCCAGTGTAAATAGTGCCTCAAGCGCCTCAGGGTCGCCGATATCTTCAAACAAATAGTCTCTCAACTGGCTGCGGTATTGACGAATCAGCGGCAGTCGGTGGTTTTCTCTGCCTTTGTAGGCTTCCAGGTAGGGCTTGATGTCGAGGGTAGTTTTCAGGTAGCCGCCGTCGAAAGGGCAGAGTTTGCGCATGCTGTTAAAGGCAAAATCACCTGTGACGTGAGTCAAAAATCCCGCCTGGGCATTATCCTCGATCACGATTCTTCCAGTATGTTGCAGCTCGGACAAGTAACTCAGAGTATTAGCGTCAGGGGAGAAGCCAAAATAGTTGATGAAATATACGGATTGCTTGTCGCGGAGCTGGCGTTCAAGGTCATCGATGTCTATCGCGAAACTTGGGGAAATGTTGTAGTAATCGCAGCTCAAACCGCATGATTCAAACGTGTCGACGATGGTTGGGCAAAGATATGCCGGTAAAAGCACGCGGCAGATGCCGTGGTCGCGCAGGTAATCACAGATGACCGTCAGACAAGCCTTGCCGCCATTCAAAAAGATTGTCCCCTCGGTTGGGAAGTTTGGCACGTTAGTTTTCCACTGGTCGTTGTAGTAAAACTCACCTCCAACGAATAAAAAGTTTTCTAGT